>JAXYYF010000101.1:0-81216 GCA_037419475.1 bacterium
TGATTCCATAGGGTTCAAACCGGTGAACATTTTAGGCCGCTGAACGCTGAACTATACACACATTAGTAACAAGAAAACCCCGAACCCCTGAAAAATCAATGGTTCGGGGTTCGTCTGTTTTTATTCTACCATAGTCTCACCCCCTTTGCAAGCCGCTCCGCCGTGCGCATATTCCCATACCAGCGTGCATAGATTAAAGCAACTCGGACCAGAATGGAGATTTGCGTGCATGAAGGGTAACATCGAAGAGCGAGCCTGCGATCTGGCTGTTTACATCATTGAAAACCGCGCGACGGTACGCGCCGCAGCCAAGAAATTCGGCATCTCCAAATCCACGGTACATAAGGACCTTCAGGACCGTCTTCCGCAGATCAACCCCGGGCTGTATCAACAGGTCAAGGAGATCCTCGAGATCAACAAAGCCCAGCGGCACATACGCGGCGGCATCGCCACCAGAAAAAAATATAAGGGAATTTGAAACTTTTTCTTCTCTCTTTTCGTCCAAATATACAGAGTTTGGACGAAATTCTGCGCAGTCGGCCGGTCTTTCTCTCCCGGCTGCTGCGCGATCTCTTTTTCCCTCTTGTAGTTTGTTGACATAATGTGTATAATAGCTCTGCGACTGATTTCGACACACCATTCACACGGAAAGGATCGAGCCCCCGCATGAGAAAAAAGAATTCCGCCAAGCACCCCGAACGTCTTGCGGTCACACTGCTGTCTCTGCTTTTTCTGACGACGGCTGTTTTTGCAACGATCAAATATGTCTTTCGCGCACCGGAGCTCACGCCGGACAAGCCGGACTCACAGGCAGACGATGTAACGCCTTCCGGTGAGGATGGGACGCGGGATACCGATGTGATCCCCAACGGCCGCGAGCGCAAGGAATACTGCTACAACATCCTCGTCTCCGGTCTTGACGATGACAACGGCGGCAGCGACACGAATATTCTCGTTCACTTCGATGCCATAAACAAAAAAATTGCCCTCGTCAGTCTGCCGCGCGACACGCTGCTGCACAACGAATACAAAAACAATAAGCTCAACTTCGCCTATGCCAAGGGCGGTACGGAGCTGCTGATGAGCGAGATCGAAAATCTGCTCGGCGTGCCGGTGGATTTCTACGTCACGGTCAACCTCAAGGGCTTCATCGCGCTCGTTGACCAGATCGACGGCGTGGATTTTGACATTCCCTGCGACATGGACTACGACGATCCCTATCAGGATCTGCACATCCATTTTCAAAAGGGGCCACGCCATCTCAACGGTCAGGAGGCCATGGAGGTCGTCCGCTTCCGCCACAACAACGACAACACCGGCTACGGCGGGCGGCAGGATCTCGGCCGTATCGACACGCAGCAGGCCTTCCTGAAAGCCGTCGCCAAGCAGCTGCTTCAGGTCGGCAACGTGAAAAACATCCCCGGACTGGTCGATATCTTCTGCACCTACGTCAAAACCGACCTCACGACCGGCAATCTGGTCTGGCTCGGGACGGAGGCGCTGAACATCGGCCTTTCCAATCTCAGCTTCCACACGCTTCCCGGCGACGGAACCGGTTATTACAACAAGCAGTCAGTCTACGTTCTCGACCCCGCCGCCACGCTCACGCTTGTCAACGAAAGCCTCAACCCCTACACGCAGGATCTCACCGCAGATGATTTGGACATTCTTGTCCCATAAAAAGGAGTCCGCCATGAAAAAACGTGTCTCTCTTCTTGCCATTGCGTTCGCTCTGCTTCTATCCACCGCCGCACAGGCGCAAAGCGCGGAAGCGTCCCCCTTTGTCCGCTCCCGGAGCTACGAAGCGCAGTTTTCCGATGTTGCGTCAGGTCAGTGGTACCGCGACGCGGTCGCCGCGCTGTATGAATACGGCCTGACCAACGGCGTCGGCGGCGGCAGATACGCCCCCGGCGAGAGCATCACCGTCGCAGAACTTGTGACCTTCTCTGCCCGCGTTCACGCGCTTTATGCCGGCGAGAGCATTGATGCCGCCGACGCCGAGCCGTGGTATCAGCCCTATGCTGATTACCTCAAGGCCAAAAATCTGCTGGACGCCGGACTGGACGGACATTTTACCGAGACAGCCACCCGCGCGCAGATGGCTGGCATTTTTGCCGACACGCTGCCGGAGAGCTGGTACGACGGCCGCAATGCCGACATCGTCACACGCGGCTATGCCGAGCATCAATTCATCAAGGACGTGACGGATTATACGCCTTATCAGCAGGATATTCTCTGGCTGTATAAGCAGGGGATCGCCGGCGGTGTGAACGCCTCCGGTGCATTCTACCCCGGCGAAGCCGTGACGCGCAGCGAGATCGCCGCGCTGCTCACACGCATGATCGATCCGTCGCTGCGGCTGACGCTGGACTGGAAAATTCTTTCCTACCGCAGTGCGGTCGGCACGACCTTTGCCGATCTGGTCACCGCACCGGATGCTGTAGTCAGTGATCCGGCCAGCACGGACACCGCCGCTATTGACGCACTGGTGCGCAAAATGCTGCGCTCCGACTCGCCGACCATCATGCTGGAATATGCCAACGGTCTGACGTCGGATGACACGGCAAAGCTCGCCCGCGCTTTCACGGTCAGCGTCAAGCGCTATTGCGAGCAGATGTACAACTCCGCGACCTGCCGCGCCTATGCCTCGGGCCGCGCTTATCTGACCTTCTCTTCCACCGCATGCGACGGCGCAAAGCTGGCCGCCTACCGGCAGGAGACCATCGAGCGGGCCGCCGCGATCCACGATGCGCTGTGGGAAAGCGGCTATCTGACCGCCGACATGAACCAGTACGAGCTGGCGAAGGCCTACTATATCTGGCTGTGCGACAACTGCATCTACGATGACGGTGCAGTCGGCAACGACTCCATCAGCCATCTGGCCTACGGCGCACTGGTCAAGGGCGTCGCCGTATGCGACGGCTATACCGGTGCGTATAATTTGCTTCTTGGTCTGGAGGGTATCTCCTGCACCTCCCTGTTCAACGACACGCACATCTGGACGGTCGCCGAGCTGGACGGCATGAGCTACCACATCGACACGACATGGGGCGACCAAAACGGAAAAACGGACATGAGCTTTTTCGGCATGACGGAAGCACAGTCCCGCGCCAAGCACAGCTGGTAAACGCCCTCAAAAACAAAAAAAGGAGACGCTGGGATCAGCGTCTCCTTTTTGTTTACTCGTGGTCCTTTTGCGCGGCGCCTTCAGCTCCGATCCGACCGAGTATCTACACGATGTTCTTTGCGCTCACCGGCTTTGCAATATAACCGTTCATCCCCGCCTCGCGGCAGCGCCGGCGGTCGTTGGCAAAGGTGTTGGCCGTCATGGCAAAAATCGGAACATTGTTGTCGCTCCGTCCGCTGCCGCGGATGTGTTCGGTCGCCGCAACACCGTCCATGACAGTCATCTGCATATCCATGAAAATGGCAAAGTACTCATTCGGCCCCGACGTCTCAAAGCGCTCCACACCGGTCTTGCCGTTTTCCGCCCAGTCCACGGTCAATCCGGTGTCCTGCAGCAGCTCGATCGCAATTCCCGCGTTGAGCACATTGTCCTCCACCAGCAGCACCTTTTTCCCGACGTAGCGCTTCTCGTCCGCTGACACCTCCGCCAGCGGGTGCAAAACCGCTTCACACTGCTCAGCTGATGCGTCCGGGAAGGGGATCTCAATCGTAAATACCGAGCCCTTTCCCAATTCGCTTTCAATGTGCAGCGTGCCACCCATAAGCTCTGTGAAGCCCTTCACCACAGACATGCCGAGACCTGTACCCTGGATCTTGGACACGCGGCTGTCCTCGGCCCTGGCATAATCATCGCAGACATGCTGCACAAACTCCGGCGTCATGCCGATTCCGTCATCCTTACAGATAAAGCAGCAGCGCTGCTCCGAAAAATACTCCAACCGCAACTCGATATGTCCGCCGTCATCTGTATACTTGATGGCGTTCGAGAGGATATTAATGATGATCTGCTTGAGCCGGTTTGCATCGCCGACGACAACGCGTTCCCCGCGGTCAGCCTGCACGGTAAGCTGCTGCTCCTTCTTGCCCGCAAGCGGGCGAAGGAGCTCCACGCTCTCTGCAACGCAATTCGCCGGATCAAACACATTCTGTGCAAGCTCAGGAGAAGAAGTTCTGCTTTGCCGCCGTAGCTTCCTCCGCTCTTTTGAGCGCGACGGCCAGCTCCTCGGAGATCTTTTTCTGCCTGTTCCTGCTCTTGACCGACTGGAGGTAGAGCAAAATCATCAGCATCAGCAGGAAGAATACACCGAAGCACAGTGCCAGCAGATAGGCCGAATGGTCGAACATGTACTCAAGCAATGTCGGCGTGATCGTCTGCTCCAGATGGCCCTGCACGATCTCCGCACTCACGCTCTCAGCAACATCTGCAAGCGTCTTTTCCACAAGCCGTAGAAATGGCGGCTGTCGTTGGCGTTCACGCCCATCTTCAACTCCAGCAGTGCACCGGGGACAATGTCAACGCGGAGGCGGTTCTGCATATCGTCCTGCGCCGTGTAAGACATGAGCAGCGCGCCGTCCGCCTCGCCGCTCAAAATTCTTTTGCTGCACTCTTGCAACGAATCGACGACCGTGAACTCGGTTTCCGGCCACACGGCGGAAATGATCTCCCGCAGCAAAATATGATCGTCATCCGTCACCAGCCGCTCGATCTTGTCGGACGATCCCTGAATGCGCAGGACAGACATAGTCGTCTTCAGGTATGGATCGGTAAGCTTATATTTTACCTCCCCCTCATCCTCGTAGCATCCGCTCTGATCCATCCAGATATCCACATCGCCCGAGGCAATCGCAGCTTCGTACTCCTCCTTCGTTCTCACCGGCACGATTTCATAGTTCAGTCCCAGTTCTTCTGCGGTAGCACGGAAAATATCTGCCACTATGCCGTGCGCCTCTCCATTTTCATACCATGAGTATGGGCTGGCACCCGGATTCATCACCGCACGGATTATCTCTCCGCTGTTGAGCAGATCTTTAAGCAGTGCTTGTTCCTCGCCCGTTAGTCTGCGCTCATCTTTCTGCGAACCGTAATAGTAATTGTACAACTCTGTCCGCCAGTTCGGCGTTTCCAGATTCATGCAGTCGATGGCTTCGTCGATCTGGTCAAGCAGCGCCTGATCCTCCTTACGCGCCATGATGTAATAAGGTGTCTCGCCGAAGTTTTCCACTATCCGTTCGTCCTCGGGGATTCGGATGTAGCTGTTGACCAGTGCGTCCACCTCGTCGTTGATCAGCGCGTTGGACAGCTCTGTCGGTGTCTCGTAGTAAATAATCT
The DNA here is from genome assembly GCA_037419475.1 of bacterium. Classification (GTDB taxonomy): domain Bacteria; phylum Bacillota; class Clostridia; order Oscillospirales; family Oscillospiraceae; genus Hominicoprocola. The sequence continues at coordinate 5,297 of JAXYYF010000101.1, forward strand.
CGCAGTCGAAGCCCTTGCTCTGCACGAAGTCCAGAAAAGTATTATTGTAGGTATGCCGGCTCAGTAGGCCGACGCGGATCCCGTTGTAGGTCGAATAGTCCCCGGAAACAATCTTCTGATTGCCGACCTTCACGTTCATATAGGTGAATGAGGTGATGGACGGATGGGCGGAAAAGGCAAATTCCTCCTCGCGCTCACGCGTCCGGCGCGCCGCCGTGTAAAGATCCACCTCGCCCCTGCGCAGCATCTCGACGCTCTCGTCGGCGGACTTATCATAGCCGATGTAGGAAAAGGTGCATTGCAGGTACTTGGAAATGCCCTGCATCATCTCGTAGCCGTAGCCGGTCCGCTTACCGTTTTCATCCTGCATATGATAGCAGTCAAAGGCAAAAAAGGCCACCTTATAGTCCGGCGTTTCGATATGCTCAAGCGCGGAAGCGCGCACGGGGCACAGCGCCGCGATGGCAAGTACCGCGCCCAGTACTGCCACGCTGATTCGTTTTATCAAGTCCGCTCCCTCCCAACAGGCCGAAAAAGAGCCGCTATGGATATACAATCGATAGCGGCTCTTGTGCTCATTTTTCTGCAACTGGCTGCCATTTTACAGGCCCTATAGCTTTGCGTCGCAGCCTTTTGGCTGCTTTGCCCGTATTCAATTGCTCCAGTCAGTACGCTTAACGCAAAATTAACGCTAACAGTATAACGTGGAAGAAAATGGCGTGTCAAGCCCGGACAGCGGCCTTTTTCGCCGCGGTCATCCCCTTGTGTGCTCCGGCGGCTGTACCTCCGCAGCACTGCATACAAAAGCTCCGGATCGATGGGCTTGGTCATACTGGCGTTGATCGAATCCTGAACGTCCCCGGCAAAGGCGTTAGCCGTCATGGCGACAATGGGGATCGCACCGCCGTCCGGACGTCCGGTCATCTGCCGGATCGCCCTTATAAATAATGACCGGCGTCGTTTCGACAATGGAGTCGGTCAGGACAAGGTCGTTCTGCTCGGTCAGATAGAAGTCTCTGATGACCGATCCGGCTATATCGGTCTTATGCTCGTGCAGTGCTTTCTTCATCCGCTTCATCCCGCCGTAGGGCACGGCCTCCACGCGGATGCCATACTCCCGCTCCAGCGTTTCCTGCACCGTGGCAAGGATGCCTGTCAGTTTGCCCTTTTCCTCACCGGTAAACGGCAGATTGTCAGCAAAATAACCCAAACGAATGGTACTATCGTGAGCCTCCCGCCACTCCTTTTCCTCTGCGTTAAAGGCCAGCCCGCCAGAAGCCCCGCCTCATAGCTGCCCTCGGTCACGCCGATCCGGCAGCCGTTGATCTTTTGTATATCGCCGGTCGCCAGATCCGTCCGTTTTTTCGACGTGTACATCCGGTATGTGTCTTTCCCCTGCGGATAGGCGGAAAACTCAACCAACTCCACCCGCTCCGGCGTGTAGGGCACATTGCCGAACAGATCGATTTCCCCCCTGACCAGCATTTCATAGCATTCAGAGAACGAGCCGTAGACGTATTCGTATTTTCTCCTGCCCATCCGCTTAAAAAGCCTGTTTTATTCATGGGCGTTCAAAGCTTCTGCGCAGCGCAGACAAATCCTGCTTTCACCCCATTTTATACGCCGGCGAGGAAAACGCGCCGGCGCATAAGTCTTAACGGTATTTTTATAGACTGATTATACTCTTTTATCCGCTTCTTTTCAATGCTTCCCGACAGAAAAGCGCAAAAGAAAAATCCCGCAGGCCTTACAGCCTGCGGGATTCTGGCGCAGTGGGAGAGATTCGAACTCTCGTGCCGCTTTTGACGACAACACGATTTCCAATCGTGCTCGTTATGACCACTTCGATACCACTGCATATCTCAATGCTCAACAGCAAAAATGATTATATCAGAAATCAACGTGAAGTCAAGCCCCATTTTTCAAAAAGCATGGATTTTTCAAAAGCGGCAGAGCTTTCCGCCCTGCCGCTTCCGCAATTTTTACTTCATCTGTTCCAGTGCCGCAAGCTTCAGGCAGCAACAGAACACCTTCATAGCCTGCTCCAGCTCCTCCAGCGGAGGCAGAGAGGGCGCCACGCGGATATTGCTGTCCTTCGGGTCGACGCCGTAGGGGAAGGTCGCACCCGCACTCGTCATCACAACACCGGCTTCCTTGCACAGCGCCAGCGTGCGCCTGGCCAGTCCGGCCCGCGTATTGACCGAAACAAAATAGCCGCCCTTCGGTTCATGCCATGTGGCGATACCCAGCGGCGCGATCTCCCGCGCAAGCGTATCCGTCACCAGCTTGAACTTCGGGCCGAGGATCGCAGCGTGCTTTTTCATCAGCGCAAGCGTCGTTTCCTTGTCCTTGAGGTACTTCACGTGACGCAGCTGGTTCACCTTATCATAGCTGATAATCTGCACGCCCATGAGCTTTTCCATGTACTTCAGGTTTGCCTCGCTGCATGCAAAGACCGCCACACCGGCACCTGGGAAGGTGATCTTGCTGGTCGAAGCAAATTCAAAGACCATGTCGGCATTGCCGTATTTCTCGCATTCGCTGAGGATATCGGAGAAGGGCACGAAATCGCCGTCAAACTCGTGGATGCAGTAGGCATTGTCCCACATGAGCAGAAAGTCAGGAGCCGCCGGCTTCATCTTCGCAATGCGCTCAACGGTCTCCGCCGAATAGATGATGCCGTCGGGGTTGGAGTACTTCGGCACGTTCCACATGCCCTTGACGGCAGGATCCTTAATCATCTGCTCGACAAGATCCATGTTCGGGCCGGTCTCTGTCATCGGGATGGTGATGAGCTCAAAGCCGAAGCTCTCCGTGACCTTAAAGTGGCGGTCGTAGCCCGGCGCGGGGCAGAGCCACTTGATGTGCTCCTCGCGGCACCAGGGCTTCTCGCTGTGGAGCAGACCGTGGGTGTAGGCCTTGGCAATGGTGTCGTACATCAGCTGAAGGCTGGCGTTGCCGCCGACAAAGACCTGTTCGGGCCTGCATCCGAGGATCTCGGCAAACAGCTTCTTCGCGCCCGGCACACCGGAAAGCTCGCCATAGTTGCGTGCATCAACACCGCCGTCCTGACAGTCCGCAGGATCGGTCAGCGCCGTCAGCATATCGGAGACCATATCAAGCTGTTTCCGTCCAGGCTTGCCGCGTGCCATATTGAGCGAGAGCCCCTTGGCCTTCCACGCCTCGAACTCCGCAGAAACCTTATCATACTCTGTCTTGCGTTGCTCGGCAGTCATTTCCTTATATTCCATCGGTACAAACCTCCTGCTTTATCATGATAATCGGGATTATAGCATACCTTTGCGCAAAACACAACGCCAAAGAGGATAAAGAAAAAGAGGGCCAAGCCCTCTTTTTCTTTACGCTATGTTCAATTAGCCGAAGAGCGACATGAGAACACCGGCCGCGATCGCGGAGCCGATAACGCCGGCCACGTTCGGGCCCATGGCGTGCATCAGCAGGAAGTTCGCGGGATTCTCCTTCTGACCGACGACCTGAGAGACACGCGCCGCCATCGGGACGGCGGAAACGCCGGCGGAACCGATGAGGGGGTTGATCTTCTCCTTGAGGAACAGGTTCATGAGCTTGGCAAGCAGAACGCCGCCAGCGGTGCCGAAGCCGAAGGCCACGACGCCCATGCACATGATCTCGATGGTCTGGAGGGAGAGGAAGGTGGTGGCCGTCGCCGTCGCGCCGACGGTGAAGCCGAGGAAGATGGTGACGATATTCATCAGCTCGTTGCCGGCCGTCTTCTGGAGACGATCGACCACGCCGGACTCCTTAAAGAGGTTGCCGAGCATAAGGCAGGCAATCAGAGGAGCGGCGGAGGGAACGAGCAGCGCCACGAACACAGTGATCATAATGGGGAAGATGATCTTCTCGCGCTTGCTGACCTGACGCAGCGGCTTCATGACGATCTTACGCTCTTCCTTGGTGGTCAGGGCCTTCATGATGGGCGGCTGAATGACCGGAACGAGCGCCATGTAGGAGTACGCAGCAACGGCGATGGGGCCGAGCAGTTCAGGAGCGAGACGGGAGGTGACGAAGATCGCCGTCGGGCCGTCTGCACCACCGATGATACCGATGGAGGAGGACTGCTGCGGGGTGAAGCCGAGGAACTGCGTGCCGACATAGGTCATGAAGATACCAAGCTGGGCGGCAGCGCCGAGCAGAAGGCTCTTGGGATTGGCGATCAGGGGGCCGAAGTCGGTCATCGTGCCGACGCCCATGAAAATCAGGCAGGGGTAGATGCCGAGCTTGACGCCCAGATACAGAACGTCGAGCAGACCGAGCGTGACCGTATCACCGGGCGCCCATGCCGAAAGCACTGCATCTGATACGCCGGACGAGGCCATCTCCGTCAGGAACTCCTGCGTGATGGGACTTCCGCCGAACAGATCCCAGTGGACGTGTCCGCCCGCGAACAGGATCTCGTGGAACATATCCGCGCCGGGCAGGTTGGTGCACAGCATACCGAAGGCGATGGGCAGGAGCAACAGAGGCTCGAAGCCCTTCACGATGGCCAGATAGAGCAGGACAAAGGAAATGGCGATCATGATGAGACATTTCCAATTGCCTTCCTGACCGAACAGATAGAAACCGGTCTGCCGCGCGAAATTGAGAATAGCATCCATTTATTTCTGGTTTCCTTTCACAGTTTTTTCAAGGATGTGCCTTTGTCTCAGCCGATGACGCACAGAACGTCGCCGGGGTTGACGGCAGCGCCCTTGGCAACTGCGACGGACTTGATGGTGCCGGCCGCGGGGGCAAAGATCTCGTTCTCCATCTTCATGGCCTCGAGGATGAAGAGCAGATCGCCGGCGGCGACGGTCTGACCGGCGGAAACCTTGACGTCAAGGATGGTGCCGGGCATGGGGCTGGTCACGGTCTCGCCGGAGCCGGCGGGAGCGGCAGCCGGAGCAGCGGCCTTGGGAGCGGCAGCCGGAGCGGGAGCAGCGGCAGGAGCGGCGGCGCGGGCCACAGGAGCGGCAGCGGCGCGGGAGACAGGGGCGGAAGCCATGCGGCCGCCGGCAGCGGACTCGACGGTAACTTCGTAGGCGGTGCCGTTAACGGTGACAGTATACTGCTTAGTCATGATGTTTTCTCTCCTAAAAAAATTAGATTTTGTTGATGCTGGTGATCTGCATGCGGGAAGCGCTGGGGCCGAGATCCTCGGTCACAGCCGCGATGATGGCCGCGAGAACCTCCTGCTCCTTGGCGGTGTTGACCACGGGAGCGGCAGGGGCGGAAGCCGGTGCAGCGGCGGGAGCCGGGGCGGGCTTGGCACTGTTCTTGAGCAGCGATCCCATAATCATCGTGAGGAAGATAATGCAGATCAGGCCGAAAAACACAGTACCGATACCCATCAGGGTGACGAAAAGCGGACTGTACATAGATTCTCCTTATCCCTTTCGTTAGAGTGGATTATATGCAATACGCCGTGAAATTGCAACAGCGTGGATGCAAACCTTTACGTCGTCTGAACGACGGATGCGGTGCCGGAGGGGCCTTCTCCCCGCCTCTCCGGCGCCGCGGTCATTTTTTACTGCATGGACAGAACGTCGGCAAAGGCCTGAATGGCGGTAGCCGCCTGACCGAAGTCGCGCATCTGCTGGTCGACGCCGAGCTTGATGAAGGGGATGCCGGCGGCGTCAAGCGCGCGCTTGAGGTAGGGGAACTCCATCTCCTCGGGGTCGCAGAACTGCTGCATGAAGAGCACAAGACCCTGCGCGCCGGATTCCTTGACCATGTTGGCCACGAATTCGCCGCGGCGGTTCTTGCTCGACTGCGGATCGTAGAGCAGCACATCGTAATCGGTGTTGGTAAACTGTTCGACAAGGGCCATCATCGGATCGCCCTCCTCGCTCGCGTCGGTGCGGAACGCACGGGACTCGTGCGCGACGTCGTCGGCGGCGATGGCAACATTGTTGTCCTTGAAGATCTTGAGCAGCGCGGGATTGTCGCAGATGATGCCGGAAGTGACGACCTTCACGCCGTTCCACTTTGCTTCGGGCAGAGCCTTGAGCTCGGCGTTGAGGGCTTCGAGCTTTTCGGTGTACTCGGCCTTATCCATGAACCATGCAGCCTTGAGCACGGCGGAGCGCATGATCGGATCGATCACGTCGCAGTGCGCGGAGGCGAGCTTGACAAACTCACGGCGGGCGGCGCGGGACTTGTTGTAGACCTTGATGGCCGCGGCGATGTCCTCGCTCTTAATCTCATGACCGGCGATCTTCTCGAGGCCAGCCTTGACATCATTGTACTGATCCATGCAGAACTGCTTGCCCCAGTCGGCAAAGCGGTTCTGGGGATGGGCGAGGAAGATGCAGGGCAGCTTCTCGCTCATGGCGACGCGGATGTTCTGGCTCATGGGACGCAGCGTATCACAGATGGTCGGGGTGATGACGCCGTCGAGCAGATCCATCGTGCCGTCGAGCAGCATCTCGAGGTCGAGCTGGGCGATGGTGCAGTAGAAGGTCGCGCAGTATTCCTTGGCGCGCTGGATGGTCTTGTTGTTGCTGCCCCACATGCCGAACGGCATCATGCCGGCAGCATAGACCAGCTCCTCAGGAGCATAGTAGGGCATCACGCCGATGCACTTCTTGCCGGCGGCCTTGTAGGCCTTGAGCTGGCCCTTGGGATCCGCGGCGACGGCGGAAAATTCATTTACGATAGCTTCGATACTCATTTTTCGCGCCCTCCTTAATCTTTCTTGTTGGCGTCCATCGCCTCAACAAGGCCTTGCACGCGGGTGGCATACTGCGCCTCGTTGAAGTTGCGCGGGTCGGCCTGGTCGCCGTCAAAGCCGGCGCACGGCACGCCGAGATCCTTGGTGAAGCGGCGCTGCATCTCAGCCATGTAGCCGCTCCAGGGCTTGCAGGAACGGTTGTAGTGGACGAGCACGCCGTCGACCTTATTGTCGCGGCAGATGCCCTCACGCCAGGCAACGCCCTGCTCAATGCAGACGGAGTTGGGCGCCTTATAATATGCACGCGCCATCTCGTCCATGTTGTTGTAAACAAAGCCGAACGCGGGCGCATAGACGACGGCGGTGACGTTCACGCCGTTCTCCTTGAGGGGCTTGAAGAGGTTCGGGAGCTTCGGCCAGCAGGGGATGCCCTCGAACATGACACGGTACTTCTCGGGGAAGGGCAGCGTGGAGGTGCCTTCCTTGATGTTCTTCTCCAGATCCTGCGCAAGCAGCTCGAAAGCGTCGGCCGCAGCTTCCTTGCCGCGGGCGGTGACGACGTCGGCCATGTGGTTGAACAGGTCAAAGCCGCTCATGGGCGCGGGCTTGTACTGGAGGTAATCGCAGACCTTCAGCCAGTTCTGCGCGGTGCGATTGGCGTGCTTGCAGGCATCCTCGAATTTCTTCTCATCGAACTTCTTGCCGGTGAGCTTCTCAAGCTCATGGATGGCGTTGTCAAACTGCGCGCGGACATACTTGACCGCGGAGTCGCTGACCTCAACGGTGTTGTTGTAGGGGATGTCGACCATGATGAGTGGAATGTTGCACATACGGGCGATATTCTCATACCACTTGGTCATGCAGTTGCAGATGTTGTTGCAGCACAGAACGAAGTCGGGCTGGGGAATGCGCATCTGCTTGTAGGGCTTGATTGCCTCACGGCGGAAGTTCTTGTAGGCGATCTCCTTCTCGGTGGTCTCGGGCAGAGCCTCGATCTCATAGATATCGTCAAGCACCGTGTAGGGCACCTGCGTCTTGGGATCCTTCTTGGGCTTGCCTGTCTCGGGATCGATGACGACGTTGCCGTTTTCGTCCTTGAGGGGCTTGCCGCTCTTGGGATCGATGATGAACTCGAGCGTCTCAGGGTCGAACTTGCGGCTGGCGCGCTTGCCGGCGGCATAGGCGAGGGAAATGCGGGCGTAGCCGCAGATATCGTTATCGAAGCCGAGATCCTCGGCGGCCTGACACATGATCTCGCCGTCGCGCTGGGCGGCAATGCCGGCAGCCTGATTTTCAGGGTACATTACATTGAGGTCAAAGGCCTCTGCCAGCTCGCAGGGGAACTTGGAGCTGGACCAGCCGACGAGCTTGCCCTGCTTTTTTGCTTCGCGGGCGTCGGCATAGACGTCGTCGACGACCTTACGAAGGGCGAGGACGCCGGGACTTACTTGTTTAGCCATTTTATATCATCCTCCGAATGAAATATCATAACTATGTGAATGGGACGGTTTACTTGGAAGAGCTGCTGCGCAGAGCCTTGCCGTATGCAAACAGCGCCGCGCCGAGCGCACCGTTGTACTGCGTGAGCGGAGATGTGTGGATCTCATGGCCGAGCTGATTCTCCAGCGCCTTGACGATGCCGTGGTTCTGTGCCACGCCGCCGGTCATGACGACCTGATCGCGCACGCCGATGCGGTTGCACAGGCCGCTCACGCGGCCGGCCACCGAGCGGTGGATGCCGGCAATGATGTCGCACTTGTCGGTCCCCATCGCAAGCTGCGAGATGACCTCGCTCTCGGCAAAGACCGTGCAGGTCGAGCTGATGCCGATCTCCTTGGTGGACTTGTCGCCGAGGTCGCCGAGGTCCTCGACCCTGACCTCCAGCACGCGGGCCATGACGTCGAGGAAGCGCCCCGTACCGGCGGCGCACTTGTCGTTCATGACAAAGTTCTTCATCATGCCGTTCTCGATCTCAATGACCTTCACGTCCTGTCCGCCGATGTCCACGACTGTGCGGACGGCCGGAAACAGGAAAGTCGCGCCCTTGGCATGGCAGGAGAGCTCGCTCATCTGCATGTCGGCAAGCCCCTCGAGCGAATTGCGCCCATAGCCTGTGGCAAGGACGAAATCCATCTGCTCACGCGTCATCTTCGCGCCGTCGAGCACCTCGGCGATCGCACGGGCCGGGCCGGACGTGCCGGTGCCGACCGGTACAAGGGACTTGGAAACGATCTCTTTTCCGTCTTTGAGGATCACGCATTTCGACGCGGTGGAGCCCACGTCAATGCCCATGGTGTAAATGCTCATAATCGATAAAGCCTCGCAGAGTCTCGCGCCGCGCGCGGCTTACGCCGCGCGCAGGCTGCTGTATTTTAGTGCTGGTTGAGGTTGTCGTAATCGCGGATCACGCGCGGGAGCAACATCTGGTGGAATGGGCAGATGCTCTCGGGATTCTGATAGCAGGCATTGGCAAAGGCCTGAATATAGGCGCGCATGTCGTTCATGTCGACGATCTCGTCGGTCAGGCCAGCCTTGGCGCAGAACTTCGGGCTGGACTTCTTGGCGTAGTCCTGAATCAGCTCGTTCATCTTGTCGATGGTGGGCTGGAGATCCTTGCCGGCCTTCTCGTCCTTCACGAGACGGCGGGCATACATGGCGGCCGCAGCAGTCTCGCCGTGCATGACGTAGATCTCGGTGGTAGCGGTGCCGATGGAGAAGGCGTTGGTGTCGTTGCCCTGCGGGCCGCCGAGGACATAGTGCGCCGCAGCGGTGCCCTTGCGGAGCGTGATCTCCATCATCGGCAGGTCGCTCGACTGGATGGAGTAAATGAGGCTCTGGCCAAGGCCGAGGAGCTCAGCACGCTCAGCGTCGTTGCCGACGTCGATACCGGTGGTATCCTGGATCCACAGCATCGGGATGCGGTCGCGGGCGCAGAGGGTGACAAACTCGTTCATCTTGATGAGGCCCTGACGGTACAGCTTGCCGCCGACGCCCATCGCCTGACCGTAGGTTGCCATCTTGTACTCGGGATAATTCATCAGCATGCCCTGTGCGTTGGCGACAACGCCGACAAGCAGACCGTCGATCTTGGCAAGGCCGGTGATCATCTCGGGGCCGTAGCCATGCTTGAACTCCATGAACTCGGAGCCGTCGAGCAGGCGGGCCATAACATCGTACATATCGTAGCTGCGCTTCTGGTTGAAGGGCACGATGGAGTACAGGTCGTTCGCGTCGAACAGGGGCTCCTTGGGATCGTCCACACGGAAGAACTCAGGATCGTAGGCGGGGAGCATATCCATATACTTGCGGATACCGCTCAGAACGCCCTCTTCATCGCAGTAGACCTCACGGAAGAAGCCGGTCTCGTTGTAGTGGATGGAAACGGTGCCCGGGATGTCGGTCTTGAGGTTCTTCTGCGCCTGAATGAGCGCCTCGGCCGCTTCCTTGTCCACATGGCCCTTGGGGCTCATGCCGCCGACGATGCCGGCGCCGCCGACTGCCATGTTGGCGTCCTCATGCGCGATGAGGATGGTGGGGCTGATGGAGTGATAGCCGCCGCCGGCGGGGTTGGTGCCATAGATGCCGACGATGACGGGAATGCCCATCTGGTTGAGCTCGCTGTTGCGATAGAACGGCGTACCGCCGCCGCGGCGGTTGGGGTAAACCTTCTCCTGCTCGTCGAGCTTAACGCCGGAGCAGTTGAGGACGTAGACCAGAGGAATGCGCAGGCGCTTGGCCGTGTCGCTGCCGCGCAGCAGGGCGTCCGCCTGACCGGGGACCCATGCGCCGGCGAGCTTCTTGTTGTCGCTGGCGATGATGACGGCCCACTTGCCGTCGATACGGCCGAGGCCCTTGACGATGCCGACGCTGCCGTTATCGTTGTCCTGCGGGTTGTAGAGGCTGTTCAGTGGGCACCAGGTGCCCTCGTCGACCAGTTCCTCAATGCGCTGCATCGCCGTCCACTGGCCGGACTCGTTGAGAGCCTCGGTGCTTTTACCGGCTTCCAGCGCAGCCTCACGAATCTCGTGGATCTCCTGCTCTACTTCCTGGATCTGCGCCGCGTTCTCTTCGCTGAAGTGTGCAACTTCCTTACCGATGACGGGCATAGTCTGGAAATACGAGGGCATGGAATATTCGCTCATATATGTTTCTCCTTCTTATAAAATTGCAAAAATTACTTTTCCTTGGGGACCTTGATAAACGCCTGACCGGGGTCAATCTCCTCGCGGATGAGACGGATGATCTCGGGAGAGGGGCCTTCCATGAGCTCGGCGCGGGAAACGTCGATCTCAAAGCCGGTGTTCTCCTGCACCATCTCGGGAGAGGAGAACGGATAGTAGTAAGCGAGGTACATACGCTTGGTCTCCTCGTCAAACTTCATGATGCCGAGGTCGGTGACGACCATCTGGGGGCCGCGGTTGCCGGGCAGGCCCGCGCGCTCACGTCCGCCGGGGCCGTCCATCCAGCCGCAGGAAGTGATATAGTCAACATGATCCATGAAGCGGCGCTTCTGGTGCTGCATCATGATGATGGTGTTGCAGTAGGTGGCAATGCCGTTCGCGCCGCCGGAGCCGGTGAAACGGGTGGTGGGCTGAAGATAGTTGCCCTTGCCGAAAATGCAGGTGGAGTTGACGTTGCCGTAAGGGTCGATCTGCGCGCCGCCGATGAAGGCAATCATACGGTCCTCATCGTGCAGCCACTCGTTGGCCTCAAAGCCGACGAAGCGGATGTTGGGCCACTGTACAGCGCAGTGCGCCATGAAACGGTTATCACCCACGCTGCGGGGAACCTCGACCGGGTCGCAGTCCATCAGGCCGCTCTCCACGATGGGGTGGCAGCTCGGGCAGACCGCGCGCTTGGCAAGAGACGCGCCGATGAGCGGCAGGCCGGTGCCGACGATAACGATCTGGTTCTCCTTAATGTTCTTGGCAATGGCGTAAGCCTGCATTTCCTGTTTGGTATACTTCGTATAATCAGACATTTCAATAGCCCTCCCTACTTAATGAGTCGTGGAATAGCCGAGGTGCGGCTCGTTCTTCAGACGCATCAGACGGCTGCCGCCGATCTTGTCGAGCAGCTCAGCCTGATCCTTGCAGCTGTAGACCCACTTGTTGAGGTAATCCTCAAAGGTCTCGGGAATAAGCTCGCCGGCAGCAGCGGCCTTGGCAGCCTTCTCGGCGGTCTCAGCGGCCAGCTTGAGTTTCTCATCGGCAGGTGCCTTCTCCAGCGCCTTGACGGCCTTTGCGGCAGCCTTGGCCAACTGCTCGATGGCGTCGGCCTTATCCTGATACTTCGACGCCTTGTCGTATTCCTTGAGCGCGGCGTCGTCATCGTCATAATAGTCGTAGCACTGGGCAGGCCAAGCGCCGTAGGGAGCCTTCACGACCGCCTGCACGCACTCGCCGAAGATGCGGGTCTTGGTGGGGTCGCGGCGGATATACTCGTTGGAGACGATCTCCTCACAGGTAACGATGGTCTTGCGCGCGGCGACCGCGATATCGATATCGTGGAACTCATCGCCGCAAATGATGCAGGTGCCGTCGGGGCTGGCCTGCTGAACATGGATGAGCGCGGTGTCGATCCGGGGAACAGGAACCGCGACGACCTTCTGGCCGGGAACCATGGGGTTCTCGATCTCGGCGCACTTGAGATCCTCAAGCTTGGGCATGGCCTTGCGCTTTTCCTCGCTGATGCCCCAGAACTTCATCAGGCCGCTGCCCTGCATCAGGCGCACGGGCAGGAACGGAAGTCCGAGAGACGCGGCGTGGAGCATGAGCATCAGCACGTCCTGAGAATAGTCCTCATAGGTGAGCTGGCCCTTCTCGATGGCAGCACGGAAGCGGCGGGAAACATTGGTGTAGCCGGAGTTCGCGGTGTAGCAGTTGATGTACGCCGCCACACGGCCCTCGCCGATGAGCATATCGACCTCGCCGCCGCCGGGGCCGGCATAGAGGATGAAGTCCTTCTGACCCTGACGCAGAACCTCGGCAACAGCCGCATAGGGCTTGCGGTTGGTGGTAAAGCCGCCGGTGGCGAGTACGTCGCCGTTTTCGACATACTTTTCAACGGCATCGTGCAATGTCATGACCTTATTCAAGATAAAACCCTCCCTGTTTTTTTGGTTACGGTATATGATCGCCAATGAACCCCCCATTTGCATGAAACCCTTCAAAATCAGCCGATAGGTGCTCATACAGGCTTCATTGTAGATTATAGTGGAAATCTTTCATTTAATCAATGAAAAAAGCAACGAAAATCAAGAAAATTGTGACCAAAAATTATCATCGTTTTTTGTCGCATCTGCGGATATTCATCCATAGCTCTTTCCTTCTCTTTTTCGCTCATTTGCAGGAAAACTTGCAATCGTCAATATTTTAACGCCCGATTTTTCCGCTCTTTCCCCATGCTCCGTCTTGCATCGCTGCAAAAAAGCTGGTATGATATTTATAATTTCTGTCGTTTTTCGGCCAAAGGAGGCTTCTCCGACCACCATGGATCTTTTTAATTTCGGTATTCCTGCGCTCGACAAAGTGCTCAATCTTGCCGCCACCGTTTTGCTGCTGCTTGTGCTCGGCGTTCTGGTCATCCGCGTGATTCTGCGCCTGTGCGACCGCGTATTCGACCGCTCTGAACGGCTCGCGTCGTTCCGCACCTATCTGCGCTCAACGCTGCGCGTCGTGCTCTATATTCTCCTCACGCTGGCCATTCTCGGCTCGGTCGGCGTCGAGATCACCTCGTTTGTTGCCCTTTTGAGCGTCGCAGGCCTCGCCGTTTCCCTCTCGCTGCAAAACACGCTCTCCAACGTTGCCGGCGGCATCATGCTGCTTCTCTCCAAGCCCTTTACGGTCGGCGACTATGTTTCCTGCGACGGCATTGAGGGCACCGTCCGCGCCGTGGATCTGGCCTATACCACCTTCACCACCGTGGACAACAAGGAGATCTTCGTCCCCAACAGCCAGATCGTTTCGGCCAAGATCACAAACTATAACGCCCTCGGACGCCGCCGCGTCGATTTGACCTACACCGCCTCCTATGATGCGCCGACCGATGATGTCCGCGCAGCCATTCTGGAGGCCGCCGCCGCGTTCCCGCAGATCGCATCCGATCCGGAGCCAAGCGTTGTCATCAGTGACTACGGCGCAAGCAGCATCGCTTATTTTGTCCGCCTCTGGGTGCCCGCCGTCGACTACTGGACGGTATACTACGGCATGAACGAAAAGGTACGCGAGACCTTTGCCGCACACAAGGTCGAAATGACTTATGACCACCTCAACGTCCATATGCTTTAAGGCTCCGCTAAAAACGAAAAAGGAAGCCGTCTGCACCGCAGGCGGCTTCCTTTTTATTCATTTCGTGCTTCGTGCCGCAAGAAATTTTGGCCACGCCTTCGGAACCTTCCTTCGGCGAATATCTTTTGCAGGAACGACTGAAGCGTTCTCAGCTCGAACGGCTCAGGCGTTTCTCCGCCGTATACGAACTTTTCCATCAGCGCGGCGACGCGGGTATACTCCCCCATGTCCTTTATTTCCACCGTTTGAAAAACTTCTCGCCTTCTTTCGGGCTCTTTCGCCAGAACAGTACCCGATCATCGGGTGCGGACACGCAAAAAGAGACGCTTTCCGAAGAAAGCGTCTCCTGACAATGTTTTCTTACAGCATTTTCACCGTGTACCAGACGGCAAGCAGGAACAGCAGCACTGCCGCGCCCCAGATCACATAATAGGCCGCGCCCACAAACAGCGAGAGCACAACAGCAATGACGCACACGACCAGCACGGCATAGGTGAGCGTATAGTTTGCCTTTGCGGGGAAAACGGGCGTTCCCTTATACATGCCGTCCTGCTTTTGCAGCATGGCGACAAATACAGCCAGCGCCGCCGCCAGCACCACCGCGCCCCAGCAGAAGACCTTCACCAGACCGGACAGGGACGCGCTGCCGTGATTGAGCATCACCGCCGCAGCAAGCGCCGCAGCAAGGCCGACGGTCTGCACGGCAAATTCATGCGGATAGAGCAGAAAAACCACAGCCAGCAGCATCAGCACCGGAACGAGCACACACATGGCAGTCGTGCCGGCGGGATAAATCTTGCGCATGACCAGAGAGGAAAACACAAAAAACACGCCGAGACCTGTGAGCCAACGGCCCAGCGCCGCATGCTTTTTGAGCACGGCCAGCAGCACAACGCCCGCCGCGAGAACCGCAGCGCCCACCCAGATCATCACGTCAAGGTAGTAGGACACCGCCACCATCTGATCGATCGTGCCCTTAACAAAGTAGTTGCTGAGCATGAGCAGATAAAACTCTGCAATAAAGCCCGCGGTGAAAAGCGTCAGCGCGCGGTTGAGATTCCGGTCGTTTTTCGCAAGGCGCGCCTCGCGCTTGGGATTGTTCTTTTTTGCTGCCATCTATTCTTGACCTCCGAAGGTTTTCGTCCGTATCACCGGATTCGATGTTCTGTCGGCATAAGCCCGGATTTTGTTATATTAGCAGATTCTATTGAAATTTGCAAGGTTAATTTCATCCATTGCGGATTTACATTTTCTGCACGCAGCCCATCTTTTCTTGCAATCCGTGCCGGCCTGCGGTACAATAGACGGCAAACAAGATGCTTTTGAAGGGAGAAGATGATATGAAACGCTGCTTTGTCTATGCTGCCGGCACCTTCTACGGTCTGCGTGAGCGCCCGCGGGAGGGCGACCTTCAAATCGCCGCGGACGCGGGGCTGCGGCTGTGCAGACAGGCAGGGCTGCGGCCCGACCTTGTGCTCGGCGATTTCGATTCGATGGATGTGTCCGAGGCTCCGGCAGACTGCATCCGCGTGCCGGTGGAAAAGGACGACACGGACAGCATGCTTGCCCTGCGCGAGGGGCTCAAGCGGGGCTGTGATGAATTCTACCTCTACGGCGCGACCGGCGGCGCACGCCTTGACCACACGCTGTCCAACCTTCAGTCTCTCGCGTTCCTCCGCCATCACGGTGCGCACGGATACCTTTACGACCGGAATTTCGTCTACACAGTTATCGAAAATGAAACGCTCACGCTTACACGCGAGGTAGAGTGGGGCATCGTGTCGCTCTTCTCCATAGGCTCTGCCGCTGAGCATATCACGCTCTCAGGCTTGCAGTATCCGCTCACGGATGCCATGCTGACCTGCGACTTTCCGCTGGGCGTGAGCAATCATTTCATCGCGCCCGAGGCAAGCATTTCCGTGGGCCGCGGCCCGCTGCTCGTCGGCTGGGAGCTGAAAAAGCAGGAAAGGGAATCAGATATCAAGCATATTAAATTCCCATGAGGTGGAGCGGCCGCAGGAAGCGGAACCCAAAAAGAAAGCCACGACAAAAGTCGCGGCTTTCTTTTTGGTGCGGGCATGGGGACTTGAACCCCAACGCCAAAGGCACGAGAACCTAAATCTCGCATGTCTGCCAATTCCATCATGCCCGCGCATACTATTATAGTGTATCACAGCTTTGCGGACGCGGCAACAGAAATTTCAGAACGTCCCTTCCTTTTTGAGAAATGTGGAAAAGGAAGAATTTTAGCACTCTCTATTCGAGAGTGCTAAAATTCATAATCCGTTCATAAAAAGAAGTATCTTTGGTCATAATTTCCGCCTAAACTTACAGTCAAGAAAAAAGAAAGGGCGAGCCCCAAGCGACCACCCGCAAGGAGGTTTTTAATATGTTTGAACTCAGACCCTATCGTAACAGCAACGACCACATGACCGCTTATGATCCCTTCCGTGATATGGAAGCGCTGGAGCGCGCGTTCTTCGGCAACCGCGACTTCCTCGGCGATGTCGGTACGTTCAAGACCGATATTCGCGATGAAGGCGATCACTATCTGCTCGAGGCTGATCTGCCGGGCATGAAGAAGGAGGACATCGCCATCGATATTGACGGCGACAATCTGACGATCCGTGCCGAGCGCAAGAGCGAGCACGAGGAGAAGAGCAAGGATTATGTCCGCTGCGAGCGCAGCTACGGCAGCTATGCCAGAAGCTTTGATATCTCCGGCATTCAGGCCGATGGTATCAAGGCCGGCTATAACGACGGCGTTCTGACGCTGACCATGCCCAAGAAGGCAGCGGAGGTCTCCACCACGCGCCGTTTGAGCATCGAGTAAGGCGCATGCCGCATAAGAGCGAACGGAAAAAGGAACGCCGCGGGACGCGAAATGCGTCCCGCGGCGTTTTACTGTCTCTGAGAGGCTTGATCCATGGCCCGATAAAAGCTGTCTGCTGCGCGGAGCGCATCCGCCTGCTCAACATGCGTGTAGATCTTTGTGATGACGTCAGGGGAATTATCGCCCAAGATCCGCTGGATCACGTTGATCGGCTGCCGGTCGAGCACAAGGCGGGTGCACATGGTATGGCGGAATTTGTAAAAGGTGATATGCCGACGCTCCATGCCGCAGTCTCTGCGGTAGCGCTGAAGCAGCGCTTCGCAGCCGCTCAGGCTGCGGAATTTTCCGCCGCGCCCCGGAAAGATGAAGCGACTGCGCGCCCGAGCGCGGCTCCCGCTCTCCTTCAACTCTTTTTTCCACGCGCAGAGTGCCTCGACCGCCGTGTCCGACAGCCGCAGCTCCCTCGTACTGTACTCTGATTTCGGCACGCTCAGCACGCTCCGGCTTTTGGCCGCTTTGTTGAGGTCCCTGATCTGCGCATATTCCCGCGTGACCGCCTGATAAACACGCACCGTCTTCTTCACCGGATCAAAGGCGTTCCACTCCAGACCGAGCAGCTCTCCCGGCCGCATCCCCGTGCAGGCAAGCACGGCAAACATGGTGTAGAGCTCCGTGCTGTAGGCTCTGCTGGTGCGCAGGAGCTCTTCAACATCCCGCTGGGAATACACCTTGTCCGGCTCCTCTCTTCTGGGCTTTGTGCTCCGCTCCGGTTCCCAGAGCGCGGTGGGATCGGACGGGATATCCCCCGCTTTATAAGCGACGGCAAACACAGCGCGCACGCCCGCGCAGATCAGCCGCAGGCTGCTTTTGGCATACTTCCCCGAAATGCGGCGGAACGCCGCACGGAGATCCGCCTCGGTGATCTCTGCGATCTTCCGCCGTCCAATAAATTCGGCGAGCACACCCGCGCCCTGACGGTAGTTGTTCGTTGTGCGGGAGTGGGCGCGCTTGACGCCGCTGTTGAGCACCTTTACCGCATAGGCCTCAAAGGTCAGCGCGGTGTAACGCCCGCTCTCTTCCGGCGCTGTGCCGCCGGCCGGCTCACAGCCGAGGATATGGGCAATGCTCCGCGCCGTGATATATTCCCTGCCGCCGGCCTGAACGCTTTTGAGCAGCCCTTCTCCAGACATGGCATCCACCTCACGCTTCGTGACCCCGAGATACCGTGCGGCGGCCTGCCGGGTCAGCAGCTGTCCCTGATTTTTCATACATGTCTCCCTCTTTTCTCTGCCGCCGGATCACGGTCGGAACGCCCCATCGCGCACGCATCTTGGGCCGGCAGCTGTAATGAATATTTAAAGACCACACGAGCGGCGGAAAAGCAAGGCCTCGCCACTGCGTGCCCGGCATAAGGCTTCTATTGATTTTTTCAGCCGGATCGGTATAATGAAGCCTGTCGGCTGCGCCGTCGGAAGGGAGAAAGCGCGATGAATATATTCGATATTCTGGGCCCTGTGATGGTCGGGCCCTCCAGCTCACATACGGCAGGTGCCGCGCGCATCGGCGCGATGGCCCGCACGCTGCTCGGTGAGGCTGTCGGCGAGGCGAAGATCCATCTCCACGGCTCGTTTGCCGAAACCGGCAGGGGACACGGCACGGACCGCGCGCTGGTGGCGGGGCTGCTCGGCATGAAGCCGGACGACCTGCGCATCCCGAACGCCTTCGACGAGGCGAAAAAAGCAGGGCTGCGCTTTACCATCGACGAGATCGATCTGCGCGATGCGCATCCGAACACCGCGCTGCTCGAACTGACCGGTGTGAACGGCAGGCAGATGACCGTTCAGGCCTCCTCGCTCGGCGGCGGGCGGATCATGGTCAACAAGCTCGATGGGATCGAGGTCAATTTTTCCGGCGAGAGCAACACGCTCGTCGTGCGCAATCAGGACGAATACGGCTCGGTCGCCGCGGTGACGAGTATTTTGAACCAGCTGCGCGTGAACGTGGCAAATATGAGCGTACACCGCCACAAGCGCGGCGGCGACGCGCTGATGGTCATTGAGACCGACCAGCATATCAAGCCCAGACAGGTGGAGTTCATCTCCGAGCTGCCCGGCATTTTGGGTGTGACCTATTACGATAAGGAGGACGACGAGGATGGCTCTGGCTTCGATGAGCGAAATCTTTGAGCGGATGGAGAAAAACGGTCAGGACTTCTGGGAGGTCATCCTTGCCGACGATATGGACGAGCGGCAGGTCAGCCGCGAGGCGAGCATGGCAAAGATGCTCACGACATGGCAGGCCATGCAGGACGCGGCGGACAGCTACACGGGGCGCAAGCGCTCGGTGAGCGGCCTTGTCGGCGGCGACGGCATGAAGATGCGCCAGTACAATTTCCGTGGCTGCGCCATGACCGGCGGCTATGTCAGCGAAGTCATCGCCGAGGCGCTCTCCATGGCTGAATCCAACGCCTGCATGCGCCGCATCGTCGCAGCGCCCACGGCGGGCGCGTGCGGCGTGCTGCCGGCGGTGCTGCTGCCGCTGTGCAAGTATGATGAGCTCACGCAGCACCAGCTGCTCGAGGCGCTGTATGTCGCTGCGGGCATCGGCTCAGTCATCGCCTATAAGGCAAGCATCGCGGGCGCGTCGGGCGGCTGTCAGGCCGAGATCGGCACGGCGTCCGCCATGGCGGCGGGCGCACTCGTCGCGCTGCGCGGCGGAAACGGAGAGCAGATCGGCCATGCCGTGGCCATGGCGCTCAAGAACCTGATGGGTCTTGTGTGCGACCCGGTCGCAGGTCTGGTCGAGGTCCCCTGCGTCAAGCGCAATGTCGTCGGCGCGGTCAACGCCGTGAGCGCGGCGGACATGGCGCTGGCGGGCATCGAGAGCCGCATTCCGGTCGACGAGGTCATCGACGCGATGGGCGAGGTCGGACGGCGCATGCCGGTGGAGCTGCGTGAAACGGCGCTCGGCGGCCTTGCCGCAACGCCGACCGGGCGGCGCATCGCCGAGGAGCAGAACGCCGCACGCACGGCAATATAAAAAGCATAGGGGAACTTCCTTCAAATAAGCCGGCGCCCTGACACGCAAATTGTGTCAGAGCGCCGGCTTTGCCTATTTTTTTACAGGGTAAGGGATGTTACGATGAGCTTACTGAAAACAAGAAAAGGAAGGCATCCTCTATGCGCAGACGTTTCAAAGCTTTGACTCAGATGTTCCGCCGGAGCAGCAGCCTTGCCCTGTGCGCCGCGCTGCTGCTCGGCAGCGTGCCGGCCCACGCGGTGGACGACGGCGTAAAGCCGACCTATGACGAGGCGTATTACGCCATGACGGACTATTACGGCAACCTCACCGACGGCAGCGTGGTCAAGAGCTATACGACCAACGGCGCCGGCACGCTCACCGATTACGGCGAATACGACGAGATCGTGAACCTGACGGACGGTCTGGCTCCGCGCACGAGCGGCGGAAAGTCCGTGTTCCAGTTTGAAAACGGCGCGATCCCCTCCCATTTCTATTTTGAGGGCAAGACCGCAAAGCCCTTTGAACAGCTGCCGTGGACGCTCTCCGTACACTATACGCTCAACGGCGTGCCGACGAAGGCCGAGGAGTTGGCCGGAAAGACCGGTGTGGTGGAGATCACGGTCGACGCCATTCCCAACGAGGACGCAAGCGAGTATGCCCGCTACAATTACACGCTGGAAGCGATGGCCATATTCAATCAGGACGATATCCTCTCGCTGGAAGCTCCCGGCGCACAGGTGCAGCTCATCGGCAACCTTCGCGCCGTGCTGTTCATCGGTCTGCCGGGCGAAGAATGCCACTTCACCATCCGCGTCGGCAGCGATGATTTTTCCTTCGGCGGCATGACTTTCCTGATGATCCCCGCGACGCTCTCTCAGCTCTCGGAGAGCTCCAAGCTCTCGGAGCGCAAGGACGAGCTCGAGGACGATTACGATAAGATCTCCTCCAGTCTGGACACAATGCTCGACGCGCTCAGCGGCCTGAGCGGCAGCCTGTACGCCACGGCGAACGGCGTCGAGCAGTTAAGCCGCGCGCAGGGCACGTATGTTGACGGCAAGGGAAATATCCGCGAGGACGTCACCGCACTGCGCAGTGATTTGAGCAATCTTGCCGATGTGCTCGATCCGGTGGAGGGACAGATTGCGGAGCTGAGCCAGACGATCACCGAATCCAAGGCGCTCCTCAAGCGCATGTCCTCCGCCGCATCCAATCTGCGTGCAGAGCTGGTCGATCTGGAAGACGCGCTGGAGGAGCTTGAGGACGGCACCGGCGATGTGGAGGACGTTCTGCACGCGGCCGGCGCACTGGAGAGCAGTCTCAACACGCTCAAAAACGCGCTCGGCACAGCGGCGGGCACCAAGATCGACACTGGGCTCAAGGGCGACGAAGGAACGCAGTTCAAGCTGAAAATGAGCCTTGTCAAAACGCTGCACAGCGCCTACGAGGCCGCTGACGCCGGCAATCAGCAGGGGTTCCTCGCCGCCATGGCGCAGGCGGCCGCCGCGGCCGGAGCGACGGTCACGCCGGAACTGACGGCAAATCTGGCCACACTGTATGCGGGCATGCAGCAGCTCAAGGCAGCAGGCACGCCCATGCCCTTCAAGACCTTCTGCCAGACGGTCTTTACCGCTCTCGGGCGGGAGGACGCGGCCAAGCTCGCCGAGCAGGCGGATAACCTCTGGGCGGTCTACTCGGCCGGCGACACATCCGGCACGTCCGTGACCCCGCTGGACGACGGAGCCATGGAGGCATCAGACAGCGCGGTGCACAACGATGAAGCGCCCGCGGATACCGCAGATGCCGCGGACACGCCTGACGACGGTGGAGACGCCGCTCCCACCGGCAGCGCGGACGCCGGCAGCGAAGAGAACGGAAGCGCCGCCGAAGCCGGCGCAGAGGAGGAAACCAAGGCAAACGACGCGGTCGTCGACCTCATTACAGACGGCCTTAACAGCGCTTCGTCGAAGATCAATGAGATGCAGGATCAGCTCAACGCCGCAATAGAAAGCCTTGCCAAGCCCACCGGAAATGTGGTTCGCGACCTTGCGGACCTGTGCGGCGAGCTGGAGGATCTTCTGCCGATGTTGGACGATGCGGAGGATCTTTCCGAGGCGCTGCGGGGTGCGAGCGAGGAGCTGCGCGCGATCCTCAAGAGCGCGGAGAATCTGCAAAAGGTGCTCGACGAGTACGAGCCGACCTTGCAGGAAGCGCTTCAGACTGTCAACGCGCTCTCCACAAATGCGGCGGCGACCATCCGCACCACGCAGTCACTGGTTGCCGACACGCAGGATCTGCTCACCGCAATGGGCGACGACCTTGACGAGGGAACCGCAAAAACGCTGCAAGGGCTCTCTGCCTCGCTGCGCGCCGCAGCCCACAGTCTGAGCACCGTGCCGGACATGAAGGAGGCCAAGAGCAGCATCAGCTCCATCATCGAGGACACATGGGACGAATACACGGGCGACATCAACAACCTCCTGATGATGGACGCCGAGGCCGAGGCCGTCTCCCTGACCGACGAGCGCAACGGCGCGCCGCAGAGCATTCAAGTTCTCATCCGCACACAGGAGATCAAGGCCGACGACGGCGGGGACGCCGATATTGAGATCGAGCAGGCCGCCAAAACGACCTTCTGGGGCCGCGTGGCGCAGATGTTCCGCGATTTCTGGGCGGCAGTCACCGGAATTTTCAAGGGAAAGGAATGACGCGCCATGCTGGAAAAAATCGCCCACGCCCTCAGCCGCAAGCCAAAGCTCGTCGCCCTCATTGCCGTTGCAATGATCGTTCCCGCGCTCATCGGCTACGCTGCCACGCGCGTGAACTACGATATTCTCTCCTATCTGCCGCAGGATCTTCCCTCCTCACAGGGTGAAAAGCTGCTTGAGGAGCCGTTTCACATGGCGGCGACGAGCATGCTCGTCGTCGATGGGATGCCCGCCGGCTATACAAACCGTCTCATCAACGATATCAAGGCCGTCCCCGGCGTGAGCAATGCCATCTGGGTGAGCAACCTTGTCGGCATCCAGATCCCCACGAGCATGATCCCCGCCGACTTTCGCGAAATGTTCTACTCCGACAGCTCGACCATGATGATCATTCAGTACGAAAAGGCAGGCGCGTCGGACGACACGATGAAGGCCATCGAGGAGATCCGCAGCATCTGCAACGAAAAGTGCTTCCTCGCGGGTTTTTCCGTCGTCATCAAGGATACCCGCGACGTGATGGACAGCGAGCTGCCTGTATTCGTCGGGCTTGCCGTGCTGCTGGCGCTGGCTGCAATGCTGCTGACGCTTGAATCCACGGTGCTGCCCTTCATTATTCTGGCAAGCATCGGCCTTGCCATCGTCTACAATATGGGCACGAACATCTTCCTCGGCCAGATCTCGTACATTACCAAAGCCATCGCGGCCGTCTTGCAGCTGGGTGTAACGATGGACTATTCCATTTTCCTCTACCGCCGTTACGAGGAGGAGCGCGGCCGCTATGATGATCGGCGCGACGCGATGGAACAGGCGATCCTCGCGGCGTTCCGCTCGCTCTCCGGCTCGAGCCTGACGACCATCGCCGGCTTCCTTGCCCTGTGCGTGATGCGCCTGACGCTCGGACGCGACATCGGCATCGTCATGGCCAAGGGCGTGGTGCTCGGCGTGGCGACCGTCATTCTTGTGATGCCGTCGTTCGTTCTGCTCTTCGACCAGCAGATTACAAAGCATACGCATAAAAGCCTGATCCCCAGCTTTGATAAGGTCAACTCTTTCATCCTGCGCCACCGCAGAGGACTGGTGGTCTGCTTCGTACTGCTCTTTCTGCCGGCTTATTACGCCCAGTCGCACGCGGGCATCTACTATAAGCTCGATGAGGCGCTGCCACGCGATCTGCCGAGCATTGTCGCCAACGACAAGCTCAAAACAGACTATGACATGGCGACCTCGCATTTCATCGTGCTCCGAGATGACGTCTCCGCCGCCGGCATGAGCGAAATGGAGCGGCGCATCGAGGATGTTCCGGGCATCACCTCGACCGTTTCCTATCATTCCATGCTCGGCACAGGCATCCCCGACTTTTTCATTCCGGACGAGGTCAAGGATATGCTCAAGCAGGACGGCTATCAGCTCATGATGGTCAACTCCCGCTACGCGCCTGCGACCGATCAGGTCTCCGAGCAGATCGATCAGCTCAACGCCATTCTGCACGAATACGACCCAGACGCCATGATCACCGGCGAAGGCGCGATGTACCGCGACCTGATCGACACCACGGCGGTGGACTTTCAGGTGGCGAACTATCTCTCCATTATAGCGATCCTTTTGCTCGTCGGCATCGTGTTCAAATCTCTCTCGGTTCCTGTGGTGCTGGTCGCCGCGATCGAGCTGGCCATTTTTATCAATCAGGGCGTGAGCTACTTCACCGGAACGGAGATCCCGTTCATCGCGCCGACCATCATCAGCTGCGTGCAGCTCGGCGCAACGGTGGACTATGCGATCCTGATGACCTCACGTTTTCAGGAGGAGCTTCGTGCCGGAAAGGACCGCATGGAGGCTGTGCGGATCGCCGCCGATTCGTCGGACGAATCCATCGTCACCAGCGCGCTCGTGCTCTTCTGCGCCACGCTGGGCGTATCGTTCGTCTCTTCCATCGACCTCATCGGTGCGATCTGCATCATGCTCGCCCGCGGCGCGATCATCTCCGCCGTGCTGAGCATCTTCCTGCTGCCGGCCCTGCTGTACGTCTGCGAGCCGTTGTTCCACAAGACGACGCTCTACTGGCGCACAGAGAAGCCGAAGAAGGAGAAACAGGGAAAAGCGTTTGCCGCTTCAGGTCGTCAGCAAAAATAAAAAGGAGATGTGGTGTTCACGGCACATTTCATGCGTTCCCGCAACATACCATTCGCCATCGCTGTGTGTGACCGTCAGCGCGTGCACCGTTCCGGACGGATTTGCAGTCAACGCTCCGTAGAGAGAAAAAGAGACAGCGGCATGCCGCTGTCTCTTTGATTTTTTGTAAGGGAAGTGTCCCGGCGGCTCGCTTATTCCGCCGCGGACATCGCCTCGTCCCATGTCCAGTTCCGGACCTCGGGCAGATCCACGCCGTTGTCGCGGATATACTGGCGGTGCTCAACGAGCTTATCCTGCATCTTCTGAACAAGGTACGCGCCGCGGTTGCCCAGCTGCGGCAGACGGCGGACGGTGTCGATGACCAGATCAAAGCGGTCAATGTCGTTCAGAACGCGCATGTCGAAGGGCGTGGTGATCGTGCCCTCTTCCTTATAGCCGCGGACATGGAGGTTTTTGTTGTGGCGGCGGTAGGTCAGCTCATGAACGAGCGTAGGATAGCCGTGATAGGCGAAGATGATGGGCTTGTCCGTGGTGAACAGTCCGTCGTACTCCTCGTCGGTCAGGCCGTGGGGATGCTCGGTGTGGGGCTGGAGCTTCATGAGATCGACGACATTGACGACGCGGATCTTGAGCTCGGGCAACTCGCGGCGCAGGATACTCACGGCAGCCAGCGTCTCAAGCGTCGGTGTGTCGCCGCAGCAAGCCATGACAACATCCGGCTCCTGTCCCTGATCGTTCGAGGCCCAGCTCCAGATGCCGATGCCCTGCGTGCAGTGCTTGACCGCCTGCTCCATCGTCAGCCACTGGGGACGCGGGTGCTTGCTCGCCACGATGACGTTCACATAGTTACGGCTCTTGATGCAGTGGTCGAAACAGGAGAGAAGGCAGTTGGCATCCGGCGGCAGATAAATGCGCACGACGTCGGCCTTCTTATTGGCCACATGGTCGAGGAAGCCGGGATCCTGATGCGTGAAGCCGTTGTGATCCTGCTGCCAGACGTTGGAGGCGAGGATATAGTTGAGGGAGGCGATGTCCTGCCGCCAAGGCAGCTCGCTGCACATCTTGAGCCACTTGGCATGCTGGGCGAACATGGAGTCCACGATGCGGATGAACGCCTCATAGCTGTCGAAGAAGCCGTGGCGTCCGGTGAGCAGATAGCCCTCAAGGAAGCCCTCGCAGAAATGTTCGGAGAGCATGGAGTCCATCACGCGGCCGTCGGGATCAAGGTGATCGTCAACGCCGGGGATCTGCTCGTCGAGGAAACGGCGGCCCGTGACCTCAAAGACCGCCTGCAAACGGTTGGAGGCCGTTTCGTCGGGTGCAAAGATGCGGAAATTGCGCGCGTCCATATTGAGCTTCATCACATCGCGCACGTAGGTACCGAGAACGTACATGTCCTGCGCCTCGACCGCGCCGGGAGCCTTGACGTCCACGGCATAGTCGCGAAAGTCCGGCGTGCGCAGATCACGCAGAAGCAGTCCGCCGTTGGCATGAGGATTTGCGCCCATGCGGCAGGCGCCCACCGGCGGGAAGGACGCGATCATGTCGACCGGCGTGCCGTCGGCGTTGAAGAGTTCCTCGGGCTTATAGCTGCGCAGCCATGCCTCCAGCTCGGCGAGGTGCCGATCCGCGTCTGCACCCATGGAGATGGGCACCTGATGGGCGCGCCAGCAGCCCTCGACCGGCAGACCGTCGACCTCCTTTGGGCCGGTCCAGCCCTTCGGCGTGCGCAGCACGAGCATCGGCCAGCGCGGGCGTCTGGCCTCACCGCTCTTGCGGGCTTCGCGCTGGATGCGCTTGATCTCGCGGATGGCCCAGTCGAGCGCCGCGGCCATCTGCTGGTGCATGACGGCGGGCTCGTCGCCCTCGACGAAGCGCGGCTCCCAGCCGCAGCCGCGGAAGAAGCACTCGACCTCCTCGTGGCTCATGCGAGAGAAAATGGTGGGATTGGCGATCTTGAAGCCGTTGAGATGCAGGATCGGCAGCACCGCGCCGTCGGTGATGGGGTTGACAAACTTGTTGCCGTGCCACGAGGTCGCCAGCGGGCCGGTCTCCGCCTCGCCGTCGCCGACCACACAGGCGGCGATCAAGTCAGGGTTGTCCGCCACCGCGCCGAAGGCGTGGGCAAGAGAGTATCCCAGCTCGCCGCCCTCATGGATGGAACCGGGCGTCTCTGGCGCGACATGGCTCGGAATGCCGCCAGGGAAGGAGAAGCGCTTGAAGAGCTTCTGCATACCCTCCTTATCGCGGGTGATGTTGGGGTAGACCTCGGTGTAGCTGCCGTCGAGCCAGTCCTGCGCGACCATGGCGTTGCCGCCGTGACCGGGGCCGGAGAGATAGATCATATCAAGATCATCGCGCTTGATGACACGGTCGAGATGCGTATAGATGAAGTTCTGGCCCGGGCAGGTGCCCCAGTGGCCGACAATGGTCTGCTTGAGATCACTCTTTTGAAGCGGGCGCTCGAGCAGCGGATTGTCGAGCAGATAAAGCTGGCATGCCGTGAGATAATTCGCGGCGCGCCAGTAAGCGTCGATCTGACGAAGTTCCTGCGCGCTCAGCGGCGGCTTTTTGGAAAGCCGTGCACCGGATTTGAATACAGCCATGGAAAATCCTCCTTATCATATTGTCAGCGGACGGCATCCTGCGCGCCGGGAATGAAATGTGAAGGCGACGGCAGAATACCAGACGTTGCAGTTTACTACTATCATAGCACAGTACCTCACGCGAAAAAAGAGAAAAATCATGAACTTTTTTGCGTCGGCTTACAATCACTGGAAAAAACTGCTATACTAAACACAAAGAATACAAAATAGGAGGAAGCTTAACATGGATAAAATGAAAAATATCGAAAAAAGTCAAGTTCTGACGCTGCGCGAACAGGTCGCCTGTCAAAGCGGGCAGGTCGTCAGCCGCACGCTGGCGCAGAACGACGCGGTGAGCGTAACGATTTTCGCCTTTGACAAAGGTGAAGAGATCAGCACACACGAATCCGGCGGCGACGCGATGGTCACCTGTCTGGAGGGTGTGGGCCGCATCACGGTCGACGGTGTCGAGCACATTCTGCACGAGGGCGAGAGCATCGTCATGCCGGCGCGCCATCCGCACGCGGTCTATGGACTTGAGCAGTTCAAGATGCTGCTGGTCGTAGTGTTCTGAGAATCAAAAACAGGAAACCGTCCGGACAAGCTCCGGACGGTTCTCTTTTTATGTATGAAATGTGTGCTTACAGGTGCAGCACGCGCTCCTTGATCTCCTGCGTGCGGCCCTGATTCCAGAACTGCGTGCCGATGTAGCCGCAGGTGCGGCGGGCGACGTTCATCTTGTCCTGATCGGTGTTGCCGCACTTCGGGCAGCGCCAGATGAGCTTGCCGCCCTCCTCGACGATCTCGATCTCGCCGTCCCAGCCGCAGACCTGACAGTAGTCGGACTTGGTGTTGAGCTCGGCGTAAATGATGTTGTCGTAGATGAACTTCATCACCTGAAGCACGGCCTCGAGGTTGTTCTGCATATTCGGCACCTCGACATAGCTGATCGCGCCGCCGGGAGAAAGATGCTGGAACTGTGCCTCAAACTTGAGCTTGGTGAACGCGTCGATGTGCTCAGTGACGTGGACATGGTAGCTGTTGGTGATGTAGCCTTTGTCGGTCACACCCTCGATGATGCCAAAGCGCTTCTGCAGACTCTTGGCGAATTTATAGGTCGTGGACTCAAGCGGCGTGCCGTAGAGCGAGTAATCGATATTCTCCGCCTTCTTCCACTCCGCGCACTTGTCGTTCATCTTCTGCATGATCGACAGCGCGAACGGTGTGGCGGCAGGATCGGTATGGCTCTTGCCGGTCATGTACTTCACGCACTCGTAAAGGCCCGCATAGCCAAGCGAAATGGTAGAGTAGCCGTCGTAGAGCAGGCGGTCGATCGGCTCGCCCTTTTTCAGGCGCGCACACGCGCCGTACTGCCAGAGAATGGGTGCAGCATCGGAGAGCGTGCCCTTGAGGCGGTCGTGGCGGCAGCGGAGCGCGCGGTGGCAGAGCTCAAGCCGCTCTTCAAAAATGCTCCAGAATTTTTCTATGTTGCCGCCGGAGGAAAGCGCCACATCGGGCAGGTTGATAGTCACGACACCCTGATTGAAGCGGCCGTAATACTTGTGCTTGCCCGGCTCATAGTTGCCCGCGTTGGCAATATTGCCCACGCCCGCGTCGGTGAAGCGGTCGGGCGTAAGAAAGCTGCGGCAGCCCATGCAGGGATACACATCGCCCTTGAGCTCGAGCATCTTCTTTTCACTGATATAATCGGGCACCATGCGCCGCGCCGTACATTTTGCGGCAAGCTTGGTGAGGTAATAGTAGGGCGAATCCTCGTGGATATTATCCTCTTCCAGCGTATAAATGAGCTTGGGGAACGCGGGCGTGACCCACACGCCCTGTTCGTTCTTCACGCCCTCGTAGCGCTGGAGCAGCATCTCTTCGATGATGAGGGCGAGATCCTTCTTCTCCTGTTCGCTGCGGGCCTCGTTGAGGTACATGAACACCGTGATAAACGGAGCCTGTCCGTTTGTGGTCAGCAGCGTCACGACCTGATACTGAATGGTCTGTACGCCGCGGCGGATCTCCTCGCGCAGGCGCTTTTCCGTGATCTCGCTGATCTTCTCTTCGGAAACGTTCACGCCGGCGAGCTCCATTTCCTCCTCGACCGTTTTGCGCAGTTTCTTGCGGGAGACGTCCACAAACGGCGCAAGATGCGTGAGTGAAATGCTCTGCCCGCCGTACTGGTTGGAGGCGACCTGCGCGACGATCTGGGTGGCGATGTTGCAGGCGGTGGCAAAGGAGTGCGGCCGCTCGATGAGCGTGCCGGTGATGACGGTGCCGTTTTGCAGCATGTCCTCCAGATTTACGAGGTCGCAGTTGTGCATGTGCTGGGCGTAGTAATCCGTGTCGTGGAAATGGATGATACCCTCCTCATGTGCCTTGACAATATCCTCGGGCAGGAGGATGCGGTTCGTCAGATCGCGGCTGACCTCGCCGGCCATATAGTCGCGCTGGGTGGAGTTGACGACGGGGTTTTTGTTGCTGTTTTCCTGCTTGGCCTCTTCGTTGTTGCACTCGATCAGGGAGAGGATCTTGTCGTCCGTGGTATTGCTTCTGCGCACGAGCGAGCGCGTATAACGGTAGGTGATATACCGTTTGGCGACCTCGAACGCGCCGTGCGCCATGATCTGGTGTTCAACAAAGTCCTGGATCTCCTCAACCGTGGGGGCGCGGCCGAGCCCCTGACAGGCCAGCTCCACGCTCTCGGCGATGCGCTGGATCTGAACGGGCGTCATGCGCGCGTCCTCCTCCACTACGTCATTCGCCTTCGTGACGGCGGCAATAATCTTGATGATATCAAATTCGACCTCTGCGCCGTTTCTTTTGATAACCTTCATTCGGCACTTCCCTCTCTACAATAGTAATATATACAGTACTACATCTTGTGGTGCTTTCTTGTGAGCAATCACATTATATGTGATTGCAGCGAGAAAAGCAAGTCCTATTTTATGCAGTTCAAAGGGAGGTGGGCACAGAAAGCACAAGATATAGTGTGGTCGTGCAACTTATATCTTCTAAATGTTGTTTGATTCCATGAAAAGCATGGAAAACCGATCCGTTTTACGAAAAGCAAAAAAATAACGGATGCAAATTTTGTATAAACGACCGCTTGACAAATCAGGAGAAAAACCTATAATAATGGTCGACAATTCCAAGGGGCGCTGGTGCAAGCCGGCTGAGATCGGGGCGTATTGCCGCCTCAGTCCCTCGAACCTGATCCGGATAATGCCGGCGTAGGAATGCGAAGGATATTTAAGAACTATGCCGCATTGCGAACGCCGCAATGTGGCATTTTTTCGGGAAGCCGTTGGGATTGATTTTTTTAAGGAAAGCTGGAGAAAACCTATGACGCAAACCAAAACCAGAGCCCTCACCGAGGGCGCCCTTATGGTGGCCGCAGCCACCGCACTGAGCTATGTCAAGCTCCTCGAGCTGCCGCAGGGCGGCAGCGTGTGCATCGGCATGCTGCCGATCTTCCTCTACTGTGCCCGCTGGGGCGCGAAGGAGAGTTTCCTCGCCTCCTTCGCCTACGGCCTGCTGCAGCTGATCTTCGACGGTGCGTATGCATGGGGCCCGACCTCGATGCTGCTCGACTATGTGCTCGCCTTCGGCGTGCTGGGCGTCGCCTGCCTGTTCCGCAATGTCAAGAGCGGCGTGTTCATCGGCACGGTCGTCGGCAGCGTGTGCCGCTTCATCGTCCACTTCATCAGCGGCATAACCATCTACCGCATCTATGAGCCCACCGAGGTTTTCAACACGACCTTCACCAACCCCTACCTCTACTCCGCCGTCTACAACGGCAGCTATGTGTTCATTGACATGGTGCTTTGTCTTGTCATCACGGCACTGCTGATCGTGCCCCTCAAGCGCTATTTCGTCCCGCAGGACTGAGCTTGGCCTGAAAAAGAAAAGAGAGCGAAAGCAACGCTTTCGCTCTCTTTTTCATTTGAGCAGTTCGTCCAACTCGTCGACCAGCTCGCCGAAAAGCCGAAGCGCGGCATTGACCGGCTCAGGCGTGCTCATGTCCACGCCCGCGATCCTCAGGAGTGAGATCGGGTCGGTGCTGCCGCCGCCGGAGAGGAAACGCTTGTAGTCCGCTACAGCGGGTGCGCCCTCGCGCAGAATGCGGTCGGCGAGGGCCACGGCGGCCGAGAAGCCGGTGGCATACTGGAACACATAATAATTGTAATAGAAGTGCGGGATGCGCGCCCACTCCAGCGCGATCTGTTCGTCGCTGACCATACCGGGGCCGAAGTAGAGCCGGTTGAGCGCAAGATACTTTTCACAGAGCGCGTCAGCGGTCAAGGTCTCGCCGCGTTCAGCCATGCGTCCAAGCTCACGCTCAAATTCGGCAAACATCGTCTGACGGTAGACCGTGCCCTTGAACTGGTCAAGAAAATGGTTGATGAGGTAGGCGCGCTCGCGCTTATCGGTGCTCTTTTGCAGCAGATGCCGCATAAGAAGCACCTCATTGCAGGTCGAGGCCACCTCGGCGACGAAAATCACATAGTCGCTCGTGCAGACGGGCTGGTGCTTCGTGCTCAGATAGCTGTGCATGGCGTGACCCATCTCGTGCGCGATGGTGAACTGGCTGTCAAGATCGTCCATCTGGTTGAGCAGCACATAGGGGTGCGGGCGCGCCGCACCGGAGGAATACGCGCCGCTGCGCTTGCCGGTGTTGGGATAGACGTCGAGCCAGCGGTGCTCGAAGCCCTCGCGCAGCATGGCGGTATAATCCTCCCCCAGAACGGAAAGCGCGTCAAGCACCGTCGCTTTGGCCCGTTCAAAGGAGATCTCCTCCGCCGCGTCGGGAACAATAGGCGTGTACACATCGTACATGTGCAGCTCCTCCACGCCGAGCAGACGGCGGCGCAGCGCAACATAGCGGTACATTTTGTCGAGGTTCGCATGAACGCTCTCGATCAGGCTGTCATAAACGCTCACCGGCACCTCGGTCGCATCAAGCGCGGCCTCAAGCGTGGAGGGATAGCGGCGCGCCGAGGCAAAGAAGCGCAGCTGCTTGAACTGTGCGTCAAGCGTCGCAGCAAGCGTATTGCGATAGCCGCCGACGGTCTTGTAATAGACTTCAAACGTATTGCGGCGCAGCACGCGGTCACCGCTCTGGAGCAGCGGGACAAAGGACGCGTCGGTAAGCGGATGCTCCGCGCCCGCGCCGTCCGTCACGGCGGGGAAACGCAGGTCGGCGTTATGGAACACGCCGAATATGGCGTCGGGACTGTCGGCCATTTCACCGGCGTTTGCCAGCAACGCCTCGCACTCGGGCGAGAGAATGTGCGCTCTGCGGCGGCGGAGCCGCTCGATGGGTCGGCGGTAGGTCGCCAGCTCCGGCCGCTCGGCATAAAAGCGTTCGAGCGTCTCATCGCTCAGCGCCATCAGCTCGCTCGCGGCAAACGCGCCCGCGCCGGAGAGCGCGACGGAAAGGCTCAGCGCCTTGCCGCGCATATCCTGATAAAAGCCGTTGGACGTATCCTCGTCGGCCTTGCAGTTTGCGTAGCCATAGAGCTTGCCAATGCGCAGGCTCAACTCGTCATCCAGCCGGAAATAATCAAGCAGCGTTTCCGCGCTCTCACCGAGCCGCCCTTGATAGGCGGCGACCTTCTCGGCGCAAGGCCCCAGCGCTTCGTACTCCGCGCGCCACGCTTCATCGGAAGGAAAAATATCGGTGAGATCCCACGTGAACTCCGCCGGAACCTCGCTTCGCTTACAAATGGGTTTGGACATAGTAAACCTCCGTTGGGAAAATGTTCTTGCCCCTATTATGTGCAAAAAAGCCGCGGCGCGCAAGCCTTTTTTGGCGAGCCGCCGCGGCATGTTCCATTTTTACGCTTCCGGAACCGCAAACGCCGGCGTATTCAGGATCTCCTCCAGCCGTTCCTTGAAGTCCGCTGTGTTGATCTTCAGGTGCTTTCCGTCGAACCGGTTGACCACCGAGAGATATTCTCCCCCGAGTACCTCGACGATCAGCGGATCATGCCCGTCGGGAAACTCGATCCGCAAATCATACTGATTGTGGTCGTGAAGCTGCATAACATAGGACAGCTCGCGGGTGAACGAGCTGTCGAGCAGCAGCTCCCGCAGAGCGTCCGTTCCCTCCAGCGTGAGGGTATAGCTTCCCAGCTTCGTGCTGTACACAGCGAACGATTTTTCAACCGTCACCGTGCAGCCGGGGCCGATGTCGGCCACACCATCGATCTCACTGCGGGACAAAGGAAAATAGGAGTAGAAGATGATAGCAAGCACACCGATCGGGAGAAGATAGAGCATGGTTTTGGCGGTCTTGTTCATGTCATTCCTCCAAATCAGAGTTTTGGTCAGAATTCTTTTCTATTTTATCAGACGCCGCGTCTCAGCGCAAGGGGTCAGCTGATCCATTCCCCGCCGTTGACGGAGTAATCGCCCCACGCGCCGTCGTTTCCCTGAACGGCAATGCATTGGGAGAAACCGTAGGCGCCCAGCGCCGTGCGCCACTTGCTCGCGTCAAAACTGACGGTGTTCTTGACGTTGTACTGCGCCATAGACGGCTCTTTTTCGTTCTGCGGAATGTCCGGCAGGTTGAACGCGACCGGTTCATCGGTCTCGGTGATGGCGAAAAGAACGCCGTTTTCCCACGCGGGGAAGGGGTTCTCCCTCTCAAGGCCGCTGATATAGCCCTGTGCGCAAAGCTCGTCGTAGCTCAGTTCCAGCGGCTCGGCATCATGGGCGTGCGCAAAAACCCACGCCGCCGCGCTGCGCTCGGCGGGCGCGAGCGAGGTCGCGGAAAGATCGACGCTGACATACTCCACGCCGTCGCCGTTGAGCCCCTCGTCCGTGTTCCACAGATCCTCGAGAACCTTGAGATAAAGCGCGCAGCGGTCGTCAAATTCGCCGGGCAGAACGGTAATGCTCTCTATCTCGGCAAAGCGCATGGGGTAGGTCACCAGAACGCTGCCGCAGGCAACCTCGACCAGATCGCCGGCGGCGAGCCGTACATCAGCCGTCAGCTCGCCTGTACCAAGCGTATAAATGTCAGGGTTCCCGGTTTCCATGCCCGCCAGCAGCATTGTGCCGCTCTCGTCGACCGAGACCACGCGGCAGCGCAGGGTAGAGAGCGTCGAATCGATCGCCGCATCCGGCGGCAGATCCTCGAAACAGCCTTTGCTGCCGTTGCCGCATCCGGCAAGAGAGAGGACCAGCGACGCGGCAAGCAGAACGCACAGCAGAAAAATGGAGTAGCTTCGTTTCATGGAAAAATCCTCCTTGAATGGGCTTTGCTTTCTTAGACGGACGGCGTGTTCCCTTTGTTCCCGAAATATTTTCAAAAATACCGTGAAAATGGCTTGACATTCCGATAAAAAGGTGGTATTTTGGCTTTTCTTAATCAGGCATGGCACGATTCAGAGTTGCACAAGTCCCTCCGTCGTGCTATGCTCAAAGGCAAGAAATGACAAGGGAGAACATCCTTATGAAAACTGCACCTTATATCGCCGTTGTCGGCGGCGTGAACATCGATATCGGCGGGCGGAGCGACGCGCCGCTCGTTGCCGGTGATTCCAACCCCGGACGCATCCGCTCCAGCCTCGGCGGCGTGGGACGCAACATTGCCCACAACCTCGCCCTCCTCGGCGCGGACGTCAAGCTCGTCACCGCCCTCGGCGCAGACGATGGCGCAAAGCGCATCGAGGATTCCTGCGCCTCGCTCGGCATCGACCTGAGTGAGAGCCTGTATGTGCCAGACGGCGCGACCTCGACCTACCTTTTCCTCGCCGATTCCAACGGCGACATGGCGCTTGCCATGAACGACATGGCGATCTACGAGCATCTGACCCCCGCCTTTTTCGAGACAAAGCTCGGCGTGCTCAATGCCGCCGCACTCATCGTGCTGGATACGAACCTTACCGCAGAGAGCGTCCGTTATCTCGGCGAACACTGTACCGCCCCCATTTTCGCCGACCCCGTGTCGGCGGCAAAGGCCGGCAAGCTCGCCCCCGTGCTTGGTCGGCTCCACACGCTCAAACCCAACCGCATGGAGGCCGAGCTGCTCTCCGGTGTGAAGATTACGGACGAAGAAAGCCTGTACCGCGCGGCGGACGCGCTGCTCGCCACCGGTCTTGCACGCGTATTCATTTCGCTCGGCGCGGACGGTGTGCTCGCCGCCGATCACGAGCGCAGGCTCCATCTGCAAAACCCTCCTGCGCGCATGGTCAACACCACCGGCTGCGGCGATGCCTTCATGGCTGCCACCGCTCGCTCCTTCCTCGACGGAAACGATCTGGAAACTGCTGCAAAGCGCGGCCTTGCCGCCTCCGCCGTCGCCATGGAGAGCGCCGATACCATCAACCCCGCCATGAGCCTTGCGGCTCTGGCTGAAAGAATATAGTAATAATATAGAAGGAGTGTTCCCATGAACCGTTATCTTGACATCGCCCCTGAAGTAAAGGCTGCGCTCGACGCGGGCAAGCCCGTCGTCGCACTGGAGTCCACCATCATCTCCCACGGCATGCCCTATCCCCAGAATGTGGAGACCGCTCTCAAGGTTGAAAGCATCATCCGCGAGGCCGGCGCCGTCCCCGCGACCATTGCCATCATCGGCGGCCGCCTGAAGGCCGGTCTCTCCAAGGATGAGATCGATTACCTCGGCAAGACCGGCGCAGGCATCCCCAAGGCCAGCCGCCGCGATCTGCCCGTGCTCGTCGCGCAGGGCAGAGACGGCGCGTGCACCGTCACCACCACCATGATGATCGCCGATATGGCCGGCATCCGCGTGTTTGCCACCGGCGGCATCGGCGGTGTGCACCGCGGCGCGCAGGAGACGTTCGACATCTCCGCCGACCTTGAGGAACTGGCCAACACCTCCGTCATGGTCATCTGCGCGGGCGCAAAGTCCATTCTTGACCTCGGCCTGACCCTCGAGTATCTGGAAACGCACGGTGTGACCGTCATCGGCTACGGCACGGACGAGCTGCCCGCGTTCTACACCCGCAAGTCCGGCTTTGGCGTGGACTATCAGCTCGACACCCCCACCGAGCTGGCCAAGGCCTTCCACGTCAAGCGTGAGCTGGGTCTGCGCGGCGGTCTGCTCGTCACCAATCCCATCCCCGAGGAGTATTCCATGGATAAGGCCGTGATCGACAAGGCCATCGCCGAAGCCGTCGAGGACGCGAAAAAGGACGGCATCCACGGCAAGGCCACCACGCCTTACCTCCTTGCCAAGATCAAGGATCTCACCGGCGGCGACAGCCTCGACTCCAACATTCAGCTTGTCTTCAACAATGCCCGCCTCGGCGCTGCCGCCGCGGTGGAGCTGGCCAAGCTTGAAAAGTGAAGGGGTTCTTCCTGCCTGAGAGTACGAACGCGACGGCCTTCGCCGTTGTCGGCGCTCCCCTGCCGTTTCTAATCTACCTCGTTGCTGTCAACATCCTCGCCTTTGCCGTTTACGGCTGGGACAAAATGCGCAGCAAGGTGCAGGGCGCGCGCCGCGTGCCGGAGAAAACGCTTTTCCTGCTCGCTATCATCGGCGGCAGCGTGGGCGCGATCGCCGGCATGCGCGTCTGGCACCACAAAACGCGCCATTGGTACTTTAAATATGGTCTGCCCGCCATTCTGCTCGTCCAGCTCGCGCTGGCGGCATGGGTCGCCGGAAACGCATAAAAAATCCCGTCGGAGTTCTCCGGCGGGATTTTCTTTTACGAATCAAGCAGTGCCAGCAGCTCGCCGGCGTTTGCGGCAATCTCGCCCGCGCCCGCCTCAACCAGCTGTTCCCGGTCGCGGAAACCCCAGCACACCGAAATGCATGCCATGCCGGCATTTCGCGCCGTCTGGATATCCACCTCGCTGTCGCCGACATAGACCGCGCGAGCCTTGTCCGCGCCAAGCTCCGCGAGTGCGTCGTTCGGCATATCGGGCGCCGGCTTGCGGCGGCGTGTGGCCGTTTCGCCCATCGCCGTATCAGCCAGCCCGCGGAAGCACTCCGCGGCAAGCAGCTTCACCGCCTCGTCCGGCTTGTTGGACACGATGGCCAGACAGAAGCCGCGGCGCTTGAGCTCCTCCATCAGCCCGATCACACCCGGATAGGGGCGTGTTTTGATCTGGCAGTGCGCGGCATAATACGGCTTGTAGATTGCCAGTGCACGGCGCACCGTTTCGTCATCAGCGGCTTCGCCAAGCGCCCGGCGCAGCTGCATTTCCGCGCCGTTGCCGACAAAGGTGCGCATTTCGGCAAGCGTGCGTTCCGGATAGCCCAGCTCGCGCAGGGTATAGTTCGCCGCGTCGAGCAAGTCCTCAAGCGTGTCGAGCAGTGTTCCGTCCAGATCGAAGAGAACGGTGTCAAACTTCCGCATGGCTCACACCTCCTTATTCTCGTCCGCCCGGATGCGTCTTTCGACCTCCTGCGTAAAGCGCGCAGTCGCCGCGCTGGGCGGCACATCGCGCAGCGTGCACATATCGACCGAACGCGCCGGGATCTCAAAATCCGTTTTCAGCTCGCGGATCGCGCCGCCGGCCAGCTCGGCAGAGACAAACTCCCGCGTCACGCCCGCCACGCCGAAGCCGATGCGGGCCAGATCGACAAGCAGGCTGCGCGCGCCAAGCTCGATCTCGGGCGAGAGCGTGAGCCCATGGGTCAGGAAAAACTTTTCCAGATATACGCGCGAACTGGCCTTGCGCTCAAGGAGGATGAGCGGCAGTGCCGCGATCTCCTCCATCGAATAGGCATGGCTGAAATCGCAGGGATAGTCCGCCGCGGCGACAAAGCTCGTGTGCGTGGTCAGGCAGGGCACGCAATTGAGGCCCTCATTCTCCGCCGGAGAGGAGGCGAAGGCAACGTCCACCTTGCCCGAACGGAGCAGCCCGAGCACTTTATGGCTGCGGCCGCTGACGATCTGAATATGGATGTTGGGATATTTTTTATGGAACGAGTCCAGATGCGGCAACAGAAACTGGCTCGTCACCGTGTCGCTCGCGCCGATGACCAGCTTACCCATTTGCAGCGCCTTGGTCTGCGCCAGCTTTTCCTCGCCCGTTTCCAACAGTCCCATCGCACTGCGCACATGCTCAAAGAGCATCTGGCCGTCGTCTGTCAGCGTCACGCCGCGCGGCGAGCGCACAAAAAGTCTTGTTTGCAGCGCGCCTTCGAGCTGCTTAATGCTCTGGCTCACTGCCGACTGCGAAATATAAAGATTCTGCGCCGCCGCGGAAATATTCCCCGCCTCCGCGACTTCGCGGAACACACGGTACAGCTCCAGCTTTGCCGTCATAAGTCGATCCTCCGTTTATCTTTTGCGCTTATGTTAATTATTGAAATATTATTCTTTACTTATGCTACGGGAGCTATTATAATAGTGGGGCTGTAAAAACGCAAGCATTGATTTTTGATTTTGAAAATTGACATAGTTGAAGGAGAGCAAATATATGAGAACCATCGGTACTGTTGTGCGCGGCGTCCGCGCCCCCATCATCCGGCAGGGCGACAATATCGCTCAGATCGCTGCCTCCGCCGTGGAGGAGGCTTGGAGTGAGGCCGGCATCACCCCGCACGACCGCGACGTCGTGGCCGTGACCGAATCCGTCGTCGCCCGCGCGCAGGGCAACTACGCCTCCGTGGACGACATTGCCGCCGACGTGCGCGCCAAGACCGGCGGCGAGACCGTCGGCGTGGCCTTCCCCATTCTCAGCCGCAACCGCTTCTCTCTGCTTCTGCGCGGCATGGCAAAGGGCTGCCGCAAGATCGTCCTGCTGCTCTCCTACCCATCCGACGAGGTCGGCAACCATCTCGTCGACTGGGAAAAGCTGGATGCAGCCGGCGTTGATCCCTACCGCGACGTGCTCACACTCGCCGATTTCCGCGAGAAGTTCGGCCACATTCTCCATCCCTTCACCGGCATCGATTATATCGACTTCTACTCCGACATCATCCGCGCCGCCGGCGCGGATGTCGAGGTCATTTTTGCCAACCGCGTGACCACCCTGCTCGACTACACCGATACAGTCATCACCTGCGACATCCACACCCGCGCGCGCAGCAAGGCGCAGCTCAAGAAGGCGGGCGCGCGCATCGTGCTCGGTCTGGACGATCTGCTCACCGCGCCGATCAACGGCTGCGGCTACAATGCGGAGTTCGGTCTGCTCGGCTCGAACAAGGCGACCGAGGACACCATCAAGCTCTTCCCGCGCGACTGCATGGCTGTCGCCGAGGAGCTCAGCGCCCTGCTCTCCAAGGCCAGCGGCAAACAGATTGAGGCCATGGTCTACGGTGACGGTGCGTTCAAGGATCCCGTCGGCAAGATCTGGGAGCTGGCTGATCCAGTCGTCGCCCCCGGCTACACCAAGGGTCTGGTCGGCACGCCGAACGAGCTCAAACTCAAGTATCTGGCGGACAACGACTTCGGCGACCTTCAGGGCGAGGAGCTCAAGAAGGCCATCGAGGGGCGCATCCGTGAAAAGGGCAGCGGCAGTCTGGTCGGCAATATGGTCAGCGAGGGCACCACACCCCGCCGCCTGACCGACCTGATTGGCTCTCTGTGCGACCTGACGAGCGGCAGCGGCGACAAGGGCACGCCCATTGTCTACATTCAGGGCTACTTTGATAACTACACCAACGAATAATGTACTCCAAGGAGGCCGCGCCGACCGCGCGGTCTCCTCTTCTCTTCGCAGCAAAAGCTCTTGCACGGCCGAATGGGCTGTGCTATGATACAGAAAACAGCCGCCCGGGCACAGAAGAGCGCGCATACAGGCAATCCGGACGGCACGGAAGGAGATCTCTATGAAAAAAATTCTTTCCCTCGTTTTGGCGCTGGCTCTCGCGCTGGCGCTGGCGATTCCCGCGGGCGCGGCGGATCTCGGCGTAATCGGCGGAGCCGACGGCCCCACCTCGATCATCGTCTCCGGCGGCTTTGATGCGTCAGCTCTCCTCAGGCAGCAGCGCTCTGAAGTCCTTAAAGCGCTCGGCGGTGTCGAGGGGCAGACCAACATCCTGCTCGGCAGCAAGTGCATCACGTTTACCGACGCGGCTCCCGAAGCGAAAAACGGCCGCACGATGGTCCCTCTGCGTGCAACGCTGGAGGCCATGGGCGCGCAGGTCGACTACGATAACGCCGCACACGCGGCCGTCGTCACCCTTGGCGATAAGAGCTTCACCCATGTGATTGGCAGCGATGTGATCGACTTTTCCGACGGCACGCAGCTGAAGATGGACGTCGCGTCCTACGGCACGCCGGCAGGCCGCACGATGGTTCCCGTGCGCTTTTTCTCACAGGTGCTCGGCTACGACGTGTTCTGGGACAACGACTATAAGCTCGTTTTTCTGCTGGATAAGGACGCCTTCATTTCGGATGTCGACGCGCATTTCTCTGTTCTCAACGACTTTCTTGCCAAGAGCGCCAAAAGCTTTGACGCCTCTAAAAATTACAGGGAGGACGTCGACCTCTCCGGCACAGTCAAGCTGCTCGACTCGATCAGCGGCGACCGCAGCTTCAATTATTCCGGCAAGATCACCGCACTGCTCGGACGCGACGGCATGACCATGACGCTCAGTGCGGATCTGAGCCGTCTGCTGGGGCTGCTGGAGAGCACGCTCGGCAGTCAGCTTCCCGCCGGATACCGCGAGGCGCTGGCAAAGCCGGAGCTCAGCGCGATCTTCGGCGACCGGCTTTATCTGAAGTCTCCCCTGCTCGACGCGCTTATGACCACCGCCGGCAGTGAAAGCACCGCTTCCGACGCATGGTACGCCATGGACGCAGGCACGAGCTTCTCCGCCCTTTATCAGGCCATGTACGGCGGCAGCCAGTTTACCATCGGCAGCCTGCTCTATGCCGCGATGACACAGGGCGACGCGAATCATTTCTATACGGCGTGGTCCGGCGCAGTCGACTCCGCCGCCATGCTCAAGGCACTTTACGCCGATGAGCTCTTCACGCGCTCCGGCAGTGCGTACCGCTGCCACATCGGCACGGATACGCTCGCGGCCGCCATGAACGCCGCAGCGGGACAGGAGCTTTACACCGCCGATGCGCTCAAGGCCATGGGCGTCGAAAATTGCAGCATCGATCTGGTGGTCAGAAGCAACGGCAGCGCTGAAGCCAAGTGCGTGCTGGATGTCGCCCCGAACGGCGAGAGCCTGCTGCGCATCAACTACACTGCTTCCTCCAGCGGCGCCGGCGCCGCATTCAGGGGCAGCGTGCAGGTGCGCAATCTCTGCGACGTGACCTTCAGCGCAAACGCCTCCGTCCGCACGACAAAGGAAACGGTCAGCGCCTCGCCGGCTGCCGGCGAGACCGTGATCGAGCTCACGGGCGCTGCGGCGCAGCTCGGCGGCTGAAGCCGTCTGAAAACAGCAAAAACCGGAAAAAGACCGCGAAAGCGGTCTTTTTCTTCGCATGCCGCAGCCTTGCATGAACGGCAGAGTTGTGGTAAACTAACAGCAATCATACATTGAGGTAACAGCATGAAGAAGAACGAAAAGAAGGAATCCGTTTCCCAGCACCGCGCAAACCCGAATGTCCTCGGTCTGCACGCGGACGTGGTCGAGCAGCGCATCACCGACACGCTGGAAACAAACTACATGCCCTATGCGATGTCAGTCATCGTCTCACGCGCCATTCCGGAGATCGACGGTTTCAAGCCCAGTCACCGCAAGCTGCTCTACACCATGTATAAAATGGGGCTTTTGAACGGTGCGCGCACGAAGAGCGCGAACATCGTCGGTCAGACGATGCGTCTCAATCCCCATGGTGATGCGGCTATTTATGACACGATGGTGCGCCTTTCCAAGGGCTACGGCGCGCTGCTGCATCCGTTCGTGGACTCCAAGGGCAACTTCGGTAAGGTCTACTCACGCGATATGGCGTGGGCGGCAAGCCGCTACACCGAAGCCAAGCTCTCGGCCATCTGCGGCGAGCTGTTCCGCGACATTGACTCCGACACCGTCGACTTTATCGACAACTACGACAACACCATGAAGGAGCCGGCGCTGCTGCCGACGACCTTTCCCAATATTCTGGTGAGCGCCAATCAGGGCATCGCCGTCGGCATGGCAAGCCAGCTGTGCGGCTTCAACCTCGGTGAGGTGTGCGACACGACCATCGCCTACCTTAAAAATCCCGACTGCGACCTTACGGAAACGCTGCTCGCGCCCGATTTCCCGACCGGCGGCGAGGTGATCTGCGATCCCGACGCACTGCGCGAAATTTACGCGACCGGCCGCGGAGGCATCAAGGTTCGCGCCCGCTGGCGCTATGATAAAAAGGAAAACCTCATTGAGGTCTACGAGATCCCCTACACTACCACGACCGAGGCCATTATGGACAAGGTCGCCGAGCTCATCAAAGCCGGCAAGGTCAAGGAGATCACCGATATGCGCGACGAGACCGACCTCAACGGTCTCAAGCTGACGATTGACCTCAAGCGCGGCACCGATCCCGATAAGCTCATGCAGAAGCTGATGAAGTCCACCACATTACAGGACACCATGTCCTGCAACTTCAATGTTCTCATCGCAGGCATGCCGCGCGTGATGGGCGTGCGCGAGCTGTTGGAGGAATGGTGCGCATGGCGCACGGAATGCGTCCGCCGCCGCGTGTTCTTCGTAATGGGCAAAAAGAAGGACAAGCTGCATCTGCTCAAGGGTCTCAAACGCATCCTGCTCGACATCGACAAGGCGATCAAGATCATTCGTGAGACCGAGGCCGAGACCGAGGTGGTGCCGAACCTGATGATCGGCTTCGGCATCGACCAGATCCAGGCGGAGTATGTCGCAGAGATCAAGCTGCGCAACATCAACAAGGAATATATCCTCAAGCGCGTGGAGGAGACCTCCGCATTGCAGGACGAGATTGAGGACCTCGAGGACATTCTGGCCCGGCCCGCGCGCGTGAAGAAGATCATCGTCACCGAACTTGAGGACGTGCGCAAGAAGTACGCCGAGCCGCGCAGAACCGGCATCGTCTACGGCCACGAAGTCGAGGAATATGTGGAAGAGAGCACGGTGGACGACTATCCTGTGTCCGTGTTCCTCTCCCGCGAAGGCTACTTCAAAAAGATCACGCCCGCGTCACTGCGTATGAACGCCGAGCAGAAGTATAAGGAGGGCGACGCGCTGGCCCAGAGCGCGGAGACCTCCAACGCCGCCGAGGTCATGTTCTTCACGGATCAATGTCAGGTCTACAAGGCCCGCCTTTCCGACTTTGACGACGCCAAGGCCTCCGTGCTGGGCGACTATCTGCCCGCAAAGCTCGGCATGGACGAGGGAGAGAGTGTCATTTCCATGGTGCTCCCCGGCGACTACCGCGGCTGTCTGGTCTTTTTCTTTGAAAACGGCAAGGCCGCCCGCGTAGAGCTATCCGCATACCAGACGACTTCAAACCGCCGCAAGCTCACCGGCGCATATTCGGACAAATCCCCCCTGCGCACCATACTGTGTCTGCGCGAGGACTGCGAGCTGGCCGTCTACTCCACCGAGCCGCGCGTGCTGGTGTTCTCCACCGCTCTGCTCGGCGTGAAGGCCACACGCACCACGCAGGGCGTCGCCGTTTTGACGCTGAAGAAGAAATTCACGCTCGATTACGCCTGTCCCGCCGAGGCGACCGGCATCACAAACCTCACGCGCTACCGCGGGCGCAGTCTGCCCGCGACCGGCGCGCTGCTCAAAACAGAGGACAGCGACGAAAAACAAATCTCACTGATGGATTAAAAGGGAGGTCATTGCTTGAAGCTGTTCAAACAATACGTTTCCATCACGCTCGGCTGCGCGCTTATGGCGCTGGCTTTTGACTGGTTCTATGCCCCCAACAAGCTCACGCTCGGCGGCTTCACCGGTATCGCGCAGGTCATCAATTTCTTCGTTCCCGCTCTGCCGGTCGGCATCACCGTCATTCTGCTCAACGCGCCGCTTTTTCTTCTGAGTCTCCGGCGCTTCGGCAAGCGTTTTCTGGTACGCTCTTTCTTCGCCGTGGCGGTCAACTCCATCTTCATCGACCTCATCAACGCCGTCTATGCCTTTCAGCCGATGGATAAGCTCCTCGGCTGCATCTACGGCGGCGTGCTCGTGGGCGTTTCCCTTGGCTGGCTGCTGCGTGAGGAAGCCACTACCGGCGGTACGGAGCTCGGCGCATGGCTTTTGAAGTTCCGCATTCCCCAGCTCTCCATCGGCAATCTCTGCCTGTGCATCGACCTGACGAT
This sequence comes from bacterium, assembly GCA_037419475.1. Classification (GTDB taxonomy): domain Bacteria; phylum Bacillota; class Clostridia; order Oscillospirales; family Oscillospiraceae; genus Hominicoprocola. The sequence goes on from JAXYYF010000101.1 coordinate 49,723, forward strand.
CATCGCGCTCTACGCGGCGGTGTTCCGCAGTCTGGAAAACGCGCTCTACGGCGGTATTGCGCTCTACATCTCCACCAAGGTAATGGATATGGTTGTCTACGGCGGCAGTGCGGCCAAGCTTGCCTATATCATCTCGAACGAGCAGGAGAAGATCACGCACGAGCTGCTCGCGCGCGACATGGGCGTCACCCGCCTGACGGCCGAAGGCGCCTATACGCGCGACGATAAGCCCGTACTGCTCTGCGCCATCCGCCGCAGTGAGATCGTGGCGGTCAAGCGGCTCGTCAACGAGATCGACCCTGCCGCGTTCTTCATCGTCTGCGACGCGCGCGAGGTGCTTGGCGAAGGCTTTAGTGAATACAAGCCCGATGGGCTTTAAAAAAAGGAGAAACTGACAATGGATTTCACAACGGTCAAAAATGCGCTGACTGCGCGCGGGTTCAAGGTGTCCTGCTTTGAAACGGGAAAAGAGGCTGCGGACTATCTCAATGCCCAGCTCGATGGCGCGACTATCGGCTTCGGAGGCAGCGTCACCCTTGACGAACTGGGGCTTTACGACTCTCTCGGCGCGCACAACACCGTCTACAGCCACTGGCACCTGCCCGAGGGCGCCACGGTGCCGCAGGTGCGCGGCAAGGCGGCGGAGAGCGAGCACTACATGCTCTCGGCCAACGGCATCGCCGAGACAGGCGAGATCATCAACATCGACGGTGGCGGCAACCGTGTCGCCTCCATGCTCTATGGGCACAAAAAGCTGTGGATCATCGCGGGCAGCAACAAGATCGCCCCGACCTATGACGAGGCGCTCTGGCGTGCGCGCAACATCGCCGCGCCGAAGAACGCACAGCGCCTGCACCGCAAGACGCCCTGTGCCGTGAAGGTCGACCGATGCTACAACTGCAAAAGCCCCGAACGCATCTGCCGCGGTCTCGCCGTGCTGTGGGAGCCAATCCTCAACGTCGAAACCGAGGTCGTCCTGATCGACGAGGCGCTGGGCTACTAAACGGTCAAACTGGGGGAGGCGCGCCGTGAAACAGAAAATCATTCTTCTCGCCGCGGCGCTGAGTCTGCTGCTCACCGGCTGCGGCAGCTCGCTGCTCTCGCGCTCGTGGTCGTCGGTCACGCCGCATAGCGCCGGCTACTGGGAGGACGGCGGCCGCGACACACTGCGCGCCGACAGCTATCAGGATCTTGTCAACACGCTGCTTCTGCTCGTGGATGACCACGCCGAAAGCGGCGTTGTCCGCTGCTATTTCGGCGGCGATGTGGAATATACCGAGCTTGCCGCTGACGCGTGCAGCGAGGTCCAGCAGGAGACGGCGCTGGGGGCGTATCTGCTCGATTACATCACCTACTCCGGTCAGGAGGAGCGCGGCTTTTATGAGCTGACGCTTCGCTTCGGCTACCGCCGCACGGCAGAGGAACAGCAGAGCATCATCAACGCCACAAGCACCGAAGCTCTTCCCGATCTGCTGCGCACCGCGGCAGAGGAAGGCAAAACATCCCTCGTCGTGCGCGTCACCTACTTCTCCACCGACCGGAGCGGCGTGGAAGAGCAGATCCATGCCGTGCAGGCCGAGCTTTCCGGCCTGCATTCGGCACAGGAGCTGTCCGCGCCGTGGCCCGTTGCATTTTATCCCGACACCGCAGAGCCGGGCATTGTGGAAATCCGGCTCTCCGCAGAAGCGGAATAAAAGAAGAACATCTTCCATAAAATTATGAACCGATCATCACCAGTCCGGTAGATGAAAAGGAGGCTTTGATACCATGAACAGCTATGCTCTCATCGATCTGCACTGCGATACGCTGACAGACTGCATGTACACGTCCGGTGAGGACGTGGATACACTTGACGACCCGAAACGCGTCCTTTCGCTCCGTGCGCTTCCGAAGGATGTCCACTGGGCGCAGTTCTACGCGGTATTCATTCCGGACGATATCCGCGGCGCAGATGCTGTGCATTACTATGAAGCCAACCGCAGCAGCTTTTACCGCCAGATGAACAAGTTCCATGACCGCATTATGCCATGCCGCGGCGCCGCCGACATGGAACGCGCCTGGGCATCAAACCGGACGGCGGCATTTTTGACAGTCGAAAACGGCAGCGTGTTCGCCGGGGATATCCGCCGCGTTCACCAGCTCGCCGAAGATGGCGTCCGTGCGGTCACACTGACCTGGAACGGTGAAAACGAGATCGGTTCAGGTCATGTGAGCACGCATGGGCTGACTGCATTCGGGCGGAGCGTTGTACGCGAAATGGAGCTGGAAAACATTCTGGTCGATGTGTCGCACCTCAACGACGCGGGCTTTGCCGACCTGCTGGAGGTAGCGGAAAAGCCCTTCCTTGCCACACACTCCAACGCCCGTGCCCTGTGCAGCCATAAGCGCAACCTGACGGACGCAATGATCCGCGAAATGGTGTGCCGCGGCTGCCTGATCGGGCTGAACTACTATGTGAATTTTCTGAGTGATGACGGAAAGGTCAAAGGCCTTGACGATCTTTACCGCCACGCCATGCACTTCTTCGAGTTCGGCGGCCGGAAGAACCTTGCACTCGGCTCCGATTTTGATGGAGCCGATCTGCCGGAATGTCTGAACACGCCAGCCAAGGCCGCATCGTTTTATGAGTATCTGCTCTCCCGCGGCGTTTCGCAGGAGGATGCCGACGGCGTCTTTTATCGAAATGCACAGACGTTCTTTCACAAGAACCTGCCATAATACGAGCGCGCCGCGGTTCAAACCGCAGCGCGCTTTGCAACTTGCTTCACCCAAGCATTTCGATTTTCCGAAAGGAATCCAAAAAAATAGCACCACGACAATATCGTGGTGTTATTTTTTTGGAGCGGGCGACGAGGCTCGAACTCGCTACCTCCACCTTGGCAAGGTGGCGCTCTACCAGATGAGCTACGCCCGCGGAACAAAAAGAATATTACCAGATTTTCTCCTGATTGTCAAGCCGTAATTTTAATTTTCCTTCAAAATTCGGCAGCGGCAGCTTGCAAATCCCCCCATCGTATGATAAACTTCTGATTCGGATTTGTAAGATAAGATAGGAGTATTGACTATGGCCACACTACACGAAGAGATCTCGCGCCGGCGAACCTTCGCCATCATCTCACACCCCGACGCCGGTAAAACAACGCTGACGGAAAAATTCCTGCTCTACGGCGGGGCCATCGCACAGGCCGGCGAGGTCAAGGGCAAGCGCGAGCGCGCGGCAAAGTCCGACTGGATGGAGATTGAGAAGCAGCGCGGTATTTCCGTGACCTCGTCCGTCATGCAGTTCCAGCACGACGGCTACTGCATCAACATCCTCGACACGCCCGGCCATCAGGACTTTTCTGAGGACACCTACCGCACGCTGATGGCGGCGGACAGCGCGGTGATGGTCATCGACGGTGCAAAGGGCGTCGAGCCGCAGACACGCAAGCTCTTCAAGGTCTGCGCCCTGCGCCACATTCCCATCTTCACGTTTATCAACAAGATGGACCGCGAGACACGCGACCCGCTGGAGCTTTGCGAGGAAGTCGAGCGCGAGCTCGGCATCGACACCTATGCCGTCAACTGGCCGATCGGCTGCGGCAAGGAGTTTCAGGGTGTTTACGACCGCGAAAAGCAGTGCATCATCCACTTCACCGACGCTGGCCACGCAAGAAAAGCCGGTGTAACGGAGATCGCGCTGGATGATCCCGCGCTGGTCGATCTCATCGGCCAGAAGCGGCGTGACAACCTTGCCGAGGAGGTCGAGCTGCTCGGCGCGGGACGCGAGTTTGACCTTGATGCGGTGCGGAACGGCACGCTCTCCCCTGTGTTCTTCGGCAGCGCACTGACGAACTTCGGCGTGGAGCCGTTCCTTGAGGGCTTCCTGCGCATGACCACGCCGCCGCTCTCGCGCGAGAGCGACGCGGGCGTGATCGACGCGTTCTCCCCCGATTTTTCCGCTTTCGTTTTTAAAATTCAGGCCAACATGAATAAAGCTCACCGCGACCGCCTTGCGTTCATGCGCATCTGTTCGGGTAAATTCGAGCGCGACACGGAATATTTCCACGTGCAGGGCAGCAAGAAGATGCGTCTTTCCCAGCCGCAGACCATGATGGCAAGTGAGCGCGAGATTGTGGACGAGGCCTATGCCGGCGACATTATCGGCGTGTTCGATCCCGGCATCTTCTCCATCGGCGATACCATCACCGTGCCGGGCAAAAAGTTCCGTTTCGGCGGCATCCCGACCTTTGAGCCGGAGCACTTCATGTCGGTCAGTCCCAAGGACACGATGAAGCGCAAACAGTTCGTCAAGGGTGTGGAGCAGATCGCGCAGGAGGGTGCGATCCAGATCTTCAAGATGCCGGATTCCGGCTTCGAGGATATCGTCGTCGGCGTGGTCGGCACGCTGCAATTTGATGTGTTTGAATACCGCATGAAAAGCGAATACGGCGTCGATCTTATCATGCGCTCGCTGCCCTACGAGCATCTGCGGCTCATCGCGGAGTGCCCGGGCGATCCGAAGGATCTGATGTTCTGCACCGGCTCGCGTCTGCTGGAGGATTTCAAGGGCCGCAAGCTCATCGCCTTCGGCGGCGAGTGGAGCGTCGGTTTCCTCACCAAGCATAACCCCGGCCTTGTGCTGGAGGACTGGCTGAGCGTATCAAAATAAAATACGACATGAAAAAAGCCGGAGGACTTACCGTCCTCCGGCTTTTATCTTATGCTTCAAACAGCGTGAACGGCAGGATCTCATAGGTGTATTTCCCGTTGATCCGATTCGCTTCGCGCTCGCTGATCTCGCGGAACGCGGGGTTTCGCTTATATGTGCCGTCCGGCTGCTCGAGGAAAAAATCATCCGAGGTATCCGAATAGTACCACACCTCGCCGCCGGCGTCGCTGGCCGTATACTGCACCATTTCCAGCAGCTTCAGCTCTCCGCCGGTATAGCGGTAGTAGGCGTCGCTGTACTCATATATGCCGCCGTCGCCGCTGTTTGCAATGCTGCCGTCGGTGCAGAGGTAATAGCGGCAGCGGTTCCAGCCGTCCACCAACCGCAACGCCCGGTCTCCTTCGAGCCGGAAGATGTTGAAGATAACGGTATTGTTCCCGCTCCACGAAACGCCGAGCAGCAGCTCGGGCGTACCGTCGCCGTCAAGGTCACGCAGCAGCCAACCCGTCTCGTCCTCTTTGGCAAGCTGCCATGCACTCTCACCAAACTCTGCCTGATAGTCGCCGATGCTGCCTTTGATGCGCCGCATAGCGGCAACGTCGGCGAGCAGATCATCATAGACGGCATAGCCTGTGCGGGCTGGGATCTCCTCCGTCGCAGCCGTGTAAAGCACCGAGCTCTGCGGTCCGCCGATCGTCCGCCGGAGTGTCATAATCGCCCGGCCGCCATCGTCCGTTTTTACGCGGAAGGCCACCGTTCCCTCCCCGCGGTAGACGAAAGCGGGATCGTCCGCCAACTCGCCGCCAAGGCCGCAGGAAAAGCCGATGCCGTCCTGTGTGACAAACATCACACCGATAGGGATCTCATCGCCCATCCTTCGGTAAAGCACAGCGCCCACAAGGTCCTCGTACAGATCCGTCGATACAGCTGCGGCGAACTGCCAGCCACTCTCCGCCTGCCGGTCAAAAACCGTGCGAAGCTGCTCCGCGCTCCACACCTCCTCCTGAGAGCGAAATGCAAAGGTGTGTCCCATGGCCTTGAGCTGCATTTCCTCCATCTGGATCCGCCGTTCGTCCGCGTTCTCATAGCTCCAATGCGTCTCGATCCAGTAAAACGCAATGCTCTCCGGCTGCGGGTAGAGATACACCGCCGTGTTGCTCATACCCTCCTGCGTGACGCAGCGGTAATGGTCGTAGAACTTCTCCAGCTCATAGCCTGCGTTATAAAGTCCCATCAGCGCTTCGTCAAAGCCGCTTTCCTCCGTAACACGGAGGTAAGATCCTGTCCCGGCGCTCGAGCGCCAGACCGGCTCGCTTCCATCGCGCTCCCAGCCGTCCGGGATCTGTAGGCTCCATTCGTCCACATAAACACGTCCGGCCTCCGTCGTCCCATTGTGCTGCGCGAAGGCCTCCGCAGACTCATAGATCTCGACCGTGAGCCTGCGCAAGCTGTTCACCGTCCAGTAGCGGACAGGAGAATTGACGCGCACCACGCAGTAGCCGCCGTTCAGTTGTCCCTGATAAAGGACCGCATCCTCCTGCGGAAGTTCCGACGCGGTGCAGGCGCGGTAAAGCTCTCGTTCGTCGGTAAAGCCGCCGTAGATCTGCGCGGCCAGCTTGAGCGGCGTTTTAAAATTCGTCCACGCCGGCCCGGCGAGCGTATTGCTGCCGTCGAAGGGCAGTGCGTAGGAAACACTCAGCTCCCGCATACCGTCATTCAGAGCGCCGCTGATGCTCAGCTCCGCATTCTCGTCCGGACAGCCGATCTGATAGCTGAACGCGCCATCGCCCAATACGCCGCCGTCCGTCACCGTTCCGTTGACCCCCGCGGCGCGCAGCGCCGCCGTTACCGTCTCTTCAACGACCGGATACTCGGTTTGCGCCAGCATCGTATTGGCAGGATAGGTAAAGTCAAAATCAAAGTCCTCCGGCAGCGGAGCATCACCCTCGGTAAAGGGCCATGCTTCCAGCCAGGCGTAATCCGCCTTGTAGCTGTCGCCGTCGATCTCGAGGTAGGCGTTGCCGTTGTTGCAGACATGGTGGCGCACACCGTCGGTCGTGGTGACAAAGAGGTGGACCGCACCGCCGGCCAGCGGCTCCATATCGCGGATGTACCGCCCGCGGCTCTCGTTGATAAGCGTGACCGCCTTCCCGATCTCGTCCGCGTTCAGGTCTTTATACTGCCGATTTTCCGCCTGCGGGAGCACGACCATCTCCACGCGCGTCACGTCCTCCGCACGCAGTTCTTTCGCCCAACGCATTGTTTCTCGCTGCGGGTTTGTCAGAAAGCACACCGCCACGACGGCGCAGGCCGCGACGGAAAGGACGATCACCCAGAATGCGGGCTTTTTATAGTTCAGCACGCTCTTCACGCGTTCCTTTACACCGACCTCACCGAAGGAGAGCGGACAGGCGGCGATCATCTTTCTCGGCACGCTGCACGCAAGCAGCGCCTGCGAGTAATCCGCACGCCGCGCGGGATCAAGCGTCTTTACCACGCGCTCGTCGCAGGCAAGCTCAATGTCGCGGCAGAGCAGCACATACGCCGGCCACAGCAGCGGATTGAACCAATAGAGCGCAAGCAGCAGAAAGCCCAGCGGCTTCCACCAGTGGTCGCGCCGCGCGAGATGCGCCCGCTCGTGCGCGAGGACACATTCCATATTTTCCCCGCTCATTGAAAAAGGAAGGTAGATCCTCGGATGCAGCACGCCGAGGATAAAGGGCGAGGCAACATGCTCGCTCTGATAAATGTTCTCCCGCAGCCGCACAGCGGTCCGCACACGCCGCCGCAGCCGCAGATAGCTCACCAGCGCATAACCGAGCAGCACGGCGGCCCCGATGAGCCAGACGACGCCCGCGATCTCCGTCCAGACGTAGAGCGGGTTGACGCTCGCGGCCGGGTCGGCGGCAAAGCTTTCGCTCAGTGCGGGGTTCACGGCGTTATCAACGACCGTCACGCCGCTTGTGACGGTCGGCGCAGGGTCGAACTGCACGACCTCCGGGCTCACGGTCTCCGCGCTGGGGATCAAGCTCACTTCACTCTCAATGGAAAACGGCACGGCCAGCCGCAGCGCAACCATACCCCAGAGCAGCACATCCACCCACTTCGGCGCCCGTCTGAGCACGAAGCGCAACACCAGAACCACCAACACCAGCCAGCCGGCAGCAATGCTGCGGTTGAGAAAGCCGAGAAATATCTCACTCATGGCAGTGCTCCTTTCGATAGCGGTCGATCATTCCCTGTACCTCGTCAAGCTCCGCGGCGCTCATTTTCTGGGAACGCGTGAACGCCGCAACAAAAGCAGGCAGCGAACCGTCAAAGCGCTTTTCCACCAGTTCCTCCGCCTCGGCGGCCTGCGCCTCGTCCTTCGATACGAGCGAGGTCACGACGCTCTTCTCGTTTTTCAGCACGCCGCGCTCACCCAGCCGCTTTAAGACCGTGTAAGTCGTCGTCGGCTTCCAGCCAAGCTGCTCGGCGCACAGCGCGACGAGCTCGCGGCTCGTCACAGGCTCATACTCCCAGAGGATGCGGCAGAAGCGATATTCGCTCTCAAAAATTTTCGGCGTTTCCATCGTTTTCTCCTCTCTAATCCATTAGAGTTTATATTCACTCTAATGGATTAGAGAGGATTTGTCAAGCAGAATTTACTCTTTTCAATCCATCTGTCCCCCTTTTTGTCCGCAACACGCGGATACTCCGTCCAATCAGAGCGGGCGCAAAGCGTCGGTGAAATGGGAAAAACGGTATTTTTCGCAGAATTATTTGTTAACATAATAATTGTGGATAACTCTGTGGAAACTGTGAATAACCTTGATTTTACAATCATTTTACCGGTTGACGCACTGTTATGTTTCGACGAAAGAGGAAACTTTTCGCGCTTCCTGCACATATTTTTAACAAAGGCAGGGAAATGACCGCTGTGCGCAAAACACTTGCCATTGTGGAACAAAACAACTATAATATACAAGGAATAGTATCCTAACTGGAAACGGAGAGACAACATGGCAGCAAAAACAGGCAAAAGCTACGGAAATGACAGTATTTCGCTCCTTGAGGGCGCAGAGCGCGTGCGCAAGCGCCCGGGCGTGATCTTCGGTTCGGACGGACTCGACGGCTGCGAGCACGCGGTATTTGAGATCCTCTCGAACTCTATCGACGAAGCGCGCGAGGGCCATGGCCGGCTCATTACGCTCACGCACTACGCCGACGGCAGCATCGAGGTCGAGGACAACGGCCGCGGCTGCCCGGTGGACTGGAACCCGAAGGAGCAGCGCTTCAACTGGGAGCTGGTCTACTGTGAGCTCTACGCCGGCGGCAAATACAATAATCTTGACGGCGACAACTACGAATACTCCCTCGGTCTCAACGGCCTCGGCGCCTGCGCCACGCAGTACGCCTCACGCTACATGGACGTGACCGTCTGGCGCGATGGGAACAAATATTCCCTTCACTTTGAGCGCGGACAGATCACCGGTGAAAAAGGCAAGGAGCTCAAGATCGAGCCGACCGACCGTGGCAAGCGAACCGGCACGCTCACGCGCTGGCTACCCGATCTCGACGTGTTCACCGACATCAACATTCCCTCATCCTACTTCACCGATATTCTGCGCCGCCAGGCGGTCGTGAACGCAGGCATCACTTTCCGCTTCCGCGATCAGGTGGACGGAAAGTTCGAGACGCAGGATTTCCTCTATGAAAACGGCATCGTCGACTATGTCGCCGAGCTTGCCGGAGAGGGCGCGCTGACCACGCCTGTGTTCTGGGAGACGGAGCGCCGCGGCCGCGACCGTGAGGACAAACCCGAGTACAAGGTCAAGCTCTCGTGCGCGTGCTGCTTTTCGAACCGCGTGAATATCATTGAGCACTACCACAACTCCTCCTGGCTCGAGCACGGCGGCGCGCCGGAGAAGGCGGCCAAAACCGCTTTCGTCTACGCCATCGACAAATATCTCAAGGACAGCAACAAGTATCAAAAGAGCGAATCCAAGATCACCTGGCAGGATGTGGAGGACTGTCTGGTGCTTGTATCCAACAACTTCTCTACGCAGACAAGTTATGAAAACCAGACGAAGAAATCCATTACGAACAAATTCGTGCAGGAGGCCATGACGGACTTTTTAAAGTCCCGTCTGGAGACCTATTTCATCGAAAACCGCGTCGAGGCGCTCAAGATCGCCGAACAGGTGCTCATCAACAAGCGCAGTCGCGAGAGCGCCGAAAAGCAGCGCCTGAATATCAAGAAAAAGCTCTCCGGCAATATCGACATCTCCAACCGCGTGCAGAAATTTGTAGACTGCCGCACGCGCGATGTGTCCCGCCGCGAAATTTATATTGTCGAGGGCGACAGCGCCCTCGGCTCGGTCAAGCTCTCGCGCGACGCGGAGTTTCAGGGCATCATGCCCGTACGCGGCAAGATCCTCAACTGCCTCAAGGCCGACTACGCCCGCATTTTCAAAAGCGAGATCATTACCGACCTTCTCAAGGTGCTCGGCTGCGGCGTGGAGGTGCAGGGCAAAGCAGTCAAGGAGCTCAATGCCTTTGACCTCAATAACCTTCGCTGGAACAAGGTCGTTATCTGCACCGATGCGGACGTGGACGGCTTCCAGATCAGAACGCTGATCCTCACCATGATCTACCGGCTCTGCCCCACGCTGATCCGCGAGGGCTACGTCTATATCGCTGAAACCCCGCTCTTTGAGATCAACTGCGGCGATAAGACATGGTTCGCCTACTCCGACAAGGAGAAGAACGACATCGTCAAGACACTCGAGGGCAAGCGCTATAAGGTCGACCGCTCAAAGGGTCTTGGCGAAAACGATCCGGAAATGATGTGGCTGACGACCATGAATCCGGAAACGCGCCGCCTTATCAAGGTCATGCCCGAGGATGCGGAAGCGACCTCGCAGGTCTTTGACCTTCTTCTGGGCGACAACCTTCAGGGGAGAAAAGATCACATCGCAGAAAACGGTTATAAGTATTTGGAGTTGGCCGATATTTCCTGATAAATAAAGAGTACCCCGGGCATCAGCCCGGGGTACTCTTTATTTTTACTGTGTCTCTGTCAGTTTCCCGCCGCATCCCATGGGTTTGACATACCGGCGGTAGCAATAGATAAAATACACCGTCTCCGCCATACCGGTGATGCCCCACGAGAACGGATAGAGCATGTACAGCGAACGCAGCGTGCCGAAATAGGCAAACACCGTGTAGATCCACGCCACGCGGAACACACATGAGCCGAGAAACACAAGAATCATCGGCACCATCCCCTTGCCAAGGCCGCGCGAGGCCGAGGTCGTACAGTCCATAAAGGCGGAGATCATGAACGAAAAGCTCATCACACGGATGCGTTCCATACCCGCGTCGATCACGGCACTCTCCGGCGAAAAAAGTGCAAGGAACTCGCGCCCGAAGCACAAAAACAGCGCGCCGACCACCGCACCAGCCAGAAAAGAGTAAGCAAGCGTGAGCACATAGCTGCAGCGCACCCGCTCCGGACGGCCCGCACCGTAATTCTGCCCGATGAAGCTGGAGCTTGCAATGTAAAATGCATTCATCACGGAAAAGGCAAGGTTGTCCACATTGGCCGCAGCGGAGTTCCCCTCGACCACGACCGTGCTGAACGAGTTGACGCCCGCCTGAATAAAGAGGTTTGCCACCGAAAAGATCGCGTTCTGGAAACCCGCCGGAATGCCGATCGACAGCACGCGCAGCGCCTTATTCCTGTAGATCCTGAGCTCACGCAGGGAAAGGCCATATACCTCGGTGCGGCGGTGCAGCAGCGCGCGGACAATCAGAGCCGCACTGACGCACTGAGAGAGCATGCTCGCCAGCGCCACACCGTCGGTCGACATGCCGCAGACAATGACAAATACCAAATCGAGCACCACATTCAGTGCACCGGCGGCAGACAGATAAAGGAGCGGCGTTCTCGTGTCGCCCACCGCGCTGAACACGGCATTGCCAAAGTTATAGAGCGCCATGGCGGGCATACCGAGGAAATAGATGCGCAGATAGAGCACCGCGCCGTCCAGCAGATCCTCCCGCGTGTTGAGCAGCTCAAGCAGTGGGCGGGAAAACGCCAGTCCAGCCAGCAGGATCAGCACACCGGCCAGCAGGCAGATGATCGCCGAGGTGTGCACCGACTCGCGCACATTTTTCTCGCTGTGCGCGCCGAAGTGCGTGGCAACGAGCACATTGACGCCGCTGCCCAGTCCGATGAGAAAACCCGTAAAAAGAAAGACAAGGATCGTCGTCGAGCCGACCGAGCCGAGCGCACCGGCGCTGGCAAAGCGCCCGACGACCGCAAGATCCGTCATGCTGAAGAGGACCTGTAATAAATTGGAAAACATCAGCGGAATGCTGAAATGCAAGATCTGGCGGCCCAGCTTTCCCTCTGTCAGATCAAGTCCGGACGTCCTTGCCATATCTTCCTTCCCCCCTCTTTCCGGCGGCTTCCGGCCACAGCGGCCGCCGTGCGCTCAGTTCAGCGCCTCAGCATTCAGATCAAACAGCTCCCGCACGCGCACGGCGACCGCTTTGTGCTCCGCAAGCGCCGGATCGCGCGCAAGCAGCGTCTCCGCCGCACTCTGTGCCTCATACAAAAGCTCCATATCACAAGTAAAGTCCGCCACACGCAGTGTCGGCAGGCCGTGCTGGCGTGCGCCGAAGAAATCGCCCGGTCCACGCAGCTTCAGATCCTCCTCGGCAAGTGCGAAACCGCTCTGCGTGCGGCACATCGCGTCCAGACGTGCCCTGTTGTCCTCTCCCCTGTTGTCCGAGATCAGAACACAGTAGGACTTCCATTTTCCGCGTCCCACGCGCCCACGCAGCTGGTGGAGCTGCGAGAGGCCGAAGCATTCCGCGTTTTCAATAACCATGACGGTCGCGTTCGGCACATCCACACCGACCTCGATCACCGTGGTGGAGACCAGCACGTCGATCTCTCCCGCCGAAAACGCACGCATGATCGCTTCCTTTTCCTTTGGCTTCATCCTGCCGTGCAGGAAGCGGACGGTGCGATGTGGAAGCACTTCCTTTTGCAGCTTTTCCGCGTAAGCTGTGACCGCCTTGCGCTCATCGGGCAGCTCGCCGTTTTCTTCCACCATCGGGCAGACGACATAGGCCTGCCGGCCTTGCGCAAGCTGCCGTTCCACAGCCTCATAGACCGCTCCGCGCTGTCTGGACGACCGAACGAACGTCTCAATGCTCTGCCGACCCGGTGGCAGCTCGTCGATGACCGACACATCCAGATCGCCGTAGATCATCAGCGCCAGTGTGCGCGGAATGGGCGTTGCCGACATGACGAGCAGATGCGGATTCTCTCCCTTGGCTCCCAGAGCCGCGCGCTGGTTCACACCGAAGCGGTGCTGTTCGTCGGTCACGACGAGCCCAAGCCTTTGATAGGCAACGTCGCTCGTGAGCAGCGCGTGTGTACCGATGGCAAAATCGATCTCCCCTGCCGAGAGCTGCCCAAGGATCGAGCGGCGCACCGCCGCGCGGGTCGAAGCCGTCAGGAGCGCACAGCGCACGCCGAGCCCCTCCAGCAGCGGTGCGAGCGTGTGATAATGCTGCTCCGCCAGAATTTCCGTCGGCACCATCAGCGCGGCCTGAAGATGGTTCTTTGCCGCGCAGTAGACCGCCGCCGCCGCGACCATGGTCTTGCCGCTGCCGACATCGCCCTGAACAAGGCGGTTCATCGGGCGCGTATCGCTCATATCACGCAGGATATCCTCCACCGCGCGCCGCTGTGCGCCGGTGAGAGAGAAGGGCAGAGCCGAAAAAAACGGCGTCAGATCTGTTTCCGTGCAGATCCTGCCCCGCACTGTTGTGCGCCGTGCGCGCAGCAGGCGCAGCCCAAGCGTCAGGAAATAAAGCTCTTCAAACGCCAGTCGGCGCCGCGCGGCGGCGAGCGCCTCGTCCGAGGCCGGGAAATGGATATTTTCATAGGCCGCCCGCACGTCACAGAGCGCATACCGTCGCCGCAGCTCCTCCGGCAGAACTTCGGCAAAGCGGCCCGCCGCCCGGTTCAGTCCCTGCCGGATCGCACTGTGAAGCAGCCCCTGTCCCACGCCCGCAGTGAGCGGATAGACCGGTACGATGCAGCCTGTAACGGCATGCCGCCCCTCTCGTTCAAAGGCAGGATTGACCATCTTCTTATTTCGCGGCGTTCCCTCCACACGGCCGTAAAAGGTGTAGCTCTCCCCCGCGTGGAAGGTGTTTTTAAGGTATGCCTGATTAAAATACGTCAGCTCCAGCGCATCGCTTTCGTCCACCACGTGTAGCTTGACGAGCTCCAATCCCTTGCGGATCCGTGATGCGCGCGGCTGCGCGGCGACCATCGCGGTCACACAGGCGCTCTCACCGATCTCCAGTTCTGCGATGCGGCGCGTTTCGCGCCGATCCTCATAAGCGCGGGGAAAATAGGAGATCAGGCTTTTGAGATCGGTAATACCGAGCTTTGCAAGCCCCTCCGCCTTTCTTGCGCCGACGCCCTTGAGGTAGCGTACATCGATGTTCCATTCTTCGGCGGCCATATGCTCTCCTCCTTATGCCTTTTCTTTCAGTATAGCCGCCTATCCTGTCGTAAACTATGGAAACACGACATAATTCATGGCTGCGCTCAGCGCTTGCGTTGCCCTGTCCGGTGTGCTATACTGAAGCATCCGGTCAAAAGCATCCGGTCAAATGGGAGGAAACCGCCGTGGCAGAATGCTTTCAGCCCACGTCGGAAGCCGACGCCGCCGGCTATCTGCCCCGCGGCGTCTGCTCCGAAGGCAAATATCACGGCATCCTGCGTGAGAAGCTGCTTTAAATGCAAATATTTTCTGAGAAAAAAGAGCCGGTCAAACGGCTCTTTTCTTTTTGCTCACTTCGCCGTGCGAACGTAATCGACATAGCGGAAGCGCAGGCCGTTTTCCTCCTGCCACTCCCCCACATGCTCCGCCGTCCATACAGCATCCGCGTCAAGATCGGGGAACCATGCGTCCGCACCTTCCGCCGCGGCGTCGACCTGCGTGACAAACACACGCGCGCATTTCGGCAGCAGCGCACAATAGAGCTGCGCGCCGCCCATGAGCACCGCATCCCCGCCGGCCAATACTTCCGCTTCGGCAGCGCTGCGCGCAAGCTCGATTCCCTCGCGCGGCTCCATCGTTGTGCTCACAACGATGTTCCGCCGCTTCGGCAGCGGCTTCGCACCGGGGAGCGAGAGGAGCGTATTCTTCCCCATAACAACGCATTTCCCCACGGTGAGTGCACGAAAGCGCCTGAGATCGGCGGAAATATGGAAAAGCAGCTCGTTATTCCGACCAATGGCCCAGTTCCTGTCCACACATACGATCGCGTCCATTCTCCCGCTCCTTTACACCGCAATGGGAATCTTCGCCTCAAAGGGGCTCGGATCATAGCCCTCAAGGCGAAAGCTGTCCTTTGTAAACGCGTAGAAGTCCGTAACTTCCGGGTCGATGACAAACCGCGGCGCGGGCTTCTCCGGCTCAGTGAGCATCTGCTCGATGATCGGCACATGCCGGTCGTAAATGTGCGCATCGGCAATGACATGCACCAGCTCGCCCGCCTTAAGGCCGCTGACCTGTGCCATCATGTGCACCAGCACCGCGTACTGCACGACATTCCAGTTATTTGCCGCCAGCATGTCCTGACTGCGCTGGTTCAGGATCGCGTTGAGTGTATCACCCGAGACGTTGAAGGTCATGGAATATGCGCAAGGATAAAGCCCCATCTCGTGCAGATCGGCAAAGTTGTAGATATTTGTCATGATGCGCCGCGAGGCAGGGTTGTGCTTCAAATCATAAAGAACACGGTCGACCTGATCGAACATACCCTCCTTATACTGATGCTTCACGCCGAGCTGGTAGCCGTAGGCCTTGCCAATGCTGCCGCTCTCATCCGCCCACGCATCCCAGATGTGGCTGGAGAGGTCGTGGACATTGCTGCTTTTTTTCTGCCAGATCCACAAAAGCTCGTCCACCGCACTTTTCCAGTAGGTGCGGCGGAGCGTGAGAATGGGAAACTCCTTCCGGAGGTCATAGCGGTTAACGATGCCGAATTTTTTCACGGTATGTGCGCTTGTGCCGTCCTCCCAGTGCGGACGGACGGACAGTCCGGTATCCCATACGCCGTTCTTCAAAATATCCTCACAGTTCTGGCGAAAGACCCGATCCGCATAGCTCATAGCGCACCTCCAAATGATGATGGCTCATTATAGCACAGTTTTTCAGTTCTGAAAAGAGCGCTTTGCAAAAGTGGGCGTCAACGCGCCGGACGCATGAAATGCGTCCGTTTCCGTCATTTAGAGGTAAACTCATGCATCTTTTTTGTCCCTTTCAGGCAAAAAAAGCGTATTTTGTTGAAAAAAAGAATTGCAAAAAATTCACTTCACGCTATACTGTTATTATCTTGAAACGGATAAGATCCGCCGGCCGGTCGCCGGCACGCAAAAAGGAGCGATCATCGTATGCGTATCATCGTAAAGGTCGGCACCTCCACGCTGGCCTACTCTACGGGAAGACTAAATATTCAGCGGATGGAGCGGCTGTGCAAGGCCCTGAGCGATTTAAAGAACGCCGGGCATGAGATCATTCTTGTCTCCTCCGGCGCCATCGCCATGGGCTTCGGCAAGCTCAACCTGCCCGAACGGCCAAAGGATGTGCCGAGCAAGCAGGCCTGCGCCGCCGTCGGCCAGTGCGAGCTGATGTACATTTATGATAAGCTTTTCACGGAATATAATCACATCGTCGGCCAGCTTCTCATCACCGGCCCCGACATTGAGGAGGGCGGCGAGCGCCGTCAGAACTTCCACAATACGCTCGCCCGGCTGCTTGAGCTCGGCGCGCTTCCGGTCATCAATGAAAACGACACCGTCTCCACTGCGGAGTTCGGCATCGGCGACAACGATACGCTCTCTGCCATCGTTGCCTCGACCGTTTCCGCCGATCTGCTCGTGCTGCTTTCGGACATCGACGGCTTGTATGACGGCGATCCGCGCAAGAACCCGGACGCAAAGCTCATCCCCACCGTCGAAGCCATTGACGAGCATATCATCTCCCTCGGCGGCGGCAGCGGCTCGAACCTTGGCACAGGCGGCATGGCGACCAAGCTCTCCGCCGCGCAGATCGCTACGGCCGCGGGCTGCGAAATGGTGATCGCCAACGGTGAGAAGCCGGAGCTTCTCTATGACATTGCCGCCGGCAAGCCGGTCGGCACACGTTTTCTGGTCAAAAGGTGAAGGACATGACAACAATTGAACTGCTGAAAAAAACACGCGCCGCACGGACGAGCATCGCCAACATCGGCACGGAGAAAAAGAATGCTCTGCTTCTTGCCATGGCAGACAGCCTTCAGGCGCACTGTGCGGAGATCCTCGCGTGCAACGCGCAGGATATGGAGGCCGCGCGCGGCCATATCACCGACGTCATGCTCGACCGGCTGAAGCTGGACGAGGCGCGCATTGCCGCCATGGCAGACGGCATTCAAGACACGGTGAAGCTGCCCGATCCCGTCGGCCGCGTGCTTAAGGAGATCGTGCGCCCGAGCGGTATCGTGATCGACAAGGTGCAGGTGCCCCTCGGCCTTGTCGCCATCATCTATGAAAGCCGCCCGAACGTCACCTCGGACGCAGCGGCGCTGACCATCAAAAGCGGCAATGTGTGCATGCTCCGCAGCGGTAAGGAAGCGTTCCGCAGCGCGCACGCCATCGTCTCCGCGCTCAAGGACGGCATCCGCAGGGCCGGCGGCGATCCCAACATCGTAAACATTGTCGAGGACACGAGCCACGAGAGCGCGCAGACACTCATGACCGCAGACGGTCTTGTCGATCTGCTCATTCCGCGCGGCGGCGCAGGGCTGATCCGCACCTGTGTGGAAAATGCCACCGTCCCCTGCATCGAAACGGGCACCGGCATCTGCCATGTCTACGTGGATCAGGACGCCGATCTGCAAAAGGCGGTAAACGTCATCGTCAACGCAAAAGCGAGCCGCCCATCTGTGTGCAATGCCGAGGAGGTCTGTCTGGTTCACAAGGCGGTCGCCGGAAAGTTCCTTCCCATGCTCAAGAAAGCGTTGGTGGATGACCGCAAGGCCGCCGGTCTTGTGCCGGTCGAGCTGCGGCTTGACGCGGCTGCGGCCAAGATCATCGATGGGACGCCCGCTGGAGAGTGTGATTTCGACACGGAATTTCTCAACTATATTCTCGCCGTCGGCGTGGTCGACAATGTTGACGCGGCAATCGCGCACATCGCTGCGCACTCCACGCATCACAGCGACTGCATCATGACGGAAAATGCTGAGGCCGCGAAGAAGTTCACCGATCTTGTGGACAGCGCGGCGGTCTATGTCAACGTCTCCACCCGCTTCACCGACGGCGGCGAGTTCGGGCTTGGCTGCGAGATGGGCATTTCCACGCAGAAGCTCCACGCGCGCGGCCCGATGGGGCTCGAAGAGCTGTGCACCTATAAATACATCATCCGCGGCAGCGGCCAGATCCGCTGAGCGCATGTTCAAACAGGAAAAAAGTCTCCCGCACACGGTTGTGTGCGGGAGACTTTTTTCTTTTGATTTTCGATCTTACATCTTCTCAGGCTTGCTCAGTCCGAGAATCCCCAGACCGTTGGCCAGCACCTGACGCGTCGTGGCAGAGAGCAACAGGCGGGCGTTCGCCACATCGTCCGCCTCGCCCTTGATGCGGCAGGCGTTATAGAAGCGGTGAAACGCGCCGGCAAGGCGCATGAGATAGCGGTTGATATAGCTCGGATCGTAGTCGCGGGCAGCGACACGGATCTCCTCGCTGAAATTCGCCAGCTCCTTGATGAGCGCGCGCTCCTGTTCGCCGGAGAGGATCGACAGATCGGCCTTGTCTGCATCGGGCACGCTGCGGCCTTCCTCGGCCAGCGCCTTGATGAGGCTGCAAATACGCGCATAGGCGTACTGGATATAGTAGACGGGGTTCTCGCTGTCCTCGCGCACGGCGAGACCGAGGTCGAAGTCCATCTGGGTGTCGGGCTTGGCGTTGAAGAAGTAGCGGCAGGCATCGACCGGGATCTCGTCGAGCAGATCGGAAAGAGAGATGGTCTTGCCGGTGCGCTTGGACATACGCACCACCTCGCCGTCGCGCACGAGTTTGACGAGCTGCATGAGCACGATGTCGAGCCGGTGAGTACCGTCAAGTCCCAGCGCATCCATCGCGCCCTTCATGCGTGCGACATGGCCGTGGTGATCCGCGCCCCAGATGTTGATGACCTTGTCGAAATGACGCACGGCGAACTTGTTGCGGTGATAGGCGATGTCGCCGGCAAAATAGGTGTAGAAGCCGTTGGCACGGCGCAGCACGTCGTCCTTGAGATCGAGCTTGTCAATATCCGCATCCTTCTTGCCCTGCTTGCGGTACTGTTCGCGCATGATATCGGCGGTCTTGAGCCAGAGCGCGCCTTCCTTTTCATACGTCCATCCCAGACGCGTCAGCTCCTCAGTGGTATCCTTGACATAGCCGCTCTCATGCAGAGAGGATTCAAAGAACCACTCGTCGAAGTTGATGCCATAGCGCTCAAGGTCGCTCTTCATCTTGGGAATGTTGCGGTCAAGGCCAAAGCGGGCCATCGCCGCATGACGCTCTTCCACGCTCTTGTCCAGATAGCTCTCACCGTGCTCTTCATAGAAAGCCTTGGCAAGCTCCTTGATGTCCTCACCGTGGTAGCCGTCCTCGGGGAACTCCACGGCATCCTCGCCGCGGATGAGCTGAATATAGCGTGCCTCAATGCTCTTGGCAAACTTTTCGATCTGGTTGCCGAAGTCATTGACGTAAAACTCGCGCCACACGTTCGCGCCGGACCAGTCGAGCACGCTGGCCAGCGTATCGCCGAGCACGCCGCCGCGCGCATTGCCCATGTGCATAGGTCCGGTAGGGTTGGCGGAGACAAACTCGACCATGATCTTCTTGCCCTTGAGACCCTCGCCGCGGCCGTAGCGCTCGCCTTCGGCTTCCACATTGGCCAACACATCGTCGTACCACTTATCGCCGAGGCGGAAGTTGAGGAAGCCGGGGCCGGCGATCTCAACGGTGGTAAAATAAGTGTCCGCAAGCTCCATATGCTGCGTGAGGATGTTCGCCACCTCGCGCGGGTTCTTGCGCATGGCCTTGGAGGCGGCAAGGCAGAAGGTCGTCGTGTAGTCGCCGTTGGCGGTATCCTTGGGGATCTCGACCGCGGGAACGGTCTCAACGCCGTCCGGAAGCAGTCCCTCCTGCACGGCGGCGCGGTAGGCCTTTTGCGTCAGGGCAGCAATTTGGTCTTTTGCGCTTTGGATCATATTCATAGTATTTTCCTCGATTCTTCCGTTTGATGAGGCGGGACACGCCGAAAATTCGCATACTTTTTGTGATTATACTATACCGGTGCGCGGAAAACAAGCCGTTTTTGCGATTTTCTCCCTCTTTGCTCAAGATATTGCTTGCACGCGGAGCCCCCATCCTGTATAATATTGGACGCAAAACCGTCCACGGAAAGGATATCTCTGCCATGCTGTTTCTCGGGAAAAGAAAAAAGTTGGATTTCTCCCAGTCCTCCACGCAGGAGTGGAAGGCACAGTGGCAGGCTCTCGTTCCGTCGGAGTGCCGCGACGTTCCGATCACTGTAAACGGCAAAACAGTGACCGCCTATGTCCAGATCAACCACTTCGTGATGATGCTTCAGGACGGACTGCTGATGGAGAAGGGCTTCTTCGACGTCTGCGCGCATTTTCAGCGCGCCGGCTATCATGTGATCTGGCTCATGCGCTGCACGCAGGATATCTTCAACGGCTACCTCAAGCTTCGTAAAACGGCGGGCAATGAATGTCTCTGGCGCTGGCGCAAGCCGACGACCAATTTCGGCCGCTGGACCTCGGACAACCGCTATGTGACGATCCTGCTCCAATATAAAAGCGCGCCGGACGGTGCGCTCGACCAATGCACCGAGCCCATTTTGCAGCGCGTCCAGTGGGCCGAGAGCAACGACAACTCTAAAATGGTCCCCGGCCGCACGGAATTTTCCACCGTCGGCGTTCCCGGAACGCCCGCAGAGCTCTGCGGCTGGCTGCACGGCGGCTTCATGTCGTCCGAGCTGTCATAAACACACCCGCGCACGGCTGATACCCGGCCGCGCGGGTTCCTTACTTTTTTACGGAGGTCTTTTTTATGAACTATGAGCTGCCCATCTGCCGGATGGCACGCAACGATGATATCGAGGGCTTTTACGTCCTTCGTTCCGCTTTTCCCAAGGTCGCAAGCAACGGCAAGCCCTTCCTCAACCTGACGCTCTCTGACAAAACCGGCGCCATCGACGGCAAGGTCTGGGACTACGTCGGCCCCATCGGTGCCGCCGACGAGGGCAAGGTCGTGAAGGTGCGCGGCAGTGTCTCCGAGTTCCGCGGAGCCTTGCAGATAACCATCGACCGCATCCGTCTGGCCGGAGACGGCGATCTGTATAACGTCGAATCGCTGGTGCCCACCGCTCCCATCGACGCGGGCGAAATGCTCCGCGAGGTTGAGCGCCTGCTCGGCACCATCACCGACGCCGACTACAAGGCGGTAAGCCTTGAGCTGCTCCGCCGCCACAGGGACAGCCTTGCGTCCATTCCCGCAGCCAAAAGCGTCCATCATGGCTTTCTGCACGGACTGCTGATGCACACAGGCCGCATGCTCGCTCTGGCTGATTTCCTTGCCGCGCAGTATGCCGACACCGTGGACCGCAGCCTGCTCCTCGCCGGTACCTTCGCACACGATTTGCAAAAGGAGCGCGAGTTCACCTTCTCCGCACTCGGTCTGGTGACAGGCTATTCCGTCCCCGGCGAGCTGCTCGGTCATCTGGTCATGGGCGCGCAGGAGGTCGCGGATGCGGCGGATGCGCTCCATATTCCCGAGGAAAAGTCCGTCCTGCTCCAACACATGGTGCTCTCGCACCACGGCGAGCCGGAGTACGGCGCCGCCGTGCGCCCGGTCTGCGCAGAGAGCGAGCTGCTCTCCTATATCGACATGATCGACAGCCGCATGGAGATCTACCGCGAGGTGCTCGCCGGCACGCCGGACGGCGCGTTCAGCGACCGCGTCTTTGCCCTCGACGGCAAGCGGCTCTACCGGCATAAGCTTGAAAATTAAGCTCTTATGCGGCTCTTCATTTTTCCTACACACCCATTCGGGTATGGATCGAGGCACAAATGGCAAAGCAAATCGATTTTACAAGAGGAAACATTACCACGCAGCTGATCCTTTTCTCGCTCCCGCTGGTCGCGGGCGAGCTGCTGCAAAGCCTGTATAACAGTGTGGACGCACTGGTCGTCGGAAACTTTGTGAGCGACGCGGCACTCGGCGCAGTGAGCGTATGCGCAACACTGGTCAACCTCGTTGTCGGCTTTTTCAATGGAATGTCCGTCGGCGCAACCTCTGTGGTCGCCCGCGCGGTCGGGCGAAACGATGAAGTGCATCTCCGACAGTCAATACAGATCACCTTCACCTTCTCCGCCGCACTCGGTGCCGCGCTGTCCATTCTCGGCGTGTTCTGCACCGATTTTCTCATTGGCCTGTCCGCCGTCGAGCCGGAGATCTTCGCGGAAGCAACGGTCTACCTACGCATTTATCTGGCCGGCACCTTTTTCACGGTGATCTACAATAACGGCGCCGGCATCCTGCGCGCGACCGGCGACACCCGCACGCCCTTTCTGATCCTGTCTATCTCCGGCGTACTCAATATCCTGCTGGATCTTCTCTTTGTCGTCGTCTTTCGCTTCGGCGTCGCCGGCGTCGGGTATGCCACTGTGATCTCTCAGTCGTTCTCCGCGCTGACGGTATACCGTCAGATCAACCGTCAGTGCCATCTCAACTGTCTGTCTCCCAAAACCACATTCCGTGACGGCGGCCCGACAATCCTTGAGGTCATCCGCATCGGCATCCCCTCCGGCGTACAGGGTGCGCTGATCTCGTTTTCCAATCTCTTTGTCTGGCGCTATGTCAATCCGTTCGGCAAAGCGGCCACTGCCGGCGTCGGCATCGCGCTGCGTCTGGATAAGTTCATCAGCCTGCCCTGCAAGGCCATCGGCATGACCACAACGACCTTTGTCAGCCAGAACATCGGCGCACGCAACCGCGAGCGCGTACAGAAGGGCATCTGGCACTGCATGGCTCTCTCGCTGGGCACCACCGCTTTTCTGGAGCTTACGGTGTACCTGTTCTCCAGACAGCTTGTCTCCCTGTTCAACTCCAACCCTGAGATCATTGCCATCGGCGTGAGCATGGTCCGGCTGATCGTCCCGCTGTACGTTTGTCTTGCTGCACGCGAGGTCATCATCGGCATTCTGCGCGCACACGGTTATGCACAGATCACCATGCTGCTCTCTCTGGTCGGCATGGTCGGTGTCCGTCAGCTCTATCTCTATCTCTCCATGTCCAGCCACCCAGTGCTGGAAAATATCTACCGCTGCTTCCCTCTCGCGTGGGGAAGTACCCTTGTGCTGCTGAGCGTATATTACTTTCTTGTCCGGAGAAGCTCCGGCTGGGAAGCGGAATACGAGATCGGCCGGTGAATCACAAGGCTCCCATCCATCGCGGATGGGAGCCTTTTTATGTTCGTTTTCCGCCCGGCCCGATCCGTCTGCGCTGCACGGATGAGGGAATGCCCATGGAAAGGCGGTACTTTGCGACCGCGCGGCGGCTGACCTGTATGCCCGATGCCGCAAGTGCGCGGCAGAGCGCCTCATCAGAGAGCGGCGCGGACGCATTCTCCTCCCGCAGCAAAACCCGCAGACGCTGCTTGACACTGTGCGCAGACAACTCCTCGTCCGTGCGGAGCGCGGCCGTAAACAGGCTGCGCACAGGGATCGTCCTGCCTTGGAACGCAATGTACTTGTTCTGCGCCGCGCGGCTCACGGTAGAAACGCTCACCTGCATCTCTTCCGCCAGCTGCTGCATGGTGAGCGGTCGGAGTGCTCCGCCATGACAGAAGAAGTCCTCCTCCGCCTCGGCAAGTCTGCGAATAACGCATAGGAACGTGTCACAACGGGTGTGGATCCCCCTGACGAGCATCTGCGCTTCCGAGAGTTTTTCTTTGAGGTAACGCGCAGTCTCCGGTTCAAGCTTCCCCTGGAGCATTTGCAGATACTCCCCATTGATGGAAACGCGCGGCAGCAGCGCTTCATTCAGCTCGATCGCTACCGCGCCGTGCTCCACATAAAAAAACGCGTCCGGCACCGCATAGGCTGTCTGCCGCCCCGACGAGAAGCCGCTCGCCGGAATCGGATTGAGCGCAAGGATCGCTTCTCCCGCGCGCTTTGCCCCGCTCACGCTGACACCAAGCCGCGCAGCCAGCTCGCCGTAGCGGTGCTCGCCAAGCAACGCAAGTCCCTTCTGCACGATGGCAAGTGTGATGCGGCCGAAGTCCCTGCTCTGTACGAGCTGAAGCGTCAGACATTCCGAAAGGTCCCGCGCACCGACGCCGGGCGGATCAAGTGTCTGTACGGCGTAGAGTGCCTGCTCAAGCCGGAAAACTGGCCAGCCCGTTTCCGCAGACAGCTCGTCAAGCGGACAGTCAAGATAGCCGCGCTCATCCAGACAGTCGATCAGGTACCGGCAGATGGGAAGCATTTCGTCGTCCACCAGCTTTATCTGGCCGATCTGCTCGCGCAGATACTCCCGAAAGGTCTTTTCTTTCGCAAAGCAGTCACTAAAGCCGCCGGCACGCTCTGCGCTTCTGGCCGCATATCTGCCCTCCGCCGTCCCGGAAAGCTCGTCCCTGTCCTCCGAAGCGGATGCCTCAGCCGGCAGCTCGACCTCGTAATAGATCGCCGGCTGCACGTCCAAAAGGGGATTGGACAGGGCAAGCTCCTGCACGTATTCGTTGAGTTCAAGTGCGGACATTTGCAGGCATTCCAGCGATTGCCGCATCGCCTGCGTCAGCGCAAGGCGCTGTACCTGCGCAATATTCTGCTCCAACTTCATGCCTGTACCTCCCTGTGGCGATGACTGTACGGCATTCATTATAAATAAGCTTTGAGAAAAATGCAAATATCTGCGGCAGACGCCATTCTGCCTGAAGCCGCAGATGCAGAAAGATCCCCGAACCGTCCATTGTCAGGCCGGTTCGGGGATCTCTCTTATCTTTTCGCTCTGCCGTTTACTGCGCCATTTCGCAGTCAACGGTCTTGAGGATCTGAATTGTCTTTGCCGTGTCCTCCTCAGAAATTCCCAGATGGAACACCAGACGAACGCGAGCCTCGTCCACCGCGCCGGCCACAACGCCGTGTGCCAGCAGATGCTGCTGAAGCTCCTCCGCACGTCCGGCAGAGATATGGAGCATCACAATGTTTGTGTCGACCTGTGCGCTGCACGAGATCACGCCCAGTCCCTGAATCGCCTCGGCAAGCTCCTCCGCGCGGCGGTTATCTTCCTTCAAAAGGGGGATATTGTGCCGCAGCGCATAAATCGCAGGTGCGGCGGCAACGCCGCCCTGACGCAGATCGCCGCCGAGGAGACGCCGCGTCTGGCGAAGCTCATAGATGAACTCCCTGCTTCCGCAGACCAGCGAACCGATCGGCGCGCCAAGGCCCTTGGAAACGCAGAACATGCAGCTGTCGGCATACTGCGCGATCTCCTTCGCCTCCACGCCGAGCGCGTGTGCGGCGTTGAAAATGCGTGCACCGTCCAGATGAACCGGAACGTCGTGTGCCCTGGCAATGTCGTGGAGCTCTCGCATCCGTTCAAGCGGCATGACCTGTCCGCCGCGGTTATTGTTGGAGTTCTCCACGCACAGAAGCTTCACGTCATACTCCGCCATGAGCCGCTCAATGTCCTTCGGATTGGGGTCTCCGTGCGCGTCTGCGCCGTAAACGACCGCCTTGAGCTGGCCGAGCTTCGGGCTGAATGCGCCCTTCTCCGTGCGGTAAAGGTGCTGACGCTCATCGACCAGCACAGTATCCCCCGGGCCGCAGTACGTCAGCAGCGCGCAGGAATTTCCCATCGTACCGGAGGTGCAGAAGGCCGCAGCCTCCTTGCCGAGCAGCTCGCACGCAAGATCCTCCAGCGCGTTGACGGTGGGATCCTCGCCGCGGCGCTCTGCATTCCAGCGCCCGCTGTCGCCCAGCGCGGCGTCTGGAATGGTCTCAAGCATCGCGTGGGACGGGATGGTAATGGTATCGCTTCGAAGATCGATCATTGCTCTTCCCTCTTTTTCACTCGCTCTTGCCCTTGGCGGCAAGTCTGGCGGCACGCTTCTTCTCCCAGCGGTCGACCACGACCGTCGCGGACAGGTCACCCATAACGCTCATGCTGGTCGTGCCCATGTCGAACAGGCGGTAGAACGCGCCAACCATTGCAACGATCTCAAGGGGCAGGTTCATCGCAGCCGCAACGACCATCAGGCGCATGATGCCGCCGCCGGGAACGCCGGAGCTGCCGCAGGTGACGATGACCGTGAGGATGAGAATATTGAGCCAAAGGAAAAGCTCATACCGATCGCCTGTGCGCAGAAGATCATAACCACGGAGCTGAGAACCGCGCCGCCGTCCTGATTGAAGCTGGAGCCGAGAGGAATAGAGAAGTTGGAGATGGACTCATCCACATCGAAATTCTCCTTGGCAACCTTCAGGTTGACCGGAACGGTCGCCGCAGAGGAGCAGGTACTGATGGCGGTGACAAAGGTCTCCATACCCTTCTTGCAGAACCGCAGGGGAGTGATGCCGGTGTTGATCCAGAGGAACACGCAGTAAACGCACAGGAAGTGCAGCAGGCAGCCGGAGTAGAAGGTGAGGAGCAGCTTGGTCATCGTACCGATGAAGCCGGCGCCGTAGTTGCCCATCGCTGCGGCCATCAGGCAGAACACGCCGACGGGAGCGATAATCATGGAGATATTGATGACGCTCAGGCACATCTCAGACATCTTGGAGAACCAGTCGCTCAGGTAAACGCGCGTCTCCTTGTTGGGGATCAGAACGATCGCCAGGCCGAGCAGCACCGCAATAATCAGAATCTGCATCATGTTCGCATTGGCGAAGGAGCTGAACATGTTGCTGGAGAACAGGCCGACCATGAAGTTGCCGAAGCTGCTGATCTCGGAGACCTGACCGGGATCGGTGCCCTCGCTGAACTGGAAGCCGATGCCGGGCTGGAACACCTCGGCCACGAGCATGCCGATGAGCGTGGCAATGACCGTCGTGACAACATAGAAGATCACGATCTCAAGGCTGATGCGCCCGAGCTTTTTGGGGTTGTCCATGCTGGAAATACCCTTGACGATCATGCACACGACCGTGGGAACCATGATCATCTTGATGATGTTGAGCCAGATCGTACCGACAAATTCAATCTTTGTGGCAGGCTCACCGATGACAAAGCCGGCGATTGCGCCGAGTACCATTGCGATCAGGATCTTCGTCGCAAGACTCATTTTCTTTTTGGTAGCAGCCATGTTAAATTTTCCTCCTTTTTACACATAAACCCTGTTTTATAGCTCGGTCAGCTTGTCCCCGTTTGTATAGGCGACAGGCTTTCCGTTCTTGAAGTACACTCTCTGCACGTGCGGGGTAATGCCCGTCCAGAAGGTTTCGAGGCTCTTGCCCCAGAAATTGCGCAGCTCGTCGAGCGTGATTTCCTCATCGCCCTGCCGGCCGAAGATCACGACCTCGTCACCGGGCTGCACCTCCGGGAAATTCGTGAGGTCAAGGATCGTATGCTCCAAGCAGATCGAGCTCTGCACCGGTACGCGCTTCCCGCGCACGAGAACGCAGCCCTTGACCTGTTCGGGATGTACGCCGTCGCTCAGTCCGCCGGGCATCACGCCGATACGGCGCGGCGCTTCAAGCGTTTTTGCTTTGAAATTCTCACCGAACTTGCCGCCGATGACCTCGTTGACATGGACGATGCGGCTCTTCCACGCCGTCATCGGATAGTGCAGCTCCGGATGCCCTTCGCGCTTTTCCAGCGGGGAGAAGCCCCAGATCGCGCGTCCCGGACAGATGCCGGACATGCGAAGCTGCGGATAGGCAATGGCCGCGGGCGTATTGGCCAGCTGACGGAATGGGATCCTCTCCGCCGCCTCGCCGATGCCATCCATCGCCTTGCGGAAGCGGTCATACTGCCAGAGGGCATAGCCGCCGGTCGTATCCCTGTCCGGCCAGTTTGAGGCGCACATGTGGCTGTAAACGCCCTCAACACGGATGTGGGGCAGCGCACTGACCTTTTGGAAGAACGCGGGGAACTCTTCTGCATTCACGCCGAGACGCCCGCGTCCCGTGTCGATCTTAATAAAGATCGGCACCTCACCGTTCGCTGCGGCGCTGAGCGCCTCGGCCTGCTCCACACGCAGCACCGTCGGGATCAGGTGATAGTCAAGGTAGAGCGGCACCTGATCGACGATCTGATTGCTCGCAAAGACCAGCAGCGGCATTTTCACACCGGCCTCGCGCAGCTCGATCGCTTCGTCAATGTTGCCGACGCCAAGGTAGTCCGCACCGCACCGCTCCAGTTCCTTGCAGCAGGCAACAATACCGTGTCCGTATGCGTTGGCCTTCACCGCCGGCATGATCTTTACGTCATTGCCGACAAGTGCGCGCATGGCATTAAAGTTTTTGGCAACCTTGTCCAGATCGATTTCAAGCCAACAGTCTCGTCTGAGAAATGAGTAACTCAATGATATCCCCTCCTGTAAATTTTTTGGCTGTCATTTATAAATAAAGCAAATTCCATGCCAGCTCTTCCGTTTTCTCAAAAATTAATATGTGTATTATAAAAAATACGAAAAATAGCCAACTCTTTTCGCTTTCTCTCCATTCATTTCTCTATAAAGCGATCTATTTTGCATAAAATTCGTTCATTTTATGGACACTATTGACCAAATTTTAAACATGTGATATTCTCTTGTCAGCAGGGAGGGGATCATATGCTCAAGGACGAGCTGCTTATCATATCCGCATACAAGGGCATGGAGCAGACCATTTTCAAGCTCTGCGCCCAGATGAACATCGAGCCGGGCTTCATGGAGTGGGAAATGGCCGAACCGGCCTTTATTGCCGCGTTGAAGTCACGTTTCCGCGCCGAGGGCATGCCGGACGTCATCATCACACGCGGTGCGATGGCCAATATGGTCGAGGAAAACTTCAGTGATATCATTCTTGTCCGCGCGGAACCGGGCGGCATGGATCTTGTCAACGCGCTCTGCCGCGCCCGCGTGCACAGCCGGCAGGTCGGCGCTCTGGTACAGGAGCGCGACGCCGCAGCCTACCATACAGATGAGATGTGCCGCGCGCTGGGACTTGAAAAAATCGTGATCCATCCGTTCCGGACGAAGGAGGATATTGAAAATCAGATCTACCGCTGCCGGGACGAGGGGCTTGACGCCGCGGTCGGCGGCGGATCGCTGGCTGAGCGCGTCGGCAGAGCGATCAACTATCCGGTCTTTGCCGCCCAGACCGGCGAGTTGGCCTTGCAGAGCGCGATCTATCAGGCTCTCGGCATTCTCGCCGTCCGCCGAAAGGAAAAGCGGTACTTGAGCTATTTTCGCTCCGCATCCTCCTTTGTCAACGAGGGCATCGTCGTGCTCAACAGCCGCTCCGTAACCTTCATGAACGATGTTGCCAAGGGGATCTTCGCCTCCGGGCAGGATATCCCCGCCTTTTCTTCTCAGGTCGAAAAGGAATCTCTGCGGCAGATCGGCGGAAAGAATTACCTCGTCCGCAAGGAGGAGATCGTCAGCTCGGACGGCATGCATACCATGCTGATCCTCCATGATGCGAACCGCATCCAGCTTCAGGAGCACAAAATCCGCACTGGCTTACGCACAAAGGGCTTTGAGGCAAAATATCATCTGCGCGATATTCAGTCCTCCAGCGCATCCATGCGCACGCTGCTCGACAGCGCCGTGCGCTATGCGCATACGGACGGCAATATTCTCATCACCGGCGAGAGCGGAACAGGCAAGGAGCTGCTGGCTCAGAGCATCCATAACGCCAGCGCCCGCGCCAACGGTCCCTTTATCGCCGTAAACTGTGCCGCCATACCGGAAACGCTGCTCGAAAGCGAGCTGTTCGGGTATGAAGAGGGTGCCTTTTCCGGTGCAAAAAAAAGCGGCAAGCCCGGTATGTTTGAGCTTGCGCATCAGGGTACGATATTTCTTGACGAGATCGATTCGATGCCGGCACGCCTGCAAGGCGTTCTTCTCCGCGTCCTACAGGAAAAGGAGGTCCACCGCATCGGTGCGCAGAGCAATCTGGCTGTCGACTGCCGTGTGCTCGCCGCGACCAACAAGGATCTTCACGCGCTGATGGAGCGGAACGAGTTTCGTCCGGATCTGTATTACCGGCTCAATATTTTTCGGCTCAAGGTTCCGCCGCTGCGTGACCGGCAGGAGGATATTCTTCTGCTCGCCGAGCATTTTATCCGGAAATATGCGGAACTTTATCATATCCGTACCGTCGAACTGAGCCTGCAGGAGAAGGATGAGCTTCTGCACTATTTCTGGCCCGGCAATGTCCGCGAGCTGGAAAACACCATGCAGCGCTACGTCATGCTCTCGGACGTCGGGCCGGTCGCCCTGAAAGAGTGCATGGACGATGCTCTGGCATCCCCCGGAGCGTCATCGGCAGGGGACGGTGAGCACTATCTGATCCGCCGCGCCCCTCTTGAGGAAATGGAGCGGGAGTTGATTTCCCAGTGCACTGCCCGTCACGGCGGAAACCGCACAAGTGCGGCGGAAGAGCTGGATATTTCTCGCTCTACGCTGTGGAAGAAGCTGCAATAGGCCCATCAACCGATCGTCCGGTCATGCGCAGCCCCTTCGTTTTCATTCTCTGACGCGGCGGCTCAGGAGCGTTGCGCCCAGCAGTGAAATGATGATCGCAGCGATCGCGCCGTTCCAGCTCCAAAGGTCGACTGTCCATCCCACCAGCGGCGGGCCGAGAAGCATTCCGGCATTGCTGCACAAGATAAAAGGCCGCAGTCGCAAGCGCCCGCGGCTCGCCCACAAAGCCCCGCTGTGCGGGGCTTTTCAAGGAAACGCCAACCGCAGTCAGTTTGGATGATAACAAGAAAAGCACCACGATCTGGCTGCGTCCAAGCGTAATCAGCCGCATGGACAGCTGGCTGGAAACAGATAACTGTCAAAGCCGCAGTGAATTTGTAGATAAGGCCCTGCGTTTTTACATGGGCTATCTCGGCACGGAGAACAACACAGCGTATCTCTCGAAGGCTATCCTCACCGCCATTCAGGGCACGCTGGACGAGTACATGGCCGCTGCGCTTCGTCCCACCACTCTGAACGGCTATCGCCGCTCTCTGGAACTCCATGTCAAGCCCTATCTCGGAAACAAAGCTCTCTCAAAAATCACTGCCGTCGACCTGCGGTCGCTCTACCGCTCCTTACAGGAAACCGGGCGGGTACATCCCAAAGATGGACAATCCCCCGGCCTTTCCGCCAGAACGGTCCACGGCATCCACACCACCCTGCACCACGCCCTGAAAACGGCTATGGAGCAGAACCTGATCCCCAACAATCCCGCGGCAGAAGTTGACCCGCCCAAGTTTGACGGCGCACCCATGAAGATCCTCACCGAAGCACAACTGGATGCTTTTATGAAAGTCATTGAAAAGGATGCATTCTGGCATGATTTCTTCTATACCGCAGTTACCACAGGTCTGCGGCGGGGCGAGATCTGCGGGCTGATGTGGCAGGACTTTGACGCAAAACAGGGAACGCTCCATGTGCGGCGCACCCTCCACAAAGAAAAAGGCAAGCCGCTCACCACAGGCGACACCAAGACCTATGCGGGAACACGGAAGATCGTCCTGCCGCCCAGCACGGCACAACTCCTGCGGG
>JAXYYF010000102.1:0-70288 GCA_037419475.1 bacterium
TCCATCGTGCGCATATTGTGCGTGCGGTCGGCAATCTTGATGAGAATGACGCGGATGTCCTTGGCCATGGCCATGAGCATCTTGCGCAGATTCTCCATCTGCTCCTCTTCCTTGCTCGTGTAGTGCACACGGGTCAGCTTGGAGACGCCCTCGACCAGATCCGCGACG
This sequence comes from bacterium, assembly GCA_037419475.1. Taxonomy (GTDB): domain Bacteria; phylum Bacillota; class Clostridia; order Oscillospirales; family Oscillospiraceae; genus Hominicoprocola. The sequence continues at coordinate 169 of JAXYYF010000102.1, forward strand.
GTGGGGGAGAACTTTTTGACGATATCCTCGTAGGTTGCGTCCGTATCCTCGATGCAGTCGTGCAGAAGGGCGGCGATGATGGACTCGCTGTCAAGATGCAGTTCCTCGGCCACGATCTGCGCGACGGCAATGGGGTGCGTGACAAAGGGCGAGCCGTCCTTGCGCTTCTGTGTTCCGTGATGCTCGGCGGCATAGTGGAAGGCGGCATCGATCTGCGCAAAGTCCGCACCGGGATTGTAGCTGCGGATCGTTTCGACCAGATGCTCGTACTGATTCTGAACCAGCGGATCGATCGGCGCCGGTTCGGCGGCGGGGATATTCGGCTGTTGTACGGTCATGTCGTTCCACCTCGGTTCGTGTGCTCCAGTCCTTCGCGCAGGCGGCGCAGATAGGGGCTGGAGTCAAGCTCAACACGCTTGCCGTCCGACGTGAGGCGAAGCGTGATATATTTATCCGCGCGCGAGATCGTCAGCAGTCCACGCTCGGCAAAAATTTCCAGACAGAGAATGGTGCGCAGAAAACTTTCTGCGCCCGGAGTTTCCGCGGCGAGCCGCCGCAGGAACGGAAGCTCCGGAGCGGTCAGCGTATCGCTGCCGACCTCATGCTCGAGCGTGCGCCACACGCGCACGAACTGCTCGCGCGAGGGAAGAAGCCGCGCCGCATCCCGCAGGCTTACGCCATCACCATCCATGAGTGCGGCACACAGGGAAAGCTGCTCGGCCTCGCGCGCACCGGGATCAAGGGCCGGACGCAGATCGACGAGCTGAAGCTGCAGGCTGCGGCTGCCGCGAAATTCATTGACCTGAAGATAAAAGGCGGCGTCCACCCGGTCGCCGGCGGAAAGACTGCATTCGCCGGGCGTGACGGAGAAGAAAATGCCGTCGAAGCTGGCATGTCCTTTTTGAAGGCGCACCTTGAGGTGCTTGTTCTGACCGACGCTCTGGATATTTTCCAGCCGTGCGCCAAGCAGACAAAAAACAGGGCGGTTGTTGCCCGCGCCGTATGGCTCGAGCCGGGAGAGCTCTTCGACCTCAGGGAGCGTGATGAGATTGGGCCGCGTGAGCGGCGCATCGATCTCCAGTGAGGAGACCGGCGAGATCTCCCCGCAGTGTGCGCGGACGTATTGATTGATGCGCTTGCGGAAGGCGGGAATATTTTCCTCTTTGATGGTAAAGCCGGCGGCGAGCTCGTGCCCGCCGAAGCCGACGAGAAGATCGCTGCACGCTTCAAGCGCGGCAAAGAGATTGAATCCGCCGTAGCTGCGGCAGGAGCCCTTTCCCATACCGCCGGTCAGGTGGATCATAAAGCTCGGACAGGAGAATTTTTCCGAAAGACGAGAGGCGACAATGCCGACGACGCCTTGGTGCCACTCCTCACTTGAGAGAACGAGCGCGCTGCGCTCGGTAGGTGCGAGCGTGTCCATCTGCTCGATGGCACAGCGGAAGATGTTCTGCTCCACACTTTGACGTTCGCGGTTGAGGTCGCACAGCTCGCGGGCGAGGGACTCGGCCTTAATGGGGTCCTGCGTGAGCAGAAGCTCGGCAGCCAGCTCGGCGCGCCCCATACGTCCGGCGGCGTTGATGCGCGGCGCAAGCACAAAGCCGATCTGCACGGAAGAGAGCGGACGGTTTGTCAGCCCGGCTTCTCGCAGCAGCGCGTGCAGACCGATGAAATCGCTGCGGTCGATGCCATCGAGTCCGCACTGAACGATGGTGCGGTTCTCGCCCTCCATACGCATGACGTCGGCGATGGTGCCGATGGCGGCGAGGGTGCAGTAGCGTGAGAAAAGCGCATTTTCACGCTCGACTCCGCCGATGGCGAGGATCAGCTCCAGCGCAACACCTACGCCGGCGAGATGCTTGAAGGGAAACGGACAGTCGGGCCGGTGGGGATCGACAACGGCCACGGCGGCGGGCAGCACGTCTTTACATTCGTGGTGGTCGGTGATAACGAGGTCAACGCCCAGCGTTTTGGCAAATTCTGTCTCGTCTACGCCTGTGATGCCGCAGTCCACGGTGATAAGCAGCGTCGCGCCTTGCTCAGCAAGGGAACGGATCGCGTCGCAGCCGAGACCGTAGCCCTCTTCAATACGGCGGGGGATATGCATAAGGACTTTTGCGCCGCGTGAGCGCAGATAGTCGGTGACGAGGCAGGTGGAGGTGATGCCGTCCACATCGTAGTCGCCGAACACGGCGATGGTTTCGCCGTCGGAGAGTGCGCGGTTGATGCGCTCGACCGCCTTGTCCATGTCGCGCATGAGAAACGGAGAATAGACCAGCGTGCGTTCGCGGTCCAGATGCGCCGCGGCCTGTTCGGGCGTTTTCACGCCCCGCGAGGCCAGAACACTTGATACAAGATAGGGGTAACCTGCGTCCATCAGCGTCTCGACCGCGGCGTCATCCACCGGTGGGATGAGCCAGCGTTCGTATTTCATGCTGAGACCTCCAATCTATGCGGAAAAGATACCGCGGATACTAATTCAATCTAATATTATAGCAAATACAGCCGGAAAGGTAAAGAGAAAATATAGAGATTGCAACTTTGATAAAATAGGGAGAGATGCAGCCCGCAGGGCGCAAAAAGAGAGGGAGCGGATCGCTCCGCTCCCTCTGAAAAGACTTGATTTTTCGGCGCTTTCGGCTTACTTGAAGTAGCGCTCCAGCAGACCCTTGAGCGCACGGCCGTGACGGGCCTCGTCGCGGGCCATCTCATGCACGGTGTCATGGATAGCGTCCAGACCGTTCTTCTTCGCGCAGGCGGCGAGATCGAACTTGCCGTTGGTCGCGCCGAACTCGCAGTCCACGCGCCAGGCGAGGTTCTTCTTGGTGGAAGCGGTCATGTTGCTCTCCAGATCGGAGCCAAGGAGCTCGGCGAACTTGGCGGCGTGCTCTGCCTCCTCGTGCGCGGCCTTCTCCCAGTACAGGCCGATCTCGGGATAGCCCTCACGGTGCGCGATGCGCGCCATGCACAGGTACATGCCGACCTCGGAGCACTCGCCGTTGAAGTTGGCCATCAACTGGTCGAAGATATACTTTTTGTCCTCTTCGCTGATCTGATCGTTGTTCTTCACGGTTTTGGCATAAACACCGAACTCATGCTCGGCGGCAAGCTTCATCTCGCCCTTAACTTCCTCGAACATGTTGCTCTTGGCATGGCACACGGGGCACTCCGCAGGAGCCTCGGGACCTTCATAGATATAACCGCAAACCTTGCAAACCCATTTTTTCATTGTCATTTCCTCCACAATAGTGATTGTATTTGTGATTTGGTTTCTTGCCTTTGTGAAGTTAGTGTAGCACATCTTACCTGATTTTGGAAAGTTGCTTTTGCAACTATTCCAATGAAATTTTTATGAATTTGTTTTTTCAAAGCAAAAGAGTCAAAAGCCAGATAAGTCCGATGGCCAGCGCGCCGCCCGCACCGCAGTATAAAGCCGGTGCGCCGGAGAGGAGAGAGCGGCGTGTGCTGTGGGTGCGGGTGTAGCTTCGTGCGACGCGGCAGGCTTCGTCAACGAGCTGCTGCGCGGTGACGCCGTCCTTGCCGAGCGCGTCATTGCGCACGATGAAAATTGCCTGTTCAAATAAGTTGGGATCCGGTGATTCGACGACGATCACGCGGCGGGACGTTCCCCTGACCATGGCGCATCACTCCTTGCCGGTAAAATTTTGACAATGGAAGTATGCCCCTGCTCTGCGCGGCTTATACCTCGTCTGCGGCGCTGTTTTCGTCGATATAGAGTGCCATCACGCCGCCGTCGTCGGAAAGACCGCGGTGCTCCCGGCCTGCGGCGAGAATGGCGGAGACGAGAGCCTGCGGATCGTCACCGCGCCAGCCGGCGAGCAGCGACTGGAGCCAGTCATCGTCGTTGACGTCGGCCACACCGTCGGTGAGCATGATGAAGAAGGTGCCGGCTTCCAGATGCAGACGTGTGGTCTCGGGGCGGGTGTCGGGCGATTGCAGGCCTGCCGGAAGGCATGAACAGGTGATGCGGCGCACACGCCCGCTGCGCTTGACGTAAGAGGGGGCGGCACCGTATTTGTAGATATCCGCCATGCCGCTGTGGAGGGAGAGGAGCAGAAGGTCGATGGTTGTAAAGCTTTCCGACACCTCGGCGCGCAGCGAGAGGGCACTGTTGAGCGTTTTGAGTGCACCGGGGGCCTCTACGCCGGCGCGCAGGAAGCGCTCGAGCAGACGGACGGCCAGCGCCGACTCGCGGCGGGCCTCCGCGCCGCTCCCCATGCCGTCGGAGAGCAGAAGGCAGAGCCGCGCATCACTTGTTTCAAAGTGTGTCATGCTGTCGCCGCTGATACTTTCGCCCTCCTTGGGACGCAGCGCCATGCCGATGCGGTAGGTCAAAAGTGTGCCGGCTGAGGCGGGGCGGGCGCGGAAGGTCTCGGCGGTCTCACTCAGAAGCTCGGAGAGCTGGGCGTACTGTCCGACGGCCTGCGCACGCGTGTCGGAGAGCTGTCCGCGGTACTGCCGCCGGAGCAGGAAGGCGCTCAGCTCTGCGTTGACCGCGGAGAGAAAGCTGGGAAAGCGAATGCAGCGGTCAGAAAAGTAGGTGGGAAAGTCTGCGCCCTTTCCGCGCCCCTGCGCAAACAGTGCTGCGGTGGCGTCGTTGAGTGCGTTGTAGGTCTTGGAGTAGTCCTTCTCCCAGCAGACTGTGCGCAGTGAGCAGCCGCGGCAGACGCGCTCGGCCGCACGATCGAAGATCATGGCGGGATTTTCCTCTGCGGGCTTGGGCGTGCGGGCAAGACTGTCGTAAAGCTCGCGCAGGGCAAGTGCGGTTTCATCGAGCTGCCGCCGGACGGCGGAGCGCTCGGCTTCGTCCGTTTCTGCAGCGCTTTCCGTCCGGACGGCGAGACGCTTGCCGCCGAATACGCGGTTTGGCAGCAGCAGAAAGATCAGTGCGGCGCTCAGACCTTCATAGAGCAGGATCAGTCCTTCCTCTGCCGGCAGCGGCAGCGTGAGCAGGACAAGCGGCGTGCACCAGAGCAGCGCTGCGCCCACACGGCGTCCCCGACGCTCCGGCCCCATGGTAAGGGCGCAGATGCTGTAGACAGCGGTGTGCAGGAACTGCCCGGGCTGGGCACTCAGATCCATGGCAAGCCCTATGCCGAGCGCGGTGCTCAGTGCGGCCGCAGTGCTGCGGTCATAGGCAAGCAGCATGACAAGCAGCATGGCAGGAATGCGTCCGGGTGCGAGGCCGTTGTCAAATTGCATCGAGGATGCAGCCATCAGCACGCCCGCCGTGAGCATCAAAAGCGCTGCCTGACGGCGTTCCTCACTCGCCTCTGTGCCGGGCAGCACCGCGCGGCAGCAGACGGCGGAGAGCGTGGCGAGTGCGATACTCAGTGCGCAGAGCGCGGCGTCCTCACTTCCGGATTGGAGAAGATAGACAAATTCCACGGCAAGATACATGGAGGCGGTCAGCACCGGCAGAAAAAAGCGGGAACGGTACCATTTCGTTTCGCAGAAAGCGTTGTTGCCGGTGTAGAGCAGCACGGCGACGGCCAGCGCGCGCAGCGCGTGGGAAAAGCTCATGAAGGCCAGTGCACCGAGCACGCCGCCGAGCAGGGCGGAAAGCCCTCGCCGGCCAGAGCCTGCTGCGGCGATCAGCCCAAGGGCGAAGGGTGCGTAGCCGCCGAAAAGCTGTGCGCCGAAGAGCACTGCGGCAAGCAGAAAGCAGATGGCGCAGGGGATGAGGCGTTCCAGTTTTTCCCGATTTATGGCAAGCTCTCCGTACTTCACAGCTTGTCCACCTCCCATATGGTTTTTCCTCATTGTAGCGGGGGGAGGACAAAAAGCGTGTCGGGAAAAGGAGAGACGAAAAAAGAACGGCTCAAAGCCGTTCTTTTCAGATTACTAATGAAAAAGATCGCCTGCCGTCCGCGCGAGCGCTGCGGCCTCGCGGGCATTCTGCTCGATCTGGTCGTGCAGAGCCTGTGTTGAGGGGAACTTTCGTTCGGGACGCAGATAGTCGTAAAAGGCAAGCGAGATGGTCTGACCGTAAAGGTCTCCTGCGTAGCCCACAAGATAGGTCTCCACCGTGACAGAGTTTTCCGTGCTGACCGTCGGGCGGACGCCGACATTTGTTACACCGGCGCATACCGCGCCGTCGGGCAGAAGGACCTGTGTGGCATACACGCCGCGCTTGGGCACGATGATGTGGGGCTCCGGGATAAGGTTTGCCGTCGGGAAAAGGCTTTTTCCGCCGATGCCCTGTCCGTGCCGCACAATCCCGCACATGAGGTGCGGGTGCCCCAGAAATTCTGCCGCGCGGCGGACGTCACCGGATTCGATGAGTGAGCGGATATAGGTCGAGCTGACCGTTACGCCCTCGCGCTCGACCTTGGGGATGATGTCACAGCCGAGACCGAGTGCGCGGCATTTTTCGTACAACCGCTCCGGCGTGCCCTCGTTTTTGTGACCAAAACGAAAATCATGTCCCGCGACAAGGTGCATGGCGTGATATTTTTTGACCAGAAGCTCGGTGATGAAATCCTCCCACGGCATCGTCATCATTGCGCGGTCAAACGGCTCGACGAATACTGTGCCGACGCCGTAGATGCGGCGCATCAGCTCGGAGCGTTCCTGCGCCGTGGTCAGCAGCGGCACGGAAACGCCGGTGACAAATTCCTTGGGCGAGCGGTCGAAGGTGAACGCCGCAGGCGCGGCGCCGAGCTCGCGGGCGCGTTCGACGGTTTTTTTCAGCAGTGCCCCATGCCCAAGGTGCACTCCGTCAAAAAAGCCGAGCGCGATAACAGTTGCTTCACTCATGATCTTGTGTCCTCAAAAGAAATTTTTGATCGCGCGCAGTTCACCGCACTCGGCGTGTGAGAGCGAGAGGAAATTTCCCGCGCGGTCATAGACGCGGTAGCCGCCGTCGGCGACATTCCGTGCGGAAAAGGGATTGCCGTTGTAAGCGCGCTTTTCCTGTGTCTCGTTCTGCACGGTAAAGCGCGGGTAGACGCGGAAATATTCGTCCAGCGGAAGAAGCAGCGTCTCGCCCCGCTCCTGTGCCTGCTCCATCGTGACAGCCTCGCTGATCGTGAAACCGGCCGCCATCGTGCGGCGAAGCGCCGCCATGCAGCCGCCGCAGCCGATCGCCTGTCCGATATCATGGCAGAGCGTGCGGATATAGGTTCCCTTGGAGCAGACGACGCGCAGTGAAAATTCGTCCGGCGCAGTTCGGGCGAGCAGCTCGAGCTCATAAATGGTGATCTCGCGCGGCTTGCGTTCGACCGTCTTGCCCTGCCGGGCCAGATCGTAAAGCTTTTGACCGTTGACCTTGAGCGCGGAATACATCGGCGGGAGCTGTGAGATCGTACCCATAAAGCGCGGAAGGATCGCACGCAGTTCCTCCGCGTCAACCGCGACCGGATGCGTTTCCAGCACAGTGCCTGTCGTATCCTGCGTGTCCGTTGTCACGCCAAGCTTTAGAACGGCGTGGTATTCCTTCTGCCCATTTTCGGCAAACTGAACAGCTTTGGTCGCGCGTCCGATGAATACCGGCAGTACGCCGGTTGCCATGGGATCAAGCGTTCCGGCGTGGCCGACGCGTTTTTCGTGAAAGATGCCGCGCAGCTTAGCACATACGTCCATGCTCGTCCAGCCCTGAGGTTTATCGATGATAAGGATGCCGTCCGGCATAGAAAAACACTCCTTTGCGCTAAGCGTCGGGCAGCGTCTTTTCCAACAGGACAAGACGGACTGCCTCAAGACCGTTGAACGTACAGGGCACAATGCCGATCTCACGGTAGCCCAGCCTGCGGTAAAACGCGCGTGCGCGCATATTGCGCTCGTTTGTGTCGATGCGCAGACAGCGGCAGCCGTGAGACAGCGCATATTGCTCATAGTAGGCTGCAAATGCGCGGCCAAGGCCGGGTGTTCCCGCCTGCGGATCGATGACCAGCGTGTGCAGGACCATGACCTCGCTATCCGGTGCGTCATAACTCCACGGCGCGCCGGCGTACACATCCACTTGAAGCTGGTTGAGGATGCCTGTGCCGACTACCGTACCGTCCAGCACCTCCACAAAGAGGTCGCCGCGCGCAAGCGCAGCCTCCGCCGTTGCGCGCATGGGATAGATGCCGCGCTTCCAGCCAATCACGGCCTGCCCCTGTTCCTCGGCAGTGTGGATATTATCGTAAATGCGGCAGACCGCGTCAAGGTCGGCGCGCTCCGCTTTGCGGAATGTGATGCTCATTGTGCGCTTTCCTCCGCGACCGCCTGTTCGACGGCATGGAGAATCATTGCACGCGCTGTTTCATAGTCTGCGTGCTCGATCACACAGCCGGAGGCTGCGCGGTGGCCGCCGCCGCCAAGGGCCGCGCAGGCCTTTGTTGCGTTGACGCGCGCACCAGTGCGCAGGCTGATCTTCCATGCGCCGTCCTTTGCCTCTTTCATGGTAATGGAGCAGTCCGTGCCCTCCACCAGACCGCCGAGCGAGGAAACATCGTCCATGTCCGCTTCGGTGAGCTGAAGCTTTTCCACAAGGCTCAGCGGCAGAGAGACGACGACTACGCGGCCCTCGTCATAAAATTCCATCGTGCGCAGCAGCTCCGCTTCCAGCGCCAGACGTTTTTTCGTCTTGGTGCGGAAGTGACGTTTATTTACCGCGCGGTAATCAATGCCAGTATCCATCAGCTTCGCGGCGGTGAGGTGCGTGTTTGCGGTGACATTGGAGTAGACAAAGCAGCCTGTGTCCGTGCTGACTGCAACATACAGCGGCAGTGCGACGACAGGCGTGAGCTGGCCGAGCTCGACAGCCAGTGCGCAGAGGATCTCGCCGCAGGCAGCACACTCGGGATGCACGCAGTTCTTCTTCCCGAAGCCTTCATAGCTCGGATGGTGGTCAATGGCCAGATCGACCCGCTCCTTGAACATGGCGGCATTGTCCGGAAACAATCCAAGCGCTGCGAGATCAACAGAAACGACCGTCTCATAATGGAAATCCTCTGCTGCCCAGTAGGGCGCGACATAATCGGCGTAGAGGCTCGTGACCTCGGTGTTCGGCAGCAATGCCGCCGTTTTGCCCATCTGGCGCAGCATGGCGCACAGCGCTGCGGCGCAGCCGAGTGTGTCGCCGTCGGGGCGGCGGTGGGTAAGGATCAGGTAATTATCGTGCGCGCGCAGATAGGCGGCGACCTCTTTGACTGTCACTCGTCCTCACCGTCCAGTACAATATGCTCGTTTGCGGGGTTTGCGGGCTTGACCTTCGTGGGATCGCGCAGCATCTCAAGAATGTGCGCACCGTATTCGATGGAATCGTCCGCGGTAAATTGCAGCTCCGGCGTATAGCGCAGGCTCATCGACGCACCGAGCTCGCGGCGCAGATAGCCCGCGGCGGATTTTAAGCCCTTGATGACGTCCTTTTCCTGCGTCTTGTCGAGAACGCTGACGAACACGCGGCAATAGCGAAGGTCAGTGGTGGTGTCGACGTGCGTGATGGTCACCATGCCGCCCTGCACGCGCGGATCCTTGAGCGTGCGGAAAAGAGAACTCAGCTCACGCTGGATCTCCTCATTGATGCGCCCAATTCGATTGTTTGCCATAAAATTTCCTCCTTTGGAAAAGGTGAGGACGGGCGACTGCCCGCCCTCACCTGAAAGGCGATGTTTACTTTACTGCTCGATCTGCTCCATCACGTAGGCCTCGACAACGTCGCCCTCCTTGATGTCGTTGAACTTTTCGAAGTTCAGGCCGCACTCGTAGCCGGCGGCGACCTCCTTGACGGCATCCTTGAAGCGCTGGAGCGAGGCAAGATGACCCTCGTGAACGACGATGCCGTCGCGCACGATGCGCACCTCGCAGGCGCGCTGAATCTTGCCGTCGGTGACATAGCAGCCGGCGACCGTGCCGACGCTGGAGACCTTATAGGTCTGGCGGATCTCGGCGTGACCGATGATATTCTCACGGAACTTGGGGGCGAGCATACCCTTCATAGCCGCTTCGATCTCATTGATGGCGTCGTAAATAACGCGGTACATCCGCATGTCGACATGGTTGCGGGCCGCGCTCTCGCGCGCAACCGCATCGGGGCGGACATTGAAGCCGACGATAATGGCATTCGACGTGGAGGCGAGCATGACGTCGCTCTCATTGATTGCACCGACCGCGCCGTGGATGACGCGCACGCGCACCTCGTCGTTGGAAATCTTCTCCAGCGAGGCCTTGACGGCCTCGACGCTGCCCTGAACGTCCGCCTTGACGATGATGTTGAGGTTCTTCATCTCGCCTGCCTGGATCTGACTGAACAGATCCTCCAGCGAGACCTTGGAAACCGGTGCGTTGGCCTTGGCCTTTTCCTCTTCCTTGCGCTGCTCGACCAGCTCACGCGCAAGGCGCTCGTCGGCAACGGCGTTGAAGTTCGCACCCGCGCTCGGCACCTCACCGAGACCGGTGATCTCGACCGGGACAGAGGGACCGGCGCTTGTGAGCTTCTGGCCCTTGTCGTTGGTCATCATGCGTACGCGGCCGACCGTCGTGCCGGCAATGATGATGTCGCCCTGATGGAGCGTGCCGTTCTGAACAAGAAGGGTGGCAATCGGGCCGCGGCCCTTGTCGAGCCGCGCCTCGATAACGGCGCCGGAAGCAGCGCGGTTGGGGTTGGCCTTGAGCTCGGCGACCTCGGCGGTCAGCGCGACCATTTCCAGCAGATTATCCACACCCATGCCGGTTTTGGCGGAGATCGGGCAGACAATGGTGTCGCCGCCCCAATCCTCGGCAAGGATGTCGTATTTGGTGAGCTGTTCCTTGATGCGTTCGGGGTTTGCGTCGGGCTTATCCATCTTGTTGATGGCCACGATGATGGGGATGCCGGCGGCCTTGGCGTGGTTGATGGACTCGATGGTCTGTGGCTTGATGCCGTCCTCGGCGGCAACGACGAGGATAGCGATATCCGTGATCATCGCGCCGCGGGCGCGCATGGAGGTAAAGGCCTCGTGACCCGGCGTGTCGAGGAAGGTGATGGGCTTGCCCTTGATCTGCACCTGATAGGCGCCGATGTGCTGCGTGATGCCGCCGGCCTCGCCGGAGGCGACGTGCGCGTTGCGGATATAGTCGAGAAGGCTCGTCTTGCCGTGGTCGACGTGGCCCATGACGACCACAACGGGAGCGCGCGGCTTGAGTTCATCCTCAGTGTCCTGATGGTCATCAATGAGCTTTTCCTCAATGGTGACGACGACTTCCTTCTCTACCTTGCAGCCGAGCTCCTCGGCGACGAAGGAGGCGGTGTCGAAGTCGATCATCTGGGACAGGGACGCCATCACACCGTTTTTCATCAGACACTTGACGACCTCAGCACCGGTTTTCTTCATGCGGCTGGCCAGTTCGCCGACAGAGATCTCATCGGGGATCTTAACGGTCAGCGGCGTCTTCTTGGCGATCTCAAGCTGGAGACGGCGCATTTTTTCGGCCTCCTCCTGCTTGCGCTTGTTGGAGAAAACAGGGGCGTTGCGGCCGTTTTTACGATTGGCGGCGTTGCGGAACTTTTCCTTGCCGGCGGTCATATTGTCGCGGCGGCCGCCAGCGCTGCTGCGCTCGGCCATGTCCTGAAGCTTTTCGTCGTACTTATCCAGATTGACGTTGGTGTTTTTGCGCGTGTCGACGATCTTCTTCTCCGGCACGCGAGTGCTGGGCTGCTGCGTCGCTGTGGACTTATCGGACGCGCTGTTTGCGGCGGGAGCCTGCGCGCCAGCATTCTGCGCGGGCCTGGCAGCCTGCGCGGGCGCGGTGGAAGCGGCCGGGCGGGCTGCGCTGTGTGCGGGCGCAGCATTCTGGGCGCTCTGCGGCTTGACCGGAGCGCTCTCCTTCTTTTCCGTATAGGTGTCGGCAAAGATGGTCTCCATCTTCACCTGATGGTGCAGCGTCAGATAGTCGAATACGATCGACAGCTCACGGTCGCTCAGCACTTGGGAGTGACCCTTGGGGGCCTCCGTGTAGTCTTTGAGAATGGTGATGATGTCCTTCGACTGCATGCCGAAGTCCTTCGCCAGACTGCTCACTTTGTTTTTGTTTTCCGTAGTAGCCAATATAACACCTCCAAATGTGATGGGACCGAATTACTGCTTTTCTTTCTTTGCGCTGCCCTTGCCGCGCTTGACAGGACGGGCGTTGACGTACCGAGTGCGCGCCGCGGTCTTGACTGCTGTGCGCCGACGCTGCTCACGGCTGGGTTTTTTGACGCCCGCCGGTTCCGTGCGTTTTTTCGCACCGGCCGGAGAGACCGTTCTGCCACCTGTCGTCCCGACGCGCCTTTCTTTGCCGTGCGGTTCCTCCGGTACGGGGGACTCTGCGTCCTTTTGCTTCCGCTTTTTTTTGCCGGTGCGGATATTTTTCTCGTGCGCCTCAGCCTCTTTGCGCCGCTCGGCGGCGCGTTTGGCCTTGACTGCAAGCTTTTCCGCCGTTTCGGAGAATTTTTCGTCCTCCTCGGCAAGCTTCTTGGCGATGGCCTCGGCAAAGCCGATGTCGGTGACGGCCAGCATTGCGCAGCTCGACCGCCCGACCGCTCGGCCGAGCGCGTCCTTATCTGCCCCGATGCGGCACCAGAGACACTGTCCCGCGTCGGCAAAATGCCGCACCCGCCGCACACTGTTCTCCGCCGCGTCGGCGGCGACTAAAATAAGCCGCGCGTCGCGCGCCCTCGCCGCCGCGCCGGTCGGCTCCTCACCGACGGCCAGCCGGCCCGCCTTCTGAGCCAGACCGATGAGATTCAACAGCTTATTCACCGCGCATCATCTCTCCTTCCAGCTCGTCATAGAGCTCCGGCGTAATGGCGGTCTCAAACGCCCGCTCCAGCGCGCGGGACTTGCGTGCCCGCTTGAGACATTCGGCATTCGGACAAAGGTACGCCCCGCGTCCGGGCTTTCTACCCTTGAAATCCAGCGAGATCTCGCCCTCGGGCGACTTGACCACGCGAATCAGCTCGCGCTTATCCTTCATCTCGCGGCAGCCCACACATTGGCGCTGCGGGATCTTTTTCACTTTCTGCATGGTGCTGCCTCCTTTTTCTCTCTACTTACTGCGTTTATTCAGCCACACTGACAGCAGCGACAGCAAAACCGCGATGCCGCACAGGATATACGTCATCGGGCTTATGACTTATTCTTCCACGTCCTGATAACTCTGGGGTTTGATGTCGATCTTATAGCCGACCAGCCGCGCCGCAAGGCGGGCGTTCTGGCCTTCTTTGCCGATGGCAAGGGAAAGCTGATCGTCGGGCACGATCACACGGCAGGCCTTGCTGCCGTCGTCCGCCATGCGGACCTCGACCACATCGGCGGGAGCGAGCGCCGCGGCAATGTACTCCGCGGGATCGTCGCTGTACTTGACAATGTCGATCTTCTCGCCGCGCAGCTCTTCGACAATGTTGTTGACGCGTGCGCCGCGGGGGCCGACGCAGGCGCCGATGGGATCAACGTTTTCGTCGTTGCTCCATACGGCCATCTTCGTGCGGGAACCGGCCTCGCGCGCGATGGAGCGGATCTCAACGGTACCGTCGTAGATTTCAGGAACCTCCAGCTCAAACAGGCGCTTGACAAGGCCCGGATGCGTACGGGAGATGACGACCTGCGGGCCGCGGGACTGGCGGCGCACGTCGACCAGATAGACCTTGACGCGCTGGCCCTCGACGAGCGTTTCACCCTTGACTTGCTCACCGGCAGTAAGGATCGCGTCGGTTGCCTCGGCGCCCGTACCGATGCGCAGAGCAACGCTGCCGTTGCGCGGATCGATGCGGGTGACGACGCCGGTAAGGATCTCGTGCTGCTTGGAGTTATACTCCTCATAGACCATGCCGCTCTCGGCCTCACGCAGGCCCTGAATGATGACCTGCTTGCCGTTGCCGGCGGCGATGCGGCCGAACTCGACATTGTCGACCGGAATGTTTACGATGCTGCCGACCTCATATTTGGCCGAGTGCTTCTTCGCTTCCTCCAGAGACATCTGCGTGCCAGGGTTCTCGACCTCCTCGACGACCTCTTTCTGCACGTACATCTTGAGTTCGCGCTTGTTCTCGTCCACGTCCACGACAACATTTTCAACGCCCTCATGGTCGCGCTTGTAGGCCGTGGTGAGCGCCTGCACGATCTTATCCATCATAAAAGCGGGGGAAATGCCGCGTTCCTTTTCCAGCATCGCCAGAGCGGCAAAGATTTCATCACATTTCATGGAATTGAGCTCCTTATTCTGTATGATAAAAATGATATGGTCAGAAGTCGCAGCGCAGACGAACAAGCGCGATCTCCGGCTTTTCAAAGCGCAGAGACTGCTCACCCACGGTGATCGTTACCGCGCCGTCGTCATAGCCGGAAAGTACGCCGGAGAACTCTTTGCGTCCGTCGCGCGGCTTGTAGGTCTTGAGCAGCACATCAGCGCCCATAAACTGTTCGAAGTCCGAGGGACGCTTGAGCGGGCGCTCGGCTCCGGCGGAGCCGACCTCAAAAACATAGCTCCCCTCGATGGGATCGGCTTCGTCGAGCAGATCGCTCACCGTGCGCGAAATATTCTCGCAGTCAAGAATGTTCACGCCGCCGTCCTTATCGATGAAAAGACGCAGATACCACTGTCCGGCTTCGCGGACATACTCCACGTCCCAGAGCGTGCAGCCGTTGGCTTCCACGACCGGACGGGCAAGCTCGGAGACGATCTCAGTTACTTTTTTCATGGCAGCCTCACTTTAGCCTGTGAAAGTTTTGACTTTGGCAAAAAATGCAAAAGAAAGAGCGGACCGAAAGTCCACTCTGCCTGACCAACTGGAATAATACAATTATCTTACCATAGCTTTATGCCGATTGCAAGCCTTTTATTGGCGCACCATTGGTTTTTCTTGCGAAAAAACAGGCAGTTTTGGACGAAAAGGAGCATCCGCAAGGATGCTCCTTCATATTTTTATCAGGAAAGGTAACGCATGGGGTTGACATAGCTGCCGTTGTACTGCACGCCGAAGTGGCAGTGCACACCGCTGGCCACGCCGCTGCGGCCGGCCTTTGCGACCTGCTGGCCCTTATAGACCGTTTGTCCGGCCGAAACGGTGAGCGAGCTGTTGTGCTCATAATAGGTCACAAAGCCGTTCTGGTGGTCGATGATGACCACATAGCCCATCGCGCCCTTATAGCCGGAGTAGGTGACCACGCCGCCGTCTGCGGCATAGATCGGCGTGCCGTAGGACACAGAGATGTCGATTCCCATATGGTTGGTGGACGCGCCGCGGATACCGGTGTTGCGGTAGCCGAAGTAGGACGTGATGCGGCCGCTCGTCGGCCAGCGGAAGCTGCCGGTGGGGTACCAGCTCGGGCGTTCCTTGGTGCCCTGTGCGCGCAGCTCGGTCACAGGCTCGGTGAGCGTAACGCTCGAGAGCACAGTGCGCTCGGTCTCTTCGCCGTTGATATAGGTGACGTCGGCCACGACGTCCGCCGTGCCGTAGGAGCCCTTGGAGAGCACCTTGTAGTCGCCCTTATACATGCTCGGATCGTCGGTATAGGTGATGTCGTACTGAATGTCCTCGACGTAGTTCTGCCGCTCTGTGACCACAACGGTCAGATAGGGAACGGCGTTGGAGAGCGTCAGCTCATCACCGATCTGAAGACGGTTGATGTCAAAGTCGGGGTTGATGGCCAGCAGCTCCTTGGTGGTCATGCCGTGGCTGTTGGCGATGTCGCTCCACGTGTCGCCCTTGACAACGGTGTAGGTCACTTCGCCGGCCTTGGTGGAGTTGAGGATCTCGGCGATCTGGCCGAGGTTGACGATGCTCTCCGTCGGGACATAGCCCTCGACGATACGTACATCCTCTTCAAAATCAACCGTCAGCGTGTCCTCGGAGATATAGCTCTCCTTGAGCTGGTTGAGCAGGCCGTCGAGCGCGCCCTCATACTGCGTCGAGCCGATAAGCTCATCGTTAATATATAAGGAATAGCCGCGCGTGACAAGACCGATCTCGTCGTTGAGATCCTCCTCCAGTTCGCTGCGGCTGACCAGCTCGCTGCGCGCGACCAGCCCCTTGGAATACTGGATCGACTCATCGGAGAAGGTAAAGCTCTTGCCAAGCGTTTCGGTGGTGATGCCCGCGACATTTGCTGCAACGCGCTTGGCGTCGCGTTCGCTTGCGACCACATCAAGGGCCTTGCCGTCGTAAATGACCGTTGTGCCGAGCGTGTAGCGGGAAACGAGCACGGCAAAGGCGGCGATAGCCAGCGCGCCGCCGACAAATATCAGCTGATGGTATTTTTTTGCGTGCCATTTGATCACACGCTGTCCGCCGGTGCGGTGGATCACGCGGCGGCGCAGAATACGCAGCTTCTCGCGCGCCAGCGCGCCCCAGAAAGCGAGCATGCCGAAAAGCAATAAGAGCGCCTGCACAGCCACGCTGTTGGATTCCGGAAAGCTGCGCGCGCGATCCTCGTGGATCATGCCGCGAAGGCTTTTGCCGATCCTGCGGAGCTTCTGCGCAAACGACTCGTCCGCGCGGCGGGTTCTTGCCAGCGTGTTCTCCGTGTGCACTGCGGATGCCGCAGCCTGTTCGGTGCGCGGCGCTCTGCGCGCCGAACGGCCGGATTGATTTGTGCGTTTATGTTGTCCCATAGTCACTCCATAAAATCTATGAAAGAGAAGGTGTTAAATTGGTTACAATTTGTAACAAATGATATGATAACCTTTTTCACCGTCCGCGTCAACCCCTCCAAAGCCGTGGGGAAAAGGATGGCAGAGGGGGCAGTGAGGGGACGCGCGCAATATTTTGCCGCGCGGGAAGAAAAACGGCACAACATCTTCTGGTTTCTCCCCATTTTCTCCAATTTCTGAAATTCATCAAAAAATTGTAAATTTTTTATGATTTGGTGTTGAGACCCGAAAAAAACAGGTGTATACTGTTAGCCGTTAATTCATGCCGCCCCCCTGCGGCAGCATTATTAGGAGGAATCCCCATGTTTGGTCAATTGATCGCAACCCTGAAAAAGAGCCCCAAGACGATCGTCTTTACCGAGGGTACGGATCCCCGTATTCTTGAGGCGAGCGCACGTCTGCTGTCCGGTAACTTCTTGAAGCCTGTGCTCGTCGGCAATCCCGATGAGATCGCTGAGGCTGCGGAAGAGGCCGGCTTCAATATCCGCGGTGCGGAGATCGCCGATCCTGCAAACTATCCTGAGATGGATGCTATGGTCGAGCAGATGGTCGCCCTGCGCAAGGGCAAGATGACCCCGGAGCAGTGCCGTGACGCACTGAGCCGCGGCAACTATTTCGGCACCATGCTTGTCAAGATGGGCAAGGCAGACTGCCTGCTCGGCGGCGCGACCTACTCCACGGCGGACACTGTCCGTCCCGCGCTCCAGCTCATCAAGACCAAGCCCGGCAACAAGATCGTCTCTTCCTGCTTCATTATGGTTCGTCCTTCTGCCTCCGGCGAGAACGAGGTGCTTGCTATGGCCGACTGCGCCATCAACATCAAGCCTAATGAGGACGAGCTGGTTGAGATCTGCCGCGAGACGGTCGAGTGCGCCAAGATCTTCGGTGTTGACCCGAAGGTCGCCTTCCTGAGCTACTCCACCCTCGGCTCCGGCAAGGGCGAGGACGTCGATAAGATGCGCAACGCCTGCGAGAAGGCCAAGGCTGAAATGCCCAACACCCCAATCGGCGGCGAGTTCCAGTTCGATGCGGCCGTGTCTCCTGTCGTTGCCAAGACCAAGCATATCTCCGACGGCGTCGGCGGCCATGCCAACACCTTCATCTTCCCCGACATCAATGCTGGCAACATCGGTTACAAGATCGCCCAGCGTCTGGGTAACTTCGACGCCTACGGCCCCATCCTGCTCGGCCTGAATGCACCCATCAACGACCTCTCCCGCGGCTGCAACGCGCAGGAGGTCTACTCCATGGCTATTATCACTGCTGCTCTGGCGTAATAAAACGACAACTGCACAGATAAAAGTGAGGGGCGCCAAAAGGCGCTCCTCACTTGATTTCTGCGGTGTGATGCTGCTTTTTCGGCAAATCGGAATTTACCCATGTATTTTCTGGTAAAACGAATGATCTTGCTTACTTTAGTACGATTTCAACTGTCGGCATTATACTACTTGATCCGAGTTCGCTGTCTTCCGCAGTTCTATAACCGGTAATATTTATGGAATACATATAGTCTGAGATATTGGGATTCTCTTCGCTGTCTGGAAGTTCAACCTCAAATGCTTCAAACTCAAATACATAAGCTTTTTCCTCAATAAGTTTGCCGCTCAAATCTTCATGAAAACGAAGCAAAAATGGTTTGTCTTGGAAAAAGTGGACTACGGCAACCGTTTTCCCCGGAAGAGCATAGTAATCGGGCAGGAGTTGCTCGACGGTAGCTGTAAAAGAACCCGAAAACTGTGCAAAACGCGCTTTATTTCCGGCCGCTTGCTGCTTTCCGTTATGGTATCCTGCCTCATAGCCGGCGTTGTAACCTTCTTCGTAGCTCGCATCGTGTGTATCGGAACTCTGAACATTATTTCCACAGCCAGATAATGAAAGCGCCAGTATAAGACAAAGAACCATTGCGATCATCTTTTTCATACGGTCTCCTCCATCAAAGTCCGATTTGCCTGTCGTCATCTTATCATACGCCCCTATAAAACACAAGCCTCCGGTCAGCGACCGGAGGCTTGCTGTTATACGATTTGTAAACGCCGAAGCGCGAGACTTACATCTCCTTGATCGCGGCCTGTGCGGCGGCGAGGCGGGCGATGGGCACGCGGAACGGGCTGCAGGAAACGTAGTCCAGACCGACCTTATGGCAGAACTCGACGGAAGCGGGATCGCCGCCGTGCTCGCCGCAGATGCCGAGGTGAATGTCGGGATTGGTCTCGCGGCCCATGGTTGCGGCCATCTTCACGAGCTTGCCAACGCCGACCTGATCGAGCTTGGCAAACGGATCGTTCTCGTAGATCTTCTTGTCGTAGTACGCGCCGAGGAACTTGCCGGCGTCGTCACGGCTGAAGCCGAAGGTCATCTGGGTCAGGTCGTTGGTGCCGAAGGAGAAGAAGTCCGCTTCCTTGGCGATCTCGTCCGCGGTCAGAGCGGCGCGCGGGATCTCGATCATGGTGCCGACCTTATACTTCATGTCGGACTTGACGGAGGAGATGATCTCGTCCGCGGTCTTGACGACGACGTCCTTGACGTACTTGAGCTCCTTGACCTCGCCGACGAGCGGGATCATGATCTCGGGCACGATGTGCCATTCGGGATGCGCGGCGTTGACGTTCAGCGCAGCCTTGATGACCGCACGGGTCTGCATCGCGGCGATCTCCGGGAAGGTGACGGCCAGACGGCAGCCGCGGTGACCCATCATCGGGTTGAACTCATGCAGGGAGGCGATGATGTTCTTGATCTCGGCAACGCTCTTGCCCATATCCTTGGCGAGCAGCTCGATGTCGGCCTCCTCGGTGGGGACGAACTCGTGCAGCGGGGGATCGAGGAAGCGGACGGTCATCGGACGGCCCTCGAGCGCGATATACATGGCCTCAAAGTCACCCTGCTGCATCGGCTCGAGCTTGGCCAGTGCCTTCTCGCGCTGCTCGACGGTGTCAGAGCAGATCATCTCGCGGATGGCGGGGATACGGTCGGGCTCGAAGAACATGTGCTCGGTACGGCACAGGCCGATACCCTCGGCACCGAACTTGACAGCCTGCGCGGTATCGTGCGGGTTATCGGCGTTGGTGCGAACGCCCAGACGGCGGTACTTGTCGGCCCAGCCCATGACGCGGCCAAACTCGCCGCCGATGGAAGCGTCGACCGTGGGAACGGCACCGTCGTAGATGTTGCCGGTGGAGCCGTCGATGGAGAGCCAGTCACCCTCGTGGTAGACCTTGCCGGCGAGCTCGAACTTCTTGTTCTCCTCGTCCATCTTGATCTCGCCGCAGCCGGAAACGCAGCACTTACCCATGCCGCGAGCCACGACAGCCGCGTGAGAGGTCATGCCGCCGCGGACGGTCAGGATGCCCTGAGAAGCCTTCATGCCCTCGATGTCCTCGGGAGAGGTCTCGAGACGGACGAGAACGACCTTCTCACCGCGCTCCTTCCAGGCCTTGGCGTCCTCGGCGGAGAAAACGATCTTGCCGCAGGCCGCGCCGGGAGAGGCGGGCAGAGCCTTGCCGATGACGGGGGTCTTCTTGAGAACCTCGGCGTCGAACTGGGGGTGGAGCAGGGTGTCGAGAGAGCGGGGCTCGATCATGGCGACGGCCTTCTTCTCGTCGATCATGCCCTCGTCCACGAGATCGCAGGCGATCTTGAGAGCGGCGGCGGGGGTACGCTTGCCGTTACGGGTCTGGAGCATGTAGAGCTTGCCGTGCTCGACGGTGAACTCCATATCCTGCATGTCGCGGTAATGATCCTCAAGGATCTTGCACACGTCCTCGAACTGCTTGAACGCCTCGGGGAACTTCTCGGCCATCTCGGCAATGGGCATCGGGGTACGCACGCCGGCGACGACGTCCTCACCCTGCGCGTTGGTCAGGAACTCACCCATGAGCTTCTTCTCGCCGGTGGCGGGGTTGCGGGTGAACGCAACGCCGGTGCCGCAGTCGTCGCCCATGTTGCCGAAGGCCATGGACTGCACGTTGACGGCAGTGCCCCAGGAGTAGGGGATATCGTTGTCGCGGCGATAGACGTTCGCGCGGGGGTTGTCCCAGCTGCGGAAAACAGCCTTGATCGCGCCCATGAGCTGCTCCTTGGGATCGGTGGGGAAGTCCTCACCAATCTTGGACTTGTATTCGGCCTTGAACTGGCCGGCGAGCTCCTTGAGATCCTCGGCGGTCAGCTCGACGTCAAGGGTGACACCCTTCTTTTCCTTCATCTGGTCGATGAGCTGCTCAAAGTACTTCTTGCCGACCTCCATAACGACGTCGGAGTACATCTGGATAAAGCGGCGGTAGCAGTCCCAGGCCCAGCGGGGGTTGTTGGACTTCTCGGCGATGACGTTGACGACGTCCTCATTGAGGCCGAGGTTCAGGATGGTGTCCATCATGCCGGGCATGGAAGCGCGCGCGCCGGAACGGACGGAAACGAGCAGAGGATTATGCAGATCACCGAACTTCTTGCCGGTGATCTTCTCCATCTTCTCGACATACTCCATGATCTCGGCAAAGATCTCATCATTGATCTGACGGTCGTCCTCATAGTACTGGGTGCAGGCCTCGGTGGTGATGGTGAAGCCCTGCGGAACCGGCAGACCGATGTTGGTCATCTCGGCGAGGTTCGCGCCCTTGCCGCCGAGGAGCTCACGCATGTTGGCGTTGCCTTCGGTGAACAGGTAGCAATATTTTTTGCTCATAACTTTCCTCCATAAATAAAATCTCTATTGAATATAAAACCCCAATAGCACTTCAAAAGCTTTCTTATTATAGACAAATTTTTTCAAATACGCAAGAAAAACTGCCAAAAATTCCGAAAAATGTTTATGAACATTTGGATTATTCCTGCGAATACAAATAAGTTTTCTTGCGTTTGGCATATTTTTGCGCTATACTATATCCTGTAGTATTATGATCCGGAGGAACGCATGGAGCTGTCGGCCTTTGCAAAAACGAATACCGCCGCGCGCATCCGGGCCGCAGCGAACCGTGGGATGCTCAGTCATGCGCTGATCCTTTCGGGCGCAGGGGAGCTTTCCGAAGCGGCGCACTATGCCGCCGCAGCACTTGAGTGCATGGAGCGAGACAAGCCGTGCCTTGCCTGCGTGCACTGCCGCAAGGTGCTCTCGGACATCCACCCCGATGTAACGACTGTGCATGACAATGAACACGCGGAGATCAGCGTGGATGTGATCCGCGGCGTGCGCACGGACGCTTATGTCCGCCCGAACGAGGGTGCGTGCAAGGTCTACATTTTTCCTGACTGCACCGTGCTCAACGAGAAGGATCAGAATGTACTGCTTAAAACAGTGGAGGAGGGGCCGCCCTACGCGGCGTTTGTGTTCTGCGCGGAGAATCCCAGCGTGCTGCTGCCGACTATTCGTTCGCGCTGTGTGGAGCTCAAGCTTCCGCCGGCAGGGGAGGAGAGCGGCGAAGACGACGAGCGCACGCGGGAACTGGTTCGTCTGATTGCGGAGGGCCGCGAGGCGGGACGCGCATCCTTCCTGCTCAAGCTGGAAACGGCGAAGGCAACGCGGGAATCGCTCGCGGAGCTTTTCGAGGGTGTGCGTGTGATCCTTGCCGACGCGCTGTGTGCGAAATGCGGCGCCGCGCCGGAGGCACCGAAGGATGCTGCGGCGATGCGCGTGATCCTTGCCTCGCGCTTGACAAAATCGCAGCTCCTCAACACAATAGAACTGCTGAAAACCTATCGAGACCATTGCAATTATAACGTCGGCATCGGTCCGCTGCTCGGCGGCCTTGCCGTAGAATTGGAGGAGATCCTTTGACTGAGGTGATCGGCGTCCGCTTTCGCGGCGGATGCAAAGAGTATTATTTTGACCCACACGGCATTGCCGTGGAAGCGGGAGAGTTTGTCATCGTGGAAACGGCGCAGGGCACAGAGTATGCTCAGTGCCTGACCGGCAACCATGAGGTCGACGACAGCGCCGTCGTTCAGCCGCTGCGCGCGCTGGTGCGTCTGGCGACGGAAAATGACCGCCGCACGATGGAGTATAATCGTCAGCGCGAGAAAGACGCGTTTGGCATTTGCCAGAAGAAGATTGCCGAACGCGGGCTGGATATGAAGCTTGTGCGTGTGGAGTGTAACTTCGACGGAAGCAAGATCGTGTTCTTTTTCACGTCCGATGGACGTGTGGATTTCCGTGAGCTCGTGCGCGATCTTGCGGGTGTGTTCCGCGCCCGCATCGAGCTGCGCCAGATCGGTGTGCGCGACGAGGCGAAGATGCTCGGAGGTCTCGGTATCTGCGGCCGTCCGTTCTGCTGCGCGCAGTTTCTGGACGATTTTGTGCCGGTGTCCATCAAAATGGCCAAGACGCAGAATCTCAGCCTGAACCCGACCAAGATCTCCGGCGCCTGCGGCCGCCTGATGTGCTGCCTGAAGTATGAGCAGGCGGCGTATGAGGATGCGTCGAAGCGGATGCCGAAGAATGATTCCTTTGTTCTCACGCCGGACGGCCCGGGCAATGTCAGCGCCGTGAATCTGATTAAAGAGACGGTGAATGTCCGGCTGGACGATTCGAATGAGGGAGCCAAGTGCTATCACAACTGCGAGGTCTGCGTACTGCGCAACGGCAAAGGCTCGCGCGACGGCATCGAGATCCCGGCAGAGCGTCCCGCGCGCTACACCGCGCCGGACGCGGGAGATGAGCTTGCCGCCATGCCGTCGCCGGTGTTCCGGGCGCTGGAGATCTCTGAGCCCGCAGTCGAGCCGGTGAAGAGTAGCGCTCCCGCAGCTGCGGAGGACGATGGGGAGAAGCGCGAACAGCGCCGCCGCAGAGGAGGACGGAGCCATCGCGGCGGACGGGGCCGCGGCGGAGAGAAGCGCCCGCGGGAGGGCACCGCTGAAGCGGCTCCCACAAAAGCGGAAAAGAGCGACAAGCCCGAGCGGAGCGAGAAAAAGCCCGCGCCGGCCAGAAAGCCGGAGGGGGAACGCCGCCCGCGCCGGGAACAGAAGGAACAGCAGGCAAGGTCGGCTGCTCCGGCAGCGGAGGGTGCGAAGAGCGCGGAGAATGGCCCACTCCCCGAAGGGACAAAGCCGCACCGCCGCAGCCACCGCGGCGGACGTGGACGCCGCAGCAGCGGCGGAAACGGCGGCACGCCGCCGGCCGCGCCGAGCGCAGAATAAGAAAAAAAGAAACGTGACCGGCAACGCCGGTCACGTTTCTTTTTGCGTTTTTATATAAGCTTGTCTGACGGTTCAGACCGCGCCGACGCCGCGCGAGACAATGGTGATAAAGTCCTGCACGTTCGTGACGATGGTTTTGGCGGCAAGGCTGCCGCGGTCGAGGAGCTTATTGACCACAAATTCGTCTGCGTCCACCGCGTAAAGGTAGGCGGGACGCACCGTACCGTCCGGTAGTACGCGGAACGAGGGGTACATATTGCCTGCGGCGATGGTGTGGAGCATGGTGGCAAGACAGATCACCGTGGTCGCATCGCGCAGCATGGCACGCATGGCGCTCTGGGCGGCGTAGGCGTCGCCGATGACCTCGGGCAGCGGGCCGTCATCACGGATGGAGCCGGCGAGGACAAAGGGAACATTATTTTTCACACAGGCGTACATGATGCCGTCGGAAATGCTGTGCTTTTCCACGAACTGGACAATCGAGCCGCAGCGGCGGACCTTGTTGATGACGTCCAGATGATGATAATGCCCATTCGCGCACTGACGCTGGGTGTAGATATCCTGACCGAGCGCGGTGTGGAGATACGCGCCCTCCAGATCATGGGTGGCAAGAGCATTGCCGGCCATCAGGCCGTGGACAAAGCCGTGCTCCACCATGGCCTGCATGGCGGTGCGCGCATCGGCGTCGAATGCGAATGCGGGCCCGAGCACCCAGACGATCTTGCCGTGCTCCTTTTCATAGCGCAGCAGATCGATCAGCTCGTCGTAGTCGCGGGCATAGGAGGTCTCACGCGAGCGGCCCTGACGGAAGCGGAATGCTTCCTCGGCACTGTCCTTGGAAACGAAGCCGTTCTCGTGGAGGTAGATGCCCTCTTCGCCGCGCTCCGTGCGGCCGAGCATCACGCGGTCGCCCGCGCGCAGATTGCGGTTTTCCACCACATCAAGCGTGCCGTCGGAACACAGCACAACGCTCGAGTCCATGCGGCTTTCGGGCGCGAGGACCCACTGGCCGTTTATTTTAAAGTATTCCGGAAACATGGAGGTGGAGTGGTAATATTCCGGTGCGATGCCATCCTGCTCACACAGCGCTGTGCGGGCGTCCGGCGCGTCGGCAAAGCGCGCGGCGGTAAAGTCGGGCGCGCGATAGGCGGGGAACTCAAATGCCATGATTATTTCTTCCTCTCAGACTCTGATACGAATATCCTATTATACCACGGATGTCAAGTCTGATGCACGGCGGGCGGGAAAAGTCGTTGCTTTTTTTGCGGACCGTGTTATACTGGTCAGCGAGAAAAGAACAGAAAAGGGAGAGAAGGGAACGTCCCATGCAGAAATTCGACCATGTGCTGCTTGCCAGCGACTTTGATAATACGCTTGTCTGCACTCAGTACGCACTCGATAACGGAACGGAGATCCCGCCGATGTGCGTGCGCAACCGCGAGGCGCTGGAATATTTCATCCGGAATGGCGGGCTGTTTGCCATTTCGACCGGCCGCGCGCTGCCGGCCTTTATTGATTACGCGAAGGATGTGCCGATGAGCGCGCCGGGCGTGATCGCCAACGGTGCGGCGATTTACGACTTCCGCGCGGGGCGCTATCTCTACACTGCCTTCCTCAACGAGGACACGCGGGCGCATATGGCCGAGCTGCTCGCGCGCTTTCCCACGCTGGCCTTTGAGGTCTACCATGAGGACCGCCGCATCCATGCGATGAACCCAAACCACTACATCAGAAGCCATGAGCATCTCACCCGCGCGGCGGTGCAGACGGTGGAGAGCTTCTCTGAGATCGATTTTCCCATCATCAAGATCCTTTTTGAAGAGGATCCGCCGCTGCTGGCACAGGTCGAGACCTTTATTCGCTCGCGTTCATGGGGCGTGGAGTATGAGCTGATTTACTCAAGCGACCATCTGCTCGAGTTGACCGCCGCCGGAGCGACCAAGGGCGGTATGATCCGGCGTCTGGCGGAGTTGCTGGGCGTTGCGCGCGGGGATATTTACTGCATCGGCGACCATAAAAACGACCTGCCTATGCTGGCGGTTTCCGCCGTGCCCTTTGCGCCCGCAAACGCCATTCCGGAGGTGCTTGCTTCCGGGGCGCGCATCGTTTCCCATTGCAGCGACGGTGCGGTCGCCGATGTGGTGGAGTATCTCGATAAGATCTACTGAGCATGAAAAAAGCAGCCGTAAGGCTGCTTTTTATTTTGCGATTTTTTTCAGCATGGCGGTAAACTCCTCCGGCAGGGGACAACTCAGTTCAACTGTCTCGTGTGTGCGCGGGTGGATGAAGCGCAGAGCGACTGCATGCAGGCATTGTCCTGTAAGGCTTGCGACCTCTTTTTTCGCGCCGTACACTGTGTCACCGAGAATGGGATGGCCGATGTAGGCCATATGGACGCGGATCTGGTGCGTGCGCCCGGTCTCCAGTCGGCAGCGGACGTGCGTATAGCCAGGATAGCGGGCGATGACCTCCCAGTGCGTGACGGCTTTGCGCCCGCCGGATACCACAGCCATGCGCTTGCGGTCTGTCGGGTGGCGGGCGATGGGGGCATCGACGGTGCCGCTGTCCGCGCGGGGATTGCCGACAACGATGCATTCATATGTCCGTGCGAGCGTATGGTCGGCAAGCTGCGCGGAGAGGAACTGGTGCGCCGCGTCGTTCTTTGCCGCAATAATGAGGCCGCTCGTATCGCGGTCAATGCGGTGGACGATGCCGGGGCGCAGCGCTCCGCCGATTCCGGAGAGGGAACCGGCGCAGTGATGGAGCAGCGCGTTGACGAGTGTGCCGTCCGGATGCCCCGGCGCGGGATGGACGACCATGCCGCTGGGCTTGTTGACCACGATCACATCCGCATCCTCGTACACCACGTCGAGCGGGATATCCTGCGCCACGGCCTCGACCGGCTCGGGCTCGGGGAGTATTACGGCGATCCGCTCGCCGCCTGCAAGCTTGCAGCTTTTTCCCACGGATCTTCCATCCACCAGCGCGCTGCCGCTTTCGATCAGCCGTGCCGCCTGCGAGCGGGTCAGGCCGTCAAGGCTCGACGCAAGAAATGCGTCGAGCCTTTGATTCCGGTTTGCTTCAGTTGTTCTCAGCAGGATCGGTTCCATGTCCGCCCTTCCAGTTCTTTTCGTCGGTTTTCGGATAGATCAAAAGGTAATAGACCACTGCCGTGATTGTGCCGCAGACCACGAAGCAGTCCGCGACGTTAAAGACCGGGAAGCCCATAAACGCAAGATCGAGCATATCGACTACATAGCCGAAGCGCACGCGGTCGATGAGGTTTCCTACGCCGCCGCCGATAATGGCGGTGAGCGACCAAACGCCGAGCGGATGCCGCACGATCCTGATGAGCAGCCAGCACAGGGCGAGCATGGCGATGCTCGTCACCGCGACCAGCAGCCAGCGCGCACCGGAAAAGCTCGACCACGCGGCGCCGAAATTGCGGACATAGTGCAGATTGAGAAGACCGGGGAGAAAGGGCTGTCCCTCACCCACGGCGAAATGAGCCGTAATGAATGCCTTTACCCATTGATCCAGCGCGACAATGAGCGCCATAACGAGAGGGCAGAGCCAAAGTTGCCTTTTTTTCACGTCTGCGGCACCTCAACATGGTCATTGGGGAATACGAGCACCCATTCTGCATTCTCCGGCGCGGACGCAAGTGCTTCCGAAAACGGCTCTGCGATAGAAAGCCCATCCGGAAGCTCGCGCAGCGCGTTGATGGGAACATAGTAAAGATCTGTGCTGCCATCCCTGATGCCGTCGTTTTCCGCCACATAGTCCGACGCACCCACGCCGTGCAGCGTAAGGATGACCGGACTGCCGCCGGCGTACAGCAGCGTACCCTCCCGGTCGCTCTCGCCGAGGGAAACCGTTTCGCAAGAGTAAAGTGAACCCGCACCGGCGGATTTGGCCATGCCGTTCTCATCGCTCTGCGCACCGTCGAGCGCGCTGTAGAATGAGCTGCCCTGTACGGCCTCGCAGTATTCATCGGGAAAGGCTTTTTCCTCCGGGGCTGAATCCGCTTCGGCGGCGGAAGCGTCTGCCGTGGAAACGAACATCTGGCTCTCCGGTGCGGGGAGAGCCGCCGTATCGTTTGCCGCCTGTTTTGTGTCAAAGCGCGGTACCGTTATCGCGGCGGCGAAAAGCACGAGGGCTGCGCAGGCGGCCATCGGCAGATAGCGCTTCCAAACGCTCCGCCGCTTCACCGAGGGCTTCGCCGCAGCCTTTTCCGCACGAACGGCAGCCATCACGCCCTCCGTAAAACCGTCAGGTACTTCCTCTTCTTCAAACGCGTCAAATGCCGCGCGCATTTCCAGCAGCTCGTCAAGAAGCTTTCGGCACGCCGCACACCCTTCCGCATGGGCGGCGGTCTCCGCGCGCTCTTCATCCGTCAGCTCTCCGTCAACAAAGGCTGAGAGCAGCGGCGCAAATCTGTCACAATCCTTCAAGTTGCGTTCCTCTCCCCTCCAACAGATCGATTACATTCTGTAACCTTTGACGATGGCTTTTCAAAAAAGTTCCCATCTGCCGCCAAATAATTTCGCAGCAGGAGTCGCCCGCGGCTGATGCGGCTTTTTACTGTTCCCAGCTCAAGCGCTGTGATCTCGGAAATCTCGGCATAGCTGAGCTGATGGAGCTCGCGCAGCACCAGCACCTGCCGGTATTCCGGCGGCAGCGAGGCGAGCGCCTTGTGTACAAGGCGGTGCGTTTCCTGCCGCTCGACATGCTGCTCGGGCGTGGGTGCGTGGCCGCTGATCTCGAGATGCGTGTCCTCATCGTCGAGCGACACGCCATCCGGCGCGCGTTTGCTGCGTCGGAGCAGATCGATGCAGGCGTTGCTGGCCAGCCGGTAGAGCCATGTCGACAAAGCCGCGTCCTGCCGAAAGCCATCAAGTCCCCGCCAAAGGGCGAGAAATGTGTCCTGTGCGGCCTCGGCGGCGTCCTCGGCGCTGCCGCACATGCGCAGGCAGAGGTTGTATACTCTTTTCTCATGCAGCCGGACAAGCTGCTCAAAGGCATCCTCGTCGCCGCGGCGCGCGGCCTGAATCAGTTCGCTTTCGTTCATGTCCGCATCCCTCAGTCGTGCAGATCGCGCTTGATGCCCGCCGTGACGCGGTATAGGTCCTCCAGCGTCTCCATACGGTTGATCTGCTCTTTATAGTAATTGGCGTATTTCACACCCTTGAGATACCAGCAGTAGTGCCGCCGCGCTTCGAGCAGCGCGACCTTTTCGCTTCGGAATTCCGCGCTGCGCTCGATCTGGCGCACCAGCGCGTCGCACCGCTCGGCGAGCGGCGGGAGCGGCGGGATCGGCTCACCCGCGAGGGCGGCCTTTGCCTGCTGGAAGAGCCATGGATTCCCGAAGCAGCCGCGTCCGATCATCACGGCGTCCGCGCCGGTGGCTTTGAGGATCCTCACAGCATCCTCCGGCTCAAACACGTCGCCGTTGGCGATGACGGGGATCTTTACCGCTTCCTTCACCTCGCGGATCGTCGACCAGTCTGCCTGCCCGCCGTACATCTGCACGCGCGTGCGGCCATGGACGGTGACACCGGCTACGCCGACGGATTCGAGCAGCACGGCGAGCGCGGGCGCGTTGATGCTGCCCTTGTCCCAGCCGCGGCGCATCTTGGCCGTCACGGGGACCTTGACCGCCCTGACCACAGCTTCGGCAATGCGCGCAGCCTTTTCGGGGTCCTTCATCAGAGCCGAGCCATCGCCGTTGTTTACGATCTTTCCGACCGGACAGCCCATATTGATATCAAGGATATCCGCACCGCTTGCTTCAATGGCGATCTGCGCGGCCTCGGCCATGCATACCGGATCGCTGCCGAAGATCTGTGCCTGCATCGGGTGTTCGCCAGGAAAGGGCGCAAGCAGCGTGCGGCTCTTTTTATCCTGATAGCACAGGGCCTTGGAGCTGACGAGCTCCGTGCACGTCAGCCCCGCACCCAGAGAGGCGCACAGCTCGCGGAACGCCGCATCGGTCACACCCGCCATCGGCGCGAGGGCAAGCTTTGATTCGATTGTTACGCTGCCGATTTGCATAAGGGCCTCCTGCGCATAAATTATAATCATTATAGCACGCTTTTGCGCCGAGTGAAAGCCCCTAAATTTTGCAGGGGCGTCCCGCTGCGGGACGCCCCTGCCGGTATGGAGGATGGCAGATCATAAATTATAATATCGTTCAAATTCCGCGGGATGGGGAATGGCGGCTATCTCCGCGCACTCTCTGCGCTTGGCGGCGATGAAGCTGCGCAGCAGCGCTTCGGGAAACACGCCGCCGCGCGTGAGGTAGTCGTGGTCGGCCTCCAGCGCGTCAAGCGCCGCATCGAGCGAGGCGGGCAGCCGGCGCAGCTTTGCCCGCTCTTCGGCCGGGAGCGTGTAGAGATTCATGTCATAGGGGCCCCAGCCGTTGGCATGCGGGTCAATCTTGTGCTCAATGCCGTCAAGCCCTGCCATGAGCAGCGCCGCGTAGCAATAGTATGGATTGCATGTCGCGTCCGGGCTGCGCAGCTCAAATCGGCGCATATTCGGCGTCTTCGCGTAGGCGGGGATACGAATGACTGCACTGCGGTTGCTCGTGGCGTATCCGACCGTAACGGGCGCTTCAAAGCCCGGCACCAGACGCTTGAAGGAGTTGGTGGACGGGTTGGTGATGGCGCAGAGAGAATCGATGTGCCGGAGCAGTCCGCCCATGAACCAGTGCGCCTCCCGGCTCAGGTGCGAGTAGCCGTTGTCGTCGGAGAACACCGGCTCACCGTCTTTTAAAAGCAGCATGTGGACGTGCATTCCGCTGCCCGCCTCGCCGTAAATGGGCTTTGGCATAAAAGTCGCGCTTTTGCCGTATTTGAGGGCGGTGTTGCGGATGATGTACCGGATCATCATGCTTGCGTCGGCCATTTTGCTCATCTCGCCGAGCTTGGGCTCGATCTCAAACTGGCCTGCGCCGCCGACTTCGGGATGATGGTACTTGACCGGGATGCCGGCCTGTTCCATCAGAATGCACATCTCGCTGCGGCACTCATAGGTTCGGTCGAGCGGCTTGGCGGCATGATAATGTCCCTGCCGGGGGACGATCGTGCCGCAGCCGCTGCTGCCGCTGTTCCAGTACGCCTGTTCGGCGTCCGGATGCATGCTGATTTCATTCGGCGAGACCTTCCACGACACGCTGTCGAAGAGATAAAATTCAAACTCCGGCAGGACGAGCATCGTGTCGGCGACGCCCATATCGCGCATATATTGCTCTGCCGCGCGCACGACGCTGCGCGGGTACTGGTCGAGCGGACGGTTGCGCGGCGTATCAATGACCATGACATCGCCGGTCATTGACAGTGTGGAAATGCCGCAAAATGGGTCCGGCTGTGCGGTATCGGGATCGGGAATGAACACCATGTCGCTCTTCTCAACTGCGGCATAGCCGTAGTTTGAGGCATCGAAGCCGATACCGTCGGTCATGGTCGCCTCTGTGAAGTTTTGCGCGGGGATCGTCACATGACGGAAGTGGCCGTCGATATCGACCATCTTGAAGTCCACCATTTTGATATCTCGCTCACGGATGAGCTGCATGACATCCTGTGCCGTTTTAGCCATGGCTGTATACCTCCGAACATTTTCAAAAATCAGCGGGCGGCTTTGCCGAGATAGGCCTCCGCGATAGCAGGATCACGGAGCAGCTCGCGCCCCGGACCGGATTTGGTGATGCGTCCCTGCTCGAGCACATAGGCGTTATCCGCGACGGAAAGTGCCTTGAGCGCATTTTGCTCGACGAGCAGAATGGTCTTGCCCATCGCCTTGATCTCCTCGATGGTGTCAAAAATGGTGCCGACCAGCAGCGGTGCGAGACCGAGTGACGGCTCATCGAGCATGATGAGGTCGGGCGCGGACATGATGCCGCGTCCCATCGCCAGCATCTGCTGCTCGCCGCCGGAGAGCGTGCCGGCGATCTGATCCCGACGCTCTTCCAGACGCGGAAAGATTTCGTATACGCGCTTGAGATCGCGCGCGACGCCGTCTCTGTCGCGGCGCAGATATGCGCCGATCTTCAGGTTTTCAAGGGTTGTAAGATTAGCAAAGATCTGCCGTCCCTCCGGCACCTGACACACGCCGAGTCGGACGACACGGCTTGCGGACATGGGGAGCGGCTGGCCTTTGTAGAGGATCACGCCGGAGCTGTACTTTACCAGTCCGGAGATGGCGTTCATCATAGAGGATTTCCCCGCACCGTTTGAGCCGATCATGGAAACGATCTGCCCTTCCTCCACATCAAGCGAGATGCCCTTGAGGGCGTGGATGCCGCCGTAGTAGACATGTAGATTGCGGATCTCAAGCATTGCCATCGGGTGCATCCTCCTTTCCAAGGTAAGCTTCAATGACCTCGGGATTGCTCTGGATCTCGGCAGGCGTGCCTTCGGCAAGGGGTTTGCCGAAGTTGAGCACGAAGATGCGGTCAGAGACGTTCATCACAAGATCCATATGGTGCTCGATAATGAGAACGGTGAGGTCGAAGCGATCGCGGATGGAGCGAATAAGCTCCATGAGCGCAAGCGTTTCCTCCGGGTTCATGCCGGCGGCCGGCTCGTCAAGAAGCAGAAGCTTCGGGCTGGTCGCCAGTGCGCGGGCGATCTCCAGCTTGCGCTGCTGGCCGTAGGGCAGATTGACGGCGGTCATATCCCGCGCCTCCCAGATGCCCATGAGCCGCAAGAGCGCCTCCGCTTTTGCGCGCAGCACCTTTTCCTGATGATAGTATTTTGTGAACCGTGTCGGCCCGAAGGGCAGACGCCAGAGTGACTGGAAGATGTTGTAATCTGCCTCCGCGTGGCAGGCGGTGAGGACGTTGTTGTACACCGTTTCACTCTTAAAAAGGCGGATATTCTGGAATGTGCGTGCCATGCCGCGCAGCATAATGTCATGGGGCCGATTGTGAATGGGTCTGTGGCCTGCGCTGTTTCCGGCTGCGCCCTGTCCGATGACTGTACCGTCAAAGAGAATGCTTCCCTCTGTGAGGGAATAAACGCCGGTGATGAGGTTGAAGATCGTGGTTTTTCCGGCGCCGTTCGGCCCGATGAGCGCATAGATCTCGCTTTTTTTGACTCGGAAGGAGACGTCGTCCACGGCGGTCAGGCCGCCAAAGCGCTTGGTGACGTGCCTGAGTTCGAGCATGGCATCGTCCTCGCGGCGCGCGATGCCGTCATTCATACTGCCGCCTCCTCTCTGCCGCTGCCGTCGTCAGGAGATGGGGGCAGCGGTGTTTCCTTTTTGACGAATATACGGACAACGGCGTGAAAGAGCCGACCGACGGGAAGCTCACGCCCGCCCATGAGACCCTTCGGACGGACGATCATAATGACAATGACGGCGAGACCGTACATCACCAGACGCCAGTCGCCGACCGCACGCAGCAGCTCCGGCAGCGCGCAGAGCAGCAGTGTGCCGAGCACCGCGCCGGTGATCGAGCCCATGCCGCCGAAAATGACCATGATGGTGTACTCCGTGGACTTGACCATCATAAACATCTTGGGCTGAAGATAGCCGAAGTAGTGCGCGAGCATACCGCCGGCGATTCCTGCGTAGAGTGCGGACATGCACATGGCCAGCATCTTCGAGCGGAAGGTGTTGATACCGCTCATCTGCGCGGCCAGCTCGTCCTCGCGCACGGCAAGCATGCTGCGCCCATGCCGGGAGTTCATCACCAGCGCGGTGGCTGTGAGAAAGAAGGCAACAAGGATGAGCGAACCGGCGAAGGTCGTGCGGAGCGGAATGCTGGCCACACCCTTTGCGCCGTCGAGCACGAAATCGCGGCCGCCTGCATTCCACCGCAGCTGCAAATTGTTGAAGATAAGCCGTATCGCCTCCCCCACGCCGAGCGTGGCGATGCAGAAATAGTCGCCCTTGAGGTTGAGCGTGATCTTGCCGAGTGCCGCGCCGAGTACCATGGACGCGAGTCCCGCGGCGGTCAGTGCGGCCCAATAGGGCAGACCGAAGGCCATGGTACAGACGACGGAGACGTATGCGCCGACACACACGAAGCCCGCGTGGCCGAAGGAGAACATACCCGTATAGCCCGTGAGAATCGACAGGCCCAGCACGATGAGCAGCGTATAACAGGATTGAATAAGAATGCCCTCGATATAATACCAGCTGAACATATGGCGTCCCTCCTTTACGCTTTGTCTTCCACGACCCTGCCCATCAGGCCGGACGGCTTGATGACAAGAACGAGGATCAGCAGCGCGTACACGAACAGATCGCGCAGACTGGAGTTGAAGGAGGCGACCAAAATCTCCATTATGCCGAGCAGCAGCGAGCCGAGGATCGCGCCGGGAAGGCTTCCGAGGCCGCCGAACACTGCCGCGACAAAGGATTTGTTCGTCACCTGACCGATGGTGGGCTTGACGATGAAACGCATCCCATAGAGCATGCCGGCGCAGCCGGCGAGCACACCGCCCATGAGAAAGACGGCAAAGATGACAAGACTGCCGTTGATCCCCATGAGGGCTGCGGCCCTCTCGCTGTAGGAGCAGGCGCGGATGGCAAGTCCGACCTTGGTTTTCTGGATGATGAACATTAAAATCAGCAGTGCGGCTGCCGAGACGAGGATCATCAGCAGACTGTCCACACCGAGGGACAGACCGCCGATGCGGATGCTGTTGTCAAAAAGTGCGGGATAGTTTCGGGGTGTGCCGTCGAGCGTGGCGATAACGAAGTTTTCCAAAAAAATCGACGCACCCATGGCCGAGATAATGAAGTAGAGCGGTGGCGCGTGCCGCTTCCGCAAAGGGGTGTAGACCAGCCGCTCAATGAGGATGGCCAGCGCTCCGCTGCCGAGCCCGCAGAGCACAAAGGCGGGCAGAAAGCCGCAGCCGAGCGCGGTGAGCGCGTAGTAACCGATGTAAGCGCCGACCATAATGACGCCGCCGTGGGCGAAGTTGGAAAAATTCATAATGCTGTAGACCAGCGAGTAGCCGACCGACATCAGGGCATACATCCCGCCGAGACAGACGCCGTTGACCAGCTGCTGGAAAATGTATTGCAGATCCATGCAGAGCCTCCTTTTGTTTCGTTGACCCCGGACGCCCCTGAATGGAACGCCCGGGTGCCGAAGAGACAAAATCCCTTTGCCTCGTGTGGTTCTCTGCGCGCAGAGCCCTTAATTATGCGATCTTGGTTTCAAAAATGTAGGTTCGGTTCGCGCCGTCGATGCGTTCGACGCAGCCGGCCTTGTCAATTGGGTTGTGATCGTCCGGTGAAATGCGGATCGTGCCGGTCAGACCCTCGACGGTGATCTGCGTATACGCGTCGGTGATGGCCTGCGGGTCGTCGCTGCCGGCCAGCTCCACTGCCGCGGCCCAGGTGAGGAATGCATCGTGCGCCATGTAGCCGTTGAGCTCCATCTTCGCGCCGTTGTATTTTTCCGCATACTCCTTGCGGAAGCTCTCGCCAGCCGGGTCGGTCAGCGAGACATGGTTGATGACGTAGGAGCCGTCCACTGCGTCTGCCGCGTCGAAGAGCACCTCGGACGCACAGCCGTCGCCGCCGACCATGGCAAGATCGATGCCGAGGGTACGGGCCTGCTTGTGGATCATGATGAAGTCCTGATAGAAAATGGGTGTGAAGATGATGTCGGGCTCCGCCTGTTTGATGTTCGTCAGCTGGGCAGTGAAGTCCGTGTCGCCGGCGGTGTAGCCTTCCTCGGCGACCACCGTGCCGCCCTTTTCCGTGTAGACCTTGATGAAGTTGTCCTTCAGACCCTGTGCGTAATCGTCGTTGACGTCGTAAAGAATGGCAGCCTTTTTATAGCCAAGGTAGTCGGCGATGAAGGATGCGGCGATGCGCCCCTGCACAGGATCGATGAAGCAGACGCGGAAATTATATTCCTTGAGCGCACCGTCCTGCATGGTAACCTTTTCATTTGTTGCCACGGTAGACATGTCGGAGACCTTGTACTGGTCGAGCACCGACTGGATGGCGATGCACTGGCCCGAGGCGTTCGGCCCGATGATGGCGCAGACCTTATCCTGCGCGCACAGGCGCTTGGCGACGTTGACGGCCTCCTGCGCGTCGCCCTTGGTGTCGTAGCAGATGAGCTCGATCTGGCGGCCGAGCAGTCCGCCCGATGCGTTCATGTTGTCGACCATCATTTTGACGGTCTGGCTCTCACAGGTGCCGAAGGCGGCCTGATCGCCGGTGAGCGATCCCATCCAGCCAAGTTTGATGGTGCTGTCGGCCGTGCCGCCGTTCGGCGCGGCGGGATCGGCGCCGCAGCCTGTAAGCGGTACGGTGAGCATCAGGCATGCGAGGAAGAGAGCAAAAAACTTCTTAATTGATCTGCGCATGGGAAGATCCTCCTTCAATTTGTTCTGGCCGCCCGCCGCAGCGGACGGGGGCGGCGGAAACTGTCCGCCGTCTGCCGTTGATAAGATTGTATGAAGCACGGCAGCGGCAAATGTGTGAAAAAAGATCCGGCTGTCGAAAAGACAGTCGGATCATGGAGAATAAAATGTCAGCGCCGGATCACAGGCGGCTTTGCTGCAGTGTGACCTTTTTTCGGAAATCGCCGGGCGTCATCACTTTGAAGCGGAGAAAATTGCGGTTGAAGGTCTTGACGTTCGCGTAGCCGACCTCCATGGCGATATAGGTCACGGTCTGGTCGGTGGTGAGCAGCAGCTCGGCGGCGCGGTTGATGCGGATAAAGTTGAGAAATTCCTCGAAATTCTTTTCGACCTGAAGCATCAGGGCGTGGTTCATCTCGGCGACGGTATAGCCGAACTTTTCGGCGACGGGACGCGCGGAGAGCGGCTCGTGGTAGCTGCGGCAGATGTATTCCACCAGCGCGTAGACGCGGCGGTCGCTTTCGATGCGGCACAGGCTTTCGACCTTTTGGTAGGTCTTGCGGTAGTCGTTGATGCGCACGCCGACGCGCGCAGAGAACACCTTGGAGATGTGCGAGGCATCAACATAGCCGAGCGCAGCGGCGATCTCCTCAAGCGTCAGGTCGGTATAGAGCAGATAGTCGGCGGTCTTGCCGATGCGCATTTCGTTGAGAAGATCGAAGAAGGAAAGACCGGTCATGCCGCTGATGTAGCTGCTCAGGCTGCTCTCTGACACGTAAAAAAGGCGCGAGAGCCCCTTGAGCGTCAACTTTTCGCCCGTATGACAGTAGAGATAGCGCAGTATCTCGCTCATATCCGGCGCGGAGGGCGCTGCGGCCGCGGGCTCGGGCGGCTGTTCGGCGCGGAAGCGCTCCATGAGGATCACCAGCTCCACGAGCCGGTTGACGATGGCCAGTGAGCCGAGGACCTTCGGCGGAGCCGCGCCGAGAATAGATTCCAGCCCGACCTCCTCGCGCAGGGAGAGAAAGAATTGCCGCATGCGGCGCGCCTGCCCCTCATCGCAGTAAAGGGCGGGCTGGCGCTCGATGTGCGTCTGCCAGTCCACCGTGCCGCCGTGCTCGTCGGAAAAGGCGCGGATATAGCGATTGAGCGTATGGAGATTATAGATGACGAGGTGATATTGCAGCGGCTCATCGACCTCCGTTACCACCGTGATCTGCCAGGGCAGAATGGCGAGGAGCGTATCCGGACGCAACTCGATGTCGCGACCCTGCACGCGGATGATGCCGTGCCCCTCGCAGATGTAAAGGATGCGGGCCTCCTGATGGATCAGGGGAAAGGTCG
The DNA here is from genome assembly GCA_037419475.1 of bacterium. Lineage (GTDB taxonomy): Bacteria > Bacillota > Clostridia > Oscillospirales > Oscillospiraceae > Hominicoprocola. Next base: position 37,593 of record JAXYYF010000102.1, read on the forward strand.
GCGCTTCGATGATCTCGTTATCAAAGGAGCACAGCTTGCTCCGGTCGAGACGGGAGCGCTCAAAGGACTGCATCGCGGCAAGGTCTTTCATATCGGTCACCTCATTCGGCCCGCGCCGGACGGCGCGGGGTTGCCTTATGCGTTGTTTCGGTGTATAGTATACCGCAGAGGCGACCCATTTGGCAAGTGCCGGAAAGAACGCAGGGAAGCGGAGCGGCAAAGGGCGCGCCACGCAAATTTGCCGTTAAATACAAGAAAAATAGCTGAAAATGTCCAGCGCGTTTTTCAAAAATTGGTATGCTATGTACAGAACATGAGTCAATTTCCCCCATTGGGGGCGAACTATCTTGAAGGAGGACTATCCCATGCCTGTTAATCTCAAAGGCCGTTCTTTTCTCACGCTGAAGGATTTCACCCCCGATGAGATCCGCTATATGCTCAACCTCGCCGCCGATCTGAAGGCGAAGAAGCGCGCCGGCATCCGCGGCAACCTGCTCGCCGGTAAGAACATCGTGCTGCTCTTCGAGAAGACCTCCACCCGCACCCGCTGCGCGTTTGAGGTCGCCGCCTATGACGAAGGCGCGCACGTCACGTTCCTCGACTCCAAGTCCTCCCAGATGGGCAAGAAGGAGACCATGGTCGACACCGCGAAGGTCCTCGGCCGCTTCTTCGACGGCATCGAGTACCGCGGCTACGACCAGAAGGTCGTCGAGGGTCTCGCCGCCAACGCCGGTGTTCCCGTGTGGAACGGTCTGACCGACGTCGATCATCCCACCCAGGCGCTCGCCGACATCCTCACCCTGATGGAGAACACCAAGAAGCCCCTCAACAAGTGCAAGCTCGTTTTCTGCGGCGATACCCGCAACAACGTGGCCTACTGCCTGATGTACATCTGCGCCAAGCTCGGCATGCACTATGTCGGCTGGGGCCCGAAGGAGCTTGCTCCCGCGGCTGATGTTGTCGAGTATTGCCGCGAGGTCGGCAAGGAGACCGGCGCCGTCGTCGAGTACGGTGAGGACAGAGAACTCATCAAGGGCGCCGACGCGCTCTACACCGACATCTGGGCCTCCATGGGCGAAGAGGACAAGATCCCCGAGCGCGTTAAGCTCCTCACGCCCTACAAGGTCACGGGCGAGGTGCTCAAGGCCACCGAGAACAGCGACTGCATCTTCCTGCACTGCCTGCCCTCTTTCCATGACTTCGACACGACCATGGCCGCTTCTCAGAAGGAGCTTGGCTACGATATCCGCGAGGTCACCGACGAGGTATTCCTCTCTCCGAACTCCAAGGTGTTCGATGAGGCGGAGAACCGCATGCACACCATCAAGGCCGTCATGGTTGCAACCATCGGCAACGTTTGATCTGAACAACATTGCCTGCGGGCAACGATCTTTTTCTTCACTCATGGCAAACCCTCCGGCGTGAGCCGGAGGTTTTGCCGCCGTATAGAGGAAAAGCGACGCGCAGATGGGCCTTGAAAATCGATAAAGGAGCGTCCGGCAAAGAGCAGGGTGCTCCTTTTGTTTATGCATCGAGTATGACAATGGCACGCGCAGGCGCGCCGTCTGCATCCTTGAAGTGCAAGGGAAGTGTAGCATAGAAAAAGGACTTGCCTGCAAGAGAGGCGAGATTGCAGAGATTTTCCGTGTTCACAAAGCCGGCACCAAGCAGAGTTTTATGCACAGGATAGTCTGCCGTGTCCATCGGGTCGATGGAGATGGCGTCGGTGCCGACGCCCTTGAGCGGAAATGCGGCGAGGTATTCCGCGGCCTCAAGCGAAAGCGTGGGGAAGGGAGAAAAATATTCCTCGCTGCCCCAGTACCGATCCCAGCCGGTATAGAAAAGCAGAAAGTCCGCCGCTTCAATCTCTTCGGCATGGCACTGGAGCCGCGCCTTGGGGATTTCCTGCCCCGCGAGGTCGGAGCAGTCGAGCACATAGGCCGTGCCGGTGTACTTGTCCGCGGGAAATTGGTCGAGCGTTTTGCCATCGCGCAGCATGTGCGCGGGCGCGTCCATGTGTGTGCCGGTGTGCGAGCCCATGGTCAGCAGTGTTTCGCGGAAGCCGTGCTGCTCAAAGGTATTTGAGGGCGAGAGCTGTGGCGGATCGGTCTCGGGATAGACGGGCATGGATCCTTCGATACGGTGGGTCAGGTCAAGAATTTTCATGGCGCTTCTCCTTTTCCAGATAGATCATCAGCGCGGCAAGGTCGGCAGGTGAGACGCCCGAAATGCGTCCCGCTTGACCGAGTGAGCGGGGACGGATGGCGTCAAGCTTTTCCCGCGCCTCCAAACGCAGGCCTTCGATGCCCGAATAATCAGTGTCCTCAGGCAATAAGCGGCTCTCCAGACGTGCAAATTCTTCGACCTCGGCCATCTGGCGGCGGATGTAACCTTCGTATTTTACGCTGATCTCTACCTGCTCGGCAACATCAGGCGGGCAGGCGGCGCAGCCACCGTCAAAGGCGCGCAGATCGTCGTAGCGCAGCTGCGGACGGCGCAGAAGCGCGATGAGCGGACTGCCGTCGGTGATCTCCGCCGTGCCGCGAGAGCGCAGCAGCGCGTTGAGCGGCTCACTCGCAGGGAGCCCTGTGTGCTCAAGACGCTTGATCTCGCGCGCGACGGCGGCGTATTTTTCCTCCACAGCAGCAAGGCGCTCGTCTGAAACGAGGCCGATGTCGTGCCCGATTTTAGTCAGCCGCCGGTCGGCGTTGTCCTGTCGGAGCAAAAGCCGGTACTCGCTGCGGCTGGTCATGATGCGGTAGGGCTCGTTTGTGCCTTTGGTCACAAGGTCGTCGATGAGCGTGCCGATGTAGCTCTCTGAGCGGGAGAGGACAAAGGGTGCTTCGCCCATGATTTTCCGCGCGGCGTTCACACCCGCGGCAAAGCCTTGGACTGCGGCCTCCTCATAGCCGGACGAGCCGTTGAACTGCCCAGCGCCGTACAGTCCGGCGATCTGTTTGCTCTCCAGTGTGGGCTTGAGGGCGGTGGGGTCGATGCAGTCATACTCGATGGCATAGGCGGGGCGCATGATCTCCGCGTGCTCCAGGCCGGGAATGGTGTGCACCATCCGCACCTGCACATCCTCCGGCATGGAGGAGGAGAGACCTTGGATATAGAGTTCCTCAGTGTCAAGACCCATCGGCTCAATGAACAGCTGGTGGCGGGGCTTGTCCGCGAAGCGGACGATCTTCGTCTCGATGCTGGGACAATAGCGCGGGCCGACGCCCTCGATCACACCGGAGTAGATGGGGCTTCGGTCAAGGTTTTCGCGGATGATGCGGTGCGTTTCTTCGTTTGTGTAGGTCAGGTAGCAGACCGCCTGATTGCAGGGTGGGTGCCCGGTCGTGAACGAAAACGGCAGCGGATCGGCATCGCCGTCCTGCCGCTCCATTTTGGAGAAATCAACGCTGCGCGCGTTGATACGCGGGGGCGTGCCGGTCTTGAAGCGGCGCAGGGGAAGGCCGAGTGTGCGCAGCTGCTCGGCCAGCGGCAGACTTGCGTGCATGCCGTCGGGGCCGCTCGACTGGATGTACTCGCCTACGATGGTGCGGCCGTCGAGATAGGTGCCGGAGCATAGGATCACGGCTTTGGCCCCGAACACCGCACCTGTCGCGGTGACGACGGCGCGGACCGCGCCGTTTTCCACGCGCAGCTCCACGATCTCCGCCTGCCGGAGCGTCAGATTCTCCTGCTGTTCAAGGGTATGCTTCATCACAGCCTGATAGCGGCGGCGGTCGGCCTGCGCGCGCAGCGACCAGACTGCGGGCCCTTTGCCGCGGTTCAGAAGCCGGTACTGAATGCAGGCACGGTCGGCGGCCTTTGCCATTTCGCCGCCGAGCGCGTCCAGCTCACGCACAAGATGGCCCTTTCCGGTGCCGCCGATGGCGGGGTTGCATGGCATATTGCCAACGGCGTCGAGATTGATGGTGAAGCAGACTGTTTTCCGACCGAGCCGCGCGCTGGCAAGTGCGGCTTCGATGCCGGCATGTCCCGCGCCGATGACGGCGACATCGTATTCGCCAGCGAAATATTCCTGCATGGATGCTTACCCCGCTTTCTGTAAGGTGATGACCGCAGCCTGCGGACGGTTGAAAAGGCGCGGAACAAAGCGCGGCGAATTGCCGAGCCCGCGCGAAACGAAGACCTCCGCACCCATGCAGCCTTCATCCGTACAGTGGTAAAAGCCGCTGGTGAAGGAGGGAAACAGATGGAAGGAAGAATCAATGATGCCATCGGTGAGCGGCAGGCGCCAGATGCCGCCGTGCGCATGGCCGCAGAGCGTCAGGTCCGCGCCGAGGCGGCAGTAGCCGCCGTTGAAGCGGCTGTTGCGGTGGGCGAGCAGCAGCCAGAATGGGTCGCCGTGTTCAGCATAGACCTCTGCAGCAAGCTGCGCGGGCGTTTTTTGATCGGCATAGCCGTTCGGATCGTCGATGCCGGATAGAATAAGCGTTCCGCCGCCGCGCGTGAGAGAAACAAATTCGTTGGAAAGAACGATCACGCCGCTCTCGCGCAGCACCGATTTGAGCGTCTCGACCATGGTGGGGCCGTGCCCCCATTCGTGGTTGCCGGTGACATAGAAGGTCGGCGCAATGGCGCTGAGCGCTGCACCGACGGATGCGGCATACGGCAGCGGATCGCTGTCCGCGCGGTCGACAAGGTCGCCGGTGAGAAAGATATAATCCGGTTCTGCATTCCGAACGGCGGCATACAGCCACTCGTTGTTCCGCCCGAAGGATTGACTGTGGAGATCGCTGAGCTGTACGATGCGCACGCCGTCGAAGCCCTCAGGCAGACGTGCGGAGGAAAAAACAAATTCGTCGGTCACGATGCTCATATTGTCCCACCAGAGGAAGGCGCACAGCGCCGGGACGAGCAGAATGGGGAGAGAGATGCGGTGCTTTTTCTGATGCTTTGCCATAATTGCTCCTGAATTAAAGATAACCGTATTTTATCACAGTGCGCAAGGAAGAAGCAGAAAAATGGGGAGGCGAGATGCACAAAATAAATTGATAAATTTTGTGAAAAATGTTTAAATTTACGCTTGCGCTCTTGATAAAAACATGGTATGATAGCACTGAACTAAAAAAGGAAAGGAGCGTGAGAACTTATATGATGTTTGAAAACTTCATGGGCTTTGATGTCGATGATATGATCTTCGGCACGACGGAGCAGATCGTCAGCGAGCGCTGAGATCAACAGGAGGAACCACGCAGAGATGCGTGGGTTTTTTGTTTTTGCGGGGCGATTCGTGCGCCGTTGACGATAAATGCTCTGATTATTGAGAAAATCCGCCGGTTTCGACGGATTTTTCTTGCCTTTCAGGGAAAGACATGATATACTTTTTCGGCTAATGCAGTATAAAAAGGGGATACCATTATGGCTGTTATCGAATACGATTCCTATAAGCAAAAGCTGCTCGCCATGGGCGAGACATTTGAAAACCTCTGCAAGGCACTGGATATCGAAAGCTCCAAACACGAGATCGCGCGGCTGGAGGCCGAGGCGCATGAGGACGGCTTCTGGAATGACGTTGAGCGTTCTCAGGCCAACCAGATGCGCACCAAGCAGCTGCAAAACAAGGTTCACCGCTTTGAAAAGCTGGTGAGCACGCGCGACGATCTGCTTGCGCTCATCGACATGGGAAACGAGATGGACGATTCGAGTCTGCTGCCTGAGCTGGAAGAGGGCTACGCGGAGCTGGAAAAGAAGATCGAAGAGGTTCGCCTCACAACGCTGCTCTCCGGTGAATACGACAGCTGCAACGCGATCCTGACCTTCCATGCCGGCGCCGGCGGAACGGAGGCGCAGGACTGGACGCAGATGCTCTACCGCATGTACATGCAGTGGGCGAACAAGCACGGCTTCGAGTTCGAGATGATGGATTATATCGACGGCGAGGAGGCCGGCATCAAGAGTGCGACCGTGATGGTCAAGGGCGAGAATGCCTACGGCTATCTCAAGGGTGAAAACGGTGTGCACCGTCTGGTGCGTGTGTCTCCGTTTGACGCCAACGCCCGCCGCCAGACCAGCTTTGCCGCGCTGGAGGTCATGCCCGAGCTTCCAAACGATATTGAGGTCGATATCCGTCCCGAGGACATTGAAATGCAGGTCTACCGTTCCTCCGGCGCAGGCGGCCAGCATGTCAATAAGACCAGCTCGGCAGTCCGTCTGATCCATATTCCTACCGGCATTGTCACCGCCTGCCAGACGCAGCGATCGCAGTTTCAGAACCGCGACTACGCCATGCAGATGCTCAAATCCAAGCTGATGGAGCTCAAGATCCAGCAGCATGCGGAGAAGATCAGCGATCTCAAGGGCGTGCAGCTCAAGATCGAGTGGGGCAGCCAGATCCGCTCCTACGTTTTTATGCCCTACCAGCTGGTCAAGGATACGCGCACGGAGTATGAAACGGGCAACATTCAGGCGGTCATGGACGGCGACCTCGACGGATTCATCAACGCCTACCTCACCAAGTCGGCCAACGGCGAACTGAAGAAGTAACAATCAGGTGCTCTGTCCGTCGGACGGAGCATCCTTTCATGCACGGAGAAGAGACAACATGAACGAAAACAAAAAGGAAGAGATCATTCAGGAAAACAAGATGGGAACGATGCCGGTCGGCCGCCTGCTGTTCAATATGGCGGTGCCGATGATGGTGTCGATGCTCTTTCAGGCGCTTTACAACGTGGTGGACACGGTTTTTGTCGCGCGGCTGAGTCAGGACGCGATGAACGCCGTTTCGCTCGCTTTTCCGCTCCAGACGCTGTGCATCGCCTTTTCCGTCGGCACGGGCGTTGGCATGAACGCGCTGCTCTCACGCTCACTGGGCGAAAAGAATCAGGAGGGGGCGAACCGCGCCGCAGGCACGGGGCTGTTTCTGATGCTGTGCACCGCCGCAGTCTTTTCGCTCATCGGATTGACGCTCGCAGGCACCTTTTTCCGGGTGCAGACGGAGAACGCGCAGATCATCGCCTACGGACGCGATTATGTGATGATCTGCATTGGCGGCTCGCTGGGGATTTTCATGCAGGTCTACGGCGAGCGGCTGCTGCAATCCACCGGACGCACCAATCTTTCCATGATCTCGCAGATCGCGGGCGCGGTGACGAATATCGTGCTCGATCCCATCCTGATATTCGGCCTGTTCGGCTTCCCACGCCTTGAGGTTGCGGGCGCGGCGCTGGCCACGATCCTCGGCCAGTTTATCGGTGCGGGGAGCGGCCTTTACCTGAATCTGACGCACAACCCCGAGGTACGCATCCACCGGCGCAACATCTGCCCGCATGCGGCGACCGTGAAGGAGATCTACGCCGTCGGCGTGCCGTCGATCATCATGCAGTCGATCGGCTCGGTGATGGTGTTCGGTATGAATAAGATCTTCATTTCCTTCACGGAGGCGGCAACTGCGGTGTTCGGCGCGTACTTTAAGCTGCAAAGCTTCGTATTCATGCCGATCTTCGGCCTGAATAACGCCATGGTGCCGATCATTTCATATAACTATGGTGCAGGACGGCCCGAGCGCTTCCGTAAGACCATCCGTCTCTCTGTTTTTACAGCGGTCACGATCATGTGCATGGGTCTGGCACTCTTTGAGCTGATCCCCGGTACGCTGCTCGGCCTGTTCTCCCCATCGGAGGAAATGCTGACCATCGGCCGTCTGGCGCTGCGTGTCATCGGCTTGACATTCCCGCTGGCTGGTTTCTGCATTGTGGCGGGCAGCGTGTTTCAGGCGCTTGGTACGCCTGTTTACAGCCTGATTGTGTCGGTGTGCCGCCAGATCCTTGTGCTGCTGCCGGTGGCGTTTCTGCTGTCCCTGACCGGACGGCTGGAGCTGGTGTGGTGGGCATTCCCAATCGCCGAGTTGGTCAGCCTGACGCTTTCGGGCCTGCTGCTGCGCAGAACGATGCGCAAGGTCAATGACCGCTTTAGCGGGAGATGAAACAATAAAAAAGGATCCGTTCCGACTGGAACGGATCCTTTTTTCATTATGAGTTCAGAAATTCCTGCGGGTCGACGATAACGCCGTCCTTGGTGACGGAGAAGTGCAGATGCGGCGCGAGCGCCGCTTCGGCAAGCGAACTGTCGCCCACTGCGCCGATGACCTGACCGGCGGAAACATACTGCTCAGGCGAGACAGTTGTTTCGTTCTGGAGATTTGCATAGGTGGTCTCGCAGCCGTTGCCGTGGTCGATAACGACGGTCGTGCCCATCAGGTCGTCGTCGGAGACAGAAAGCACCGTGCCGGAGCAGGCGGCGAGCACCTGCGTGCCGAGGGGGGCCTCGATGTCTACGCCGTCATGCGTGCGCCAGTCGGCCATCGTCTCGCTGTAGGCCAGCTCCTCCATGCTGAAGGCGGCGACCGTTTCGCCGTCCACCGGCTCGACGATTAGGCGCGGCGCGACCGGTGCGGCGGTCTCGGCACTCTCGTCAGGAAGCTTGAGCTCTACGGCCGACTGCACTGGCGCTGCCGGTGCAGTCGGCTTTGCTTTCGGGATGACCGGCGCAGTGGATTCGACCGGCGTGGTGACGGCCGGGGCGGGTGCGGGGACATTCGGCGTTTTATCCGCCGGAGAGGGGAGAAGCATCCAATAGCCCGCGACGGCAAGTGCCGTCACACCGAGAAACAGGGCTATGTATAAGCCCGTCCCGGTGGAGAAATGCCGCGTGGAGCGGCGGTTCGGTTCGTTCATAAGCGTTATCCTTTCTGCCCGGCTTTCGGGCGGCGACATAAAAAGCTCTGGCGGTATTGTGTGCCGTCAGAGCTTTTTCTAAACCTGAAACGCTTAATTTTTTTGCATGGATGCAAATGCTTTGCGTCCTGCGTAGTGTGCGCTGCCGCCAAGGGTTTCCTCAATGACGAGCAAACGGTTGTCTTTTGCTGTGCGTTCGCCGCGGCACGGCACGCCGGCCTTGATCTGCGTGCAGCCCGCTGCCTGCGCCGCACGGACGGCTTCCGTTGCCTCTGAGAGCGTACCGATTCGTGTGCACCGGTGGATGCGCCGGAGGGGACGGCGTCGGTGCCGACCGAGCCGTCCTCCAGCCGGACCTGCGTTTCCAATGTGGGATTGCCGCGTGAATCGAGGATCTCGCGGGCGTGGATATGTGCGATGGCAGTGTTCATAAAAGCCTCCTGACAATAAAAATCAGCCATACCGAAGTATGGCTGATCGGAGGGTTGATTATGCTTTAGCGGATGATAAGGCTGTGGCCGTCCATCTCCTCAGGCTTTTCCAGACCCATCACATCGAGAATGGTCGGCGCGATGTCCGCAAGGCGGCCGGAGCGCAGCTCCGTGCCCGCGCCGCAGAGAATGAAGGGGACGGGATTGGTCGTGTGCGCGGTCATGGGACTTACACCGTCGCTTTGCAGCATCTGCTCGGCGTTGCCGTGGTCGGCGGTGATCATGGCGATGCCGCCCATCTTGAGCGCTGCGTCCACAACGCGGCCAACGCACTCGTCCACGGTTTCAACAGCCTTGACCGCGGCGTCATAATTGCCGGTGTGGCCGACCATATCGCAGTTGGCGAAGTTGAGGATGATGACGTCATACGCGCCGGACTCGATGCGCTCCACACACTTCTCCATGACCTCGTAGGCGCTCATTTCGGGCTGGAGGTCATAGGTCGCGACCTTGGGGGAGGCGACGAGCACGCGGTCCTCGCCCGGATAGGGAGCCTCGACGCCGCCGTTGAAGAAGAATGTAACATGTGCGTACTTCTCCGTTTCGGCAATACGCAGCTGCGTCAGGCCAAGCTTGCCAAGGTATTCGCCAAGGCCGTTTTTGATCGTGATGCGCGGGAACGCAACAAGCACATTCGGCATGGTGGCGTCATACTCCGTGTTGCACACGTAGGTGACAGGGAAATACTCGCGCTGGAAGCCGTCGAACGCGGGATCGACGAAAGCACGCGTGATCTCGCGGGCACGGTCGGGACGGTAGTTGAAGAAGATGATGGAGTCGTTGTCGGAAATGGTGCCTTCCTTATCGCAGACGATTGGCTCGACAAATTCGTCGGTCACGCCGTTTTTATAGGATTCCTTCACGGCGGCGATGGGATCGGGATTCTGGATGCCCTCGCCGTAGACCATCGCATCGTAGGCGCGCTCAAGACGATCCCAGCGCTTGTCGCGGTCCATGGCATAATAGCGGCCCATCACGGTCGCAATTTTGCCGACGCCCAGCTCGGCGCATTTTTTCTGCGCCGCGGCAACGAAGTCTGCGCCGGAGGTGGGGGACACGTCGCGTCCGTCGAGGAAGCAGTGCAGATACACGCGCTTGAGCCCCTTGATGCCAGCCATCTTCAGCAGCGCCCAGACATGCTCGACAGTGGAGTGCACGCCGCCGTTGGAGAGCAGGCCGTAAAGATGCAGAGCGGTACCCTTTTCCAGACAGGCGTCCATTGCGGCGTTGTAGGCAGGGTTTTCGTAGAACGAGCCGTCCTCGATCGAGCGGGAGATGCGCGGCAGATCCTGAAAGACCACGCGGCCGCCGCCGATGTTGGTGTGGCCGACCTCGCTGTTGCCCATCTGACCGTCGGGAAGGCCGACGTCAAGGCCGGAGGCGGAGAGCTGCGTGCTGGCATATTTCTGATACAGCGCGTCGAGCGCCGGCGTATTCGCACCGCGCACGGCGTTGCCCTTGACTTCGTCGCTCAGACCGAAGCCATCCATGATGATAAGAACGGTAGGCGTTTTGTTCATGCGGAATACTCCTTTCGCTCAGTCCTGATTGGCAGCGTTGACGATAGCCATAAACTTATTGGAGTCGAGAGAGGCGCCGCCGATCAGGCCGCCGTCGATATTCTCGTGGCTGAGAAGCTCGGCGGCGTTGCCGGGATTCATCGAGCCGCCGTACTGGATGGTGACGGAGCGGGCGATGCGTGCGCCGTAAAGCGTACGGATGGTGGCGCGGATGAAGGTGCAGACCTCGTCGGCCTGTTCGCCGGTGGCAGTCTTGCCGGTGCCGATGGCCCAGATGGGCTCATATGCAATGACGCAGCGGCGGACATTTTCCGCGGCCACGCCGGAGAGCGCGGACTTGACCTGAAGGGCGATGAGATCCATTGTTACGCCCATCTCACGCTGGTCAAGGCTTTCGCCGACGCAGATGATGGGATTGAGGCCGGCTTCCAGTGCGGCGTGGACCTTCTTGTTCACGGTGGCGTCCGTTTCGCCGAACATGGCGCGGCGCTCGCTGTGGCCGACAATGACGTATTTCACGCCGAGGTCGCGCAGCATCTCGGCGGAGACTTCGCCGGTGTATGCGCCGCTGGGCGCATAGAACAGGTTCTGCGCGCCGACGGCGATGCGGCTGTCCTTAAAGGCGCGGACGGCGGCGGAAATGTCCACGCTCGGGACGCACAGAACGACGTCGCACCACTTGGACTTGGGCAGCAGCGCCTTAAATTCCTCGGCGAATTTCTTGGTTTCGGTAGCGGTTTTGTTCATCTTCCAGTTGCCTGCGATGATGGTTTTGCGGTATCTGCGATTCATGGTAAAGGTTCTCCTAAAAATATGAAATATATAAATTGCTGTATGACAGTCTTATTGATCCAGCAGGCATGCCACGCCCGGCAGCATCCCCCGTGGGGATGCCCCTGATTGGATCACGCGCTGACGCGCGGCTTCCTACGCTGCCGCTCGGTCGTGTCGCTGCACGGGCGCTGCCGTGAGTTTACTTATCCAGCAGGCATGCCACGCCCGGCAGCTCCTTGCCTTCAAGGAACTCGAGGGACGCGCCGCCGCCGGTGGAGATGTGCGTGATCTTGTCGGCGAAGCCGAGCTGCTCGGCTGCCGCCGCGCTGTCACCGCCGCCGATGATGGTCACGGCGCCGCTTTCGGCCAGCGCTCTGGCCATAGCCTTTGTGCCGCCGGCAAAGGCGGGGAACTCAAAAACGCCCATGGGGCCGTTCCATACGATCGTGCCCGCGCCGCGGGTTGCTGTGCAGAAGAGCTCGACAGTTTTCGGGCCGATGTCCATGCCCATCATGTCGGCAGGAATGTGCATCGCGTCGACCACGACCGGCTCGGCATCGGCGGAAAACTCCTTCGCCGCGACCGCGTCGACCGGCAGCAGCAGCTTGACACCGCGGGCCTTGGCCTTTTCGATCATTTCAAGCGCGTAGGCGCACTTATCCTCTTCGAGCAGGGATTTGCCGATCTCGCCGCCCTGTGCCTTGGCAAAGGTGTAGGACATGCCGCCGCCGATGATGACAGTGTCAGCTTTGTCAAGAAGGTTATTGATGACGGCGATCTTGTCGCTGACCTTCGCGCCGCCGAGCACGGCGACGAACGGACGCTTGGGATCGTCGAGCGCCTTGCCCATGATCTCAAGCTCCTTGGCGACAAGCAGACCGGACACGGCGGGCAGATATGCGGCCACACCGGCGGTAGAGGCATGCGCGCGGTGGACGGAGCCAAACGCGTCGGACACATAGACCTCAGCCATGGAAGCCAGCTCACGCGCCAGCGCGGGATCGTTCTTCGTCTCACCCGCTTCAAAGCGCGTATTCTCCAGCAGCATGATCTCGCCGCCGTGGAGTGCTGCGGCCTTGGCCTTGGCGTCGGGGCCGATTACATCGTGCGCGAAAATGACCGGCTTGCCCAGCAGCTCGCTCAAACGCTCCGCAACAGGGGCAAGCGTGAGCTTGCGCAGGCTCTTGCGCCACTTTTCCTCCGTCAGCTCTTCGGGAGCCTTGCCCTTCTCGGCCTGCTTTTTCACCCATTTTTCAAAGTTCGGCTCGGGCTTTCCAAGGTGGGAGCAGGCGATGACCGCCGCGCCCTGTTCAAGCAGGTAGCGGATGGTCGGCAGGGCGGCAACGATGCGCTTATCGGAGGTGATGGCGCCGGTGGCCTTATCCTGAGGGACGTTGAAGTCGCAGCGCAGCAGGATCTTTTTGCCCGCTACGTCGATATCGTACACGGTCTTTTTGTTATAGTTCATGGTGACGCTCCTTCTATGTAAAAGTTTACGGATCCGCTTATTATTTATTTTATTGTTCCGCCATTTCACCTGTCCCCTTGAGTCCCGGAAAGCCGAGCTGCCGCAGAGCCTCATAGGTCAGAATGGCGACGGAGTTGGAAAGATTCAGGCTGCGTGCCTCAGCGCGCATGGGAAGGCGGATGCAGCGGTCATAGTGCGCCGTGCGGAAGTCCTCAGGCAGGCCAGCCGTTTCCTTGCCGAAAAAGAGCCAGCAGTCATCGCGGAACCGCGCTTCGGTGTAATCCTGCGGCGCTTTCGTCGTGGCGAGCCAGCAGTTTTCGGCGGCCTCTGGATGGCGGAGAAACAGATCGTCAAGATTTTCGTAGGTGTTGACCTCGACCAGATGCCAGTAATCCAGTCCTGCGCGCTTGACCGCGCGGTCGGATATGTCGAAGCCGAGAGGCTTGATCAAATGCAGACGCGAGCCGGTGGCGGCGCAGGTACGCGCGATATTTCCGCAGTTCTGGGGGATCTCCGGTTCCACGAGCACGATATTGAGCATGGCGTACCTCCTCCCTGCTTTTCCACGAAAGTCTGCTTATTATATCGCGTAAAGTTTACGAAATCAACCATAAAAGAGCTTTTCCTCAACATTATTTTGCGTATCCGCAAAAATCATACTGCACATGAAAAAGTTTTTGAAAAAATTGCGGGAAAAGGTGGATTTTTCAAAAAGCTTTGGTATAATATCGACATAAGTATCAGACTGCGTAAGGGAGGGGCGTCCGATGGATCAGAAGATCGCCGTGCTGTTTATGCCGGATCATATTACCTGTACTGAGGATAAGACGCCGCTGATGCTGCAGCCCGTTTTGTTCTGCCCCATCCTGACGTGGATGTGCGCGGAGCTTTGCGAGCGCGGCATTGAGCGGCTTTTTCTTGTTTCTGACGCTTCGGCGCAGGAGCTTATGCGTCCCTATCTGCCAAAAGGTGCCGACGTTACCTTTATCGACGGTGCGAAGCACGCCGAAGAGCTTTTGAAGCTGCTCGAGGGCGAGCGGGGCAGCATCCTGATCGTCAACGGTGTGGTGCTTCCGGCGGGCGTTTTTTCCGGCGGCGCGGTGTATTCCGCCCCGGCGAAGGCTTGTTGCGACGTTCTGCGCGAGCATGGTGCTTTTGCGGCCTTTCCGGAGGGCTGCGAGATCTCGAAGGGCTTTCTGCCGGTCGGCGATGAAGAGGAGCTGCGCGCCGCGCAGCCCATGTGCCGCCAGAAAATTCTGGAGAAGCATTTGTCCGGCGGTGTGTCCATCCTTGACAGCGCCAGCGTTTACATCGATCCGCGCGTGAAGATCGGCGAGGGGACGATGCTCCTGCCCGGCACGATCCTGCGCGGCGAGACGGTGATCGGCAGAAACTGCACGATCGGCCCGAACGCCATGGTGCGTGACTGCGTGGTGGGGGACGATACGGAGATCAACGCCTCGCAGACGAATGAGAGCACCATCGGCAGCCATACGACGGTCGGCCCATTTGCCTATGTGCGTCCGAACTCGGTGATCGGCGATCACGTCAAGGTTGGCGATTTTGTGGAGATCAAGAACTCCGTCATCGGAAACGGCACGAAGATCTCGCACCTGACCTATGTCGGCGACAGCGACTGCGGCGAGCGCATCAACTTCGGCTGCGGCACGGTGACGACGAACTACGACGGCTTTAAAAAGTACCGCTGCACCATCGGAGACGACAGCTTTATCGGCTGCAACACAAATCTTGTCGCACCTGTCACGGTGGGGAAGGGCAGCTACATCGCCGCAGGCTCCACCATCACGGACGATGTTCCGTCTGACGCGCTGGCGCTGGCCCGCTCACGCCAGACGGTGAAAGAGGGCTGGGCGGCCAGACGCAGGGAAAGCGCCGGCAAACAGAACGAAAAGAAGCAATAACATAGAAAATTTACAATATAAGGGAGAATTGGAACTATGATTTCTCACGGCAAGGACATCAAGATCTTCACCGGCAACGCAAATCCCAAGCTCGCGGCTGACATCTGCAAGATTATCGGCACCAAGCTCGGCGAGAGCGAGGTCAAGCGCTTTGCAGACGGCGAGGCTTCCGTGTCTCTGTATGAGACCGTGCGCGGCAGCGACGTGTTCCTCATCCAGTCCACCTGCAAGCCCGTCAACGACAGCCTCATGGAGCTGCTCATCATGGTCGACGCGTGCCGCCGCGCCAGCGCGGGCCGCATCACCGCGGTCATGCCCTACTTCGGCTATGCCCGTCAGGACCGCAAGGCCAAGAGCCGCGATCCCATCTCCGCCAAGCTCGTTGCCAATATGCTCGTCGCCGCGGGCGTTGACCGCGTGCTGACCATGGACCTGCACGCCAACCAGATCCAGGGCTTCTTCGATATTCCGGTGGATAACCTGTTCGGCAACCCCATCTTCGTTGATTACTACGCCAAGAAGTTCGGCGCGCATTGCGAGGATATGGTCGTCGTCAGCCCCGACGTCGGCTCCGTTGCCCGCGCCCGCACCTTTGCCCAGAAGCTGCACATGAACCTTGCCATCGTCGATAAGCGCCGCCAGAAGGCCAACCAGTGCGAGGTCATGAATGTTATCGGCGATGTCGAGGGCAAGGAGTGCATCCTCTTCGACGATATGGTCGATACCGCCGGCTCCCTCTGCAACGCCGCCAAGGCGGTCGTTGAAGTCGGCGGCGCGAAGAAGGTCTACGCCTGCGCGAGCCACGGCGTTCTCTCCGGTCCCGCGCTTGAGCGCCTTGAGGCGAGCTGCATCGAGGAGCTGGCGCTGCTCGATACCATTCCCGCTCCCGTCGGCGAGGCCGAGCTGGCCAAGGCCCGCATCAAGTACCTGACCGTCGCGCCCATGTTCGCCGAGGCGATTGAGCGCACCTATCAGGAAATCTCCATTGCAAAGCTGTTCAACTAACATTTCTTCAAGAAAAGAGCGGCGATGAGCCGCTCTTTTTTATGTGAGGTCATTATCATGCTCTTTGGAAAGAAAGTTACCGGCCCGGCGGAGTGGCTGCTCGTCTGTCTGGGGAATTACGGACAGAAATACGAGAATACCCGCCACAACATCGGCTTCATGGCCGCCGAGCGGCTCATTGAAAAGCAAGATCTGCGCTGCAACCGTCTGCGCTTCCGTGCGCTCACGGAGCTCATTGAGTTCGGCGGCGCGCGGGTGCTGCTGATGATGCCGCAGACGTATATGAATCTCTCCGGCGAGGCGGTGGGTGAGGCCGCACGGTTTTATAAGATTCCGAGCGACCATGTGCTCGTCATTTACGACGATGTGTCGCTCCCGCTCGGCAAGCTTCGCGTCCGCGACAAGGGCTCCGCCGGCGGACACAACGGCATTAAGAATATCATCCAGCACCTCGGCACTGATGTGTTCCCGCGCGTCAAGGTCGGCATCGGCGCGCCGAGCCATCCGGACTACGACATGGTGGACTGGGTGATCGGCACGTTTTCCGCACAGGAGAAGAAGGTCGTGACCGAGGCCATCGACCGCGCGCTTGACGCGGCGGAGTGCATTATCTCCCGCGGTGTGACGGAGGCGCAGAACCGCTTCAACTGAAAAGTTCACCATTCGTTCATTTACATTTCACCTCCGGCGTAGTATACTGCCGGAGGTGAAAGCTTCTTTCGAGAGACTTTTATAGAGAACATCGAAAACAATGTGTGTGGGTACAGACCATTCCATCGGGGATGGTTTGCGCCCTTTTGCGCTTTGCGGCGGAAAGGAGGGGGCGCATGCGGGAACTCAATCGCCTGATGATGGCACTGCCCGAACTGGGGGAGCTGGAGGAGATCATTCGCTTCGGCACGGGGCCGGCGGCGGTCAGCGGCGTGAGCGGCGTGCACAGGGCAATGCTCGGCGCGGCGCTGTATGAGCGCACAAAACGCCCTCTCGCCGTGCTGTGTGCCGACGAACAGGAGGCGCGGCGCATGGCGGCTGACCTGACCGCGCTGACCGGCGAAGCGCCGACGACGCTTTTTGCGCGCGAATGGCAGCTGCGCGACCGTGTGTCCGCTTCACACGGCTTTGAGCAGGAACGGCTGGATGCGCTGTGCCGCATGGCTTTCGGGAAAACGCGGATCGTCGTAGCGACCGTGGACGGCATGATGCAGCGCACACTGCCGCCGGCGGCGCTGCGCAGTGCAGTCTTGACGCTCAAGCTCGGCGGAGAGTACGATCTGCGTGAACTGACCGGAGAACTGACCGCCGCGGGATATGTCCGCTGTGAGCAGGTCGAGGGTGCGGGACAGTTTGCCGTGCGCGGCGGAATATTGGACGTATATTCGCCCATGAGCGCGCCGGTGCGTGTGGAGTTTTTCGATACCGAGATCGACGCGATGGGCGAATTTGACATCGCCACCCAGCGCCGCACGAAAAATATTGAGGAGCTGACCGTGCTGCCAGCCGCCGAGGTGCTGCCCTCTGCCGCCGAGGATGGCGGGGAGGCCATGCTCGCGCGGATGGAGCATGCAGCGCGTGAGCTTGCGAAAAAAGAGAGCACAGAGAAGCTGGCGGATACGATCCTTGCGGATACCGAACGGCTGCGTGAGGGACTTCCCCTCGGCGGCATGGACCGCTACCTGACCGCCGCTTATCCGACGGCAGTATGCGCGGCGGATTATCTGCCGAAGGATGCGCTTGTGCTTGTGTGCGAGAGCGGACGCGTGATGGAGCGGGCAAAGAGCTGCGCCTTCGAATGGGGCGGGGACATCAAGCTCCTGCTGGAAGAGGGCGCGCTCGCGGGTCGGTTCGCGTCGCTGTTTATTGATATGGATACATTGGCGCGAACATTGCAGGCGCGTTTCCCGATGCTTTTGTGCGACAGTCTGCCGACCTCACGCTATCTTGCTCCACCGCGGGCGCTTTTGAGCATCAACGCGCGTCAGCTCCCATCGTATGGCGGAAGTCTCGAAACGGCGGCCGCAGATCTGGAGCATTATCTCTCCTCCGGCTGCGCCGTGCTGGTGCTCTGCGGCAACGAGACGCGCGCGAAGAACCTGCAGCGTCTGCTCTCTGAGCGCGGCGTTCAGGTGAGGCTCGACCTTGCGGAGCAAACGCTGCCGAAGGAGGGCGAGGCGGTCATCGGCCTCGGCGCGCTGAGTGCGGGCTGCGAATATCCGCAGCTGCATCTGGTGATCCTGACCGAGGGACAGCTGCTCTCACCGGTGTCGGGAAAGCAGCCGCGCGCGCACCGCGCGAAAAAAGATACCAGCCGGCAGAAGATTCAATCCTATACCGATCTGACACCCGGTGATCTTGTGGTGCATGAGCGCCACGGCATCGGTCGCTTCGTCGGCATGGAGCGCATCCGTGTGGACGGCGCGGACAAGGACTATATCAAGATCGCCTATGCCGGGAGTGACAGCCTGTATGTTCCCGCGACGCAGCTTGATATGGTGTCGAAATACATCGGCGGTCATGGCGAGGACGATGGTGAACGTGTGCGCCTGAGCCGGCTGGGCGGAACGGACTGGACCAAGGCCAAGGCACGCGCCAAGGCTGCGGCCAAGGATCTTGCCAAGGGGCTCATCAAGCTTTATGCCGAGCGTCAACGGCGCCCCGGTTTTGCCTTTTCGCCGGATTCGACATGGCAGCGAGAGTTTGAGGACGCCTTTGACTATACGGAAACGGACGACCAGCTCCGCGCGATCGCGGAGATCAAGGGCGACATGGAGCGCCCGCAGCCGATGGACCGCCTTCTCTGCGGCGACGTGGGCTATGGCAAAACGGAGGTCGCGCTGCGCGCGGTGATGAAGTGCGTGCTCGACGGCAAGCAGGCGGCCATCCTCGTGCCGACAACAGTGCTTGCCCAGCAGCATTACGCGACGGCCATCAATCGCTTCCGCAGCTTTCCGGTGACGATCGAGGTGCTCAGCCGCTTCAAAACACCGGCACAGAAAAAGAAAATTCTGCAAAGCGCGGCGGAGGGAAAAATCGATCTGCTCATCGGCACGCATTCGCTGCTGCAAAAGAGCCTGCATTTTAAAGATCTGGGTTTGCTTATCATCGACGAAGAGCAGCGCTTCGGCGTGACGCACAAGGAAAAGCTCAAGGAGCTGGCGCGTCAGGTCGATACGCTCACGCTTTCGGCCACGCCCATCCCGCGCACGCTGAATATGGCGCTCTCGGGCCTGCGCGATATGTCCACCATCGAAACGCCGCCGCAGGATCGCCGGCCGGTGCAGACCTATGTGCTTGAGCATGACTGGGGCGTGATCGCCGAGGCGATCCGGCGCGAGCTTGCGCGCGGCGGACAGGTCTATTACCTCCACAACCGCGTTGAGACGATCGACCGCTGCACCGCGCAGCTGCAAAAGCTGCTGGGCCCGGAGGTCAGCATCGCCACCGCGCATGGAAAGCTGGACGAAAAGGGCCTGACGAATGTGATGCAGCGTTTCTCCGACGGTGACGCACAGGTGCTCGTGTGCACGACCATCATCGAAACGGGTATTGACATTCCAAACGTCAATACGCTCATTATTGAAGACGCCGATCGGCTCGGCCTTGCCCAGCTTCATCAGATCCGCGGCCGAATCGGCCGCAGCGCGCGGCGGGCCTATGCCTATATGACCTACCGGCCGGGCAAGATCCTCACCGAGGTCGCCTCCAAGCGCCTGACGGCCATCCGTGAGTATGCAGAATTCGGCTCCGGCTTCCGCATCGCCATGCGTGATCTGGAGATCCGTGGCGCGGGCAACCTGCTCGGATCCGAACAGTCGGGCTATATGATGAGCGTGGGCTATGATATGTATTTGCAGCTTCTGGAGGAAGCCGTGCTCGAAGAGCGCGGCGAGAAAAAGACGGTGCATAGCGACTGCTCGGCCGACCTGACGGTTTCGGCCAATCTGCCGGAGAGCTATATCCCCTCGAGCGAGCAACGCATGGACGTTTACCGCCGTATCGCGGCGGTGCGCACGCGGGAGGAATCGCAGGATCTGCTCGACGAGCTGCTCGACCGCTACGGTGAGCCGCCGGAGAGCACGCTGGCATTGCTGGATGTGGCGATGCTGCGTGCGGCGGCCTGTGCGGTCGGTATCCGCGACATTTCCCAGCAGGGCGGCACCATCACCTTTACTTTCGGCGGGCAGATGCCGGTCGAGGCGGTCATGCGCGTGTGCACGCAGGGGAGAAATAAGCGCCGGCTGACGCTCTCCGCCGGTGCGGAGCCGCGGCTTGCGCTGCGGCTTGATAAGGGCGAGCAGCCGCTCAAGGCGGCGCTCGGGCTGGTCGAGAGCCTGAAATTCGCCGGGGGCGAGGAAACGGATTGTACCGCTGGCAGCAGCGCTGTACGATAAAACAAGAAGAAAAGAAAGAGGATAAAGCGATGAAGAGAATGTTGGGGCTGGCGCTTGCGCTGGCAATGGTATTTTCCCTTGCCGGCTGCGGCAAGGAGTTTGACGAGGGCAAGATCAGGGAGGGCGTCTGCTACGAGGCGACCGGGATCTCGCCTGACGCGGTCGCCATGAAGGTGGACGGCGCGAGCGTGCCGATGGATATGTATTTTTATAACATCTGCTATGCTGCGTCCTACATGCAGAATTTCATGACGATGTACGGCATGGACTTTGATTGGGACATGGATCTCGGCGACGGTATGACGGTGTACGACGCCGTGAAG
This sequence comes from bacterium, assembly GCA_037419475.1. Taxonomy (GTDB): domain Bacteria; phylum Bacillota; class Clostridia; order Oscillospirales; family Oscillospiraceae; genus Hominicoprocola. The sequence continues at coordinate 58,174 of JAXYYF010000102.1, forward strand.
CAGAGTGCACTGGAGAACACCAAGGGCTTTGCCGTGATCGAAAAGCTGGCGAAGGAGAACAATGTTGTTCTGGACGAGGACGCGCTCAAAGCGCTTGACACCAAGCTCCAGCAGGTCATCGACGATCTGGGCGGCGAGGAGAATTATGCCGCCGAGCTTGCCAAGATCGGTCTGCGCGAGGAGACCTACGACCGTATGCGCCGCTCCGACTCGCTCTACGATGCACTCAAGACGCTTTATGCCACCGAGGGCAGCAGCCTTTACGCTTCCGACGATACGCTTCTGGCCTACGCCGAGGAGCAGGGCTATATGACGGCGGATCACATTCTGCTGCTGACGAAGGACATGTCCACCTATCAGGAACTGGACGCGGAGACCGCCGCGCAGAAGAAGGAACTGGCCGATGAGATCAAGGCCAAGCTGGACGCCTACACGGGCGATGACATCGTTGCCTATTTCACGGAGCTGGCCGACGAGTACAGCGAGGACAGCGGCCGCGAGGGCAACCCGGACGGCTATACCTTCGGCTCCGGTCAGATGGCCGAGGAATTTGAGGACACGGCGGCGGCCCTCGGTGAAAACGAGATCAGCGAGGTGGTCAAGAGCAGCTATGGCTACCATATCATTCTGCGCAAGCCGCTCGACGCCGAGAAGGCGGTCGACATGGTGCGCGACGCCTATTTTGAGGACATGATGAATCAGGCCACGGAAAATGCGGAGGTCACGATCAATCCGGCAGTGGAAGCGCTGGACGTCAAGGATGTTTATGAGGGCTTCCTTGCTGCACAGGAGGCCACGGAGCCGGAGACGGATGCACAGGATACGCCGAACAGCGCGACAGCCGGCACGACGGATGATGTGCAGGACGAGCAGACACAGGGCTGACGATGCAGGAAATGCTTCACAAGTGTTAACTTTTTAACAAAATGAAGGAAAAATGTCAATTTTGCCACGATAAAATAATATTTTGCAGTTGATTTTTCATGCATGGCTGTGTATAATCAAAACGAAATCAAGCTGTACCTGTGGCATACTAAATTTTAATAAATGAAGAAGGAGATCTCTCATGAAAGAACTGTATGTTGTCAATTGCTGCCGTACTGCGGTCGGCTCCTATGGCGGTTCCCTGAAGAACACTCCGGCGGCCGAGCTGGGCGCGATCGTTGTCAAGGAAGCGCTCAAGCGCGCGAATGTCGCGCCCGAGAACGTGGACGAGCTGATGTTCGGCTGCATCCTGACCTCCGGTCTGGGTCAGAACGTCGCTCGTCAGGTCGGCGTGGGCGCCGGTCTGCCCTACTCCGTTCCCGCCTACACCGTCGGCATGGTCTGCGGTTCCGGCATGAAGTCCGTCATTGAGGCGGGCCGCGCCATCCTTGCCGGCGACGCCGATATCGTTGTCTGCGGCGGCACCGAGAACATGAGCGCCGCTCCCTATGCTGCTCCCGACGCTCGCTGGGGTGCTCGCATGGGCGACAAGAAGCTGGTCGATACCATGATCAAGGACGGCCTGTGGGACGCTTTCAACAACTATCATATGGGCACCACCGCTGAGAATATCTGCGACGTGTGGGGCATTACCCGCGAGGAACTCGATGCCTTCGGCGCTGCCTCCCAGCAGAAGACCGAGGCCGCGCAGGCTTCCGGCCGCTTTGATGCCGAGATCGTTCCCGTTCCCGTCAAGGTCAAGAAGGAGATCGTCGAGTTCAAGAAGGATGAGTTCCCCCGCGCCGGCTCCACGCCCGAGGGCCTTGCCAAGCTCAAGGGCGCGTTCCCGGTCGGTCCCGAGGGCGTTGAGGACCAGATCGTCCACACCTTCCAGCCCACCGAGATCCATGAGGCGGATACCCGCAAGCACGTTCAGCGCGTGACCGCCGGCAACGCCTCCGGCATCAACGATGGCGCTGCCGCCATCGTCCTCGCCTCCGGTGAGGCCGTGAAGAAGTACAACCTCAAGCCCATGGCGAAGCTCATCAGCTGGGGTCAGGGCGGCGTCGATCCCAAGATCATGGGTGTCGGCCCGGTTCCCGCTTCCCGTCAGGCCATGAAGAAGGCCGGCGTGACCATCGAGGACATCGATCTGGTCGAAGCCAACGAGGCCTTTGCCGCGCAGTCCATTGCTGTCGCGCGTGAGCTGCACTTCGACATGAGCAAGGTCAACGTCAACGGCGGCGCGATCTCCATCGGCCACCCTGTCGGCGCTTCCGGCGCTCGTATCATTGTCACCCTGCTCCATGAGATGCTCAAGCGTCCCGAGGCCAAGAAGGGTCTTGCCACCCTCTGCATTGGCGGCGGTCAGGGCGTCGCCACCATCTTTGAAAAGTGCTGAGCACGAAAAAGTGAGTAAAAATAAGAGCCGCCATCCGGCGGCTCTTATTTTTTACTTTTTGAAGCTTAAAACTCGGGTCCCTGATAGTGGGGCGGTTCCTGATGCGGTATCTCACTGTCGGACAGCGGTGAGGTGGCACGCAGATAAAAACCGCATTCCGAAAGCGTATAGTACGGCAGCAGATAGACCCCTACAGCGCTTTGAAGCAGCCAGAGGATCAGGGTTCCGAGCATGATGCCCGGAAAGCTGTCGGGCAGCCACGTCAGAATAATGCGTTCATACAGGCCTACTGTCAGAAGCATTAGAACGATCCAGCCAAAGAAGCTGATCTGAAGACCGAAGAGCTGGCCCTTGTAGCCGATCGTCTGACGCTTGCTGCGCTCGAGCGCCTCCATCACGCCGATGCCGGGATCCTGACAGAGGTTCCATATGGCGAAGGAGTAGCGGTAGGCTGCAATGATGCCGGGAATAACGAAGAGCATCGACCACAGAGCGATGAAAAATCCGCGGATGATGTACAGCGCAACGATTTTTCCAGCAAAGGTGAAGCCGTCGAAGAGGCTTTCGTAGGGCATTTCCTCGCGGCGGTGAACGCCGAGGGCATAGCACCGGTAGCCGGCCTCAAGCACCTGCGAGAGCAGAGTGATAAGAATGCTGACGAAGGAAATGGAAAAGGACGCAAAACCGATCAGACGGCCTGTCAGGGGCGTAACGGCTCCGTCGAGAAGGCTGAGAAAAAGTGATATGACGAAAAAGAGCAGCGTGAGGCGAATGGGTGAGACCCTCGCGGTGCGCATAAGCTCCCGCGCTTCGCGCTTGATCGCTGCGCGGTCGAGCTGGCGGATAAACATGAAAAGAAGCCTCCTTATGTATGGTAAAAAGAGTATACCATCCGTGCACAGCGCCGTCAAGCAAGCGGGGAAAGGGGGGCGGTGTGGGGATAAGGTGGAAAAAAAGCATGGTCAAATTACAAAATTTGTGTAAAATTCCAACAAAAATAGGAAGAATGAGCGAAAAAAGCGGTTGTTAGCGGAAGATATGTCTGGACATCATAAAATGATTGATGTATAATTTCAACGATTGTGGAGTGGTGTTTCCATTGCTCCAAGCAGTAAAAGATGAGGTGAAGACAATGGCACAAGCTTTCTTTGGCGGCGTTCATCCCAATGACATGAAAGCCGCAACATGCGGGAAAGCCATCGAGCAGCTCTCTCCCCCGCCTGCTCAGGTGGTCATTCCCATGTCGATGCACTTCGGCGCACCCTGTACTCCCCTCGTGTCTGTCGGCGACTATGTGAAGGTCGGACAGAAGATCGGTGAGTTCAAGGGCCTTGGTGCCCCGATCCATGCCAGCGTTTCCGGCAAGGTGGTGGCCGTGGAGCCGCGCCCGTTTTCCATGGGCGGCAACATGACCTCCGTTGTGATCGAGAACGACTATCAGAACACGGTAAGCGAAGAGGTCAAGGCTCCGGCCGACCCGAACGCCCTGACCACGGAAGAGATGATCGAGATCATCAAAAACGCCGGTATTGTCGGCATGGGCGGCGCAACATTCCCCACCCATGTCAAGATCTCCGGCGGTATCGGTCAGGTCAAGACGGTCATCATCAACGGCGCCGAGTGCGAGCCGTATATCACCGGCGACCATCGCGCGATGCTCGAGCGCACCGAGGAGATCATCGGCGGCGCGAGCTATCTTGTCAAGATGTTCGGCGTGGATAAGGCCATCATCGGCGTTGAGGACAACAAGCGCGACGGCATTGACGCGCTCAACAAGACCATTGTGGAGACCAAGGCTCCGGTCATCGTCGAGCCTCTGCACTGCCGTTACCCGCAGGGCGGTGAGAAGCAGCTCTGTCAGGCCATCACCGGCCGTCAGGTGCCTCCCGGCGGCCTGCCCAGCGCGATTGGCTGCGCCGTGTTCAACATCAACACGACCATTGCCATCTTCCGTGCCATCACGACCGGCATGCCTGTTGTGAGCAAGGTTGTCACCGTGTCCGGCTCTGGCGTGATCGAGCCGAAGAACGTCGAGTGCCCCATCGGCACCCCCGTTTCCTGCCTGTTTGATTACTGCGGCGGTCTGAAGGACGAGACCTTCAAGATCATCGCGGGCGGCCCGATGATGGGTATGGCGCAGTACACCTGCGATATTCCCGTCGCCAAGGGCACCGGCGCGATGCTCGCCTTCGCCGCCGACGAGGACAAGACCGTTGAGAACCCCACCTGCATCCGCTGCGGCCGCTGCGTGGAGGCCTGCCCCGTGCATCTCGAGCCCCTCTATATGTATATGTATGAGCAGAAGGGCATGATCGAGGAGCTGGAGGCCGCCAACATCATGGACTGCATGGAATGCGGCGCCTGCGCCTACATCTGCCCGGGCCGTCTGCACCTGACGCAGACCTTCAAGACCGGCAAGCAGAAGGTCAAGGACGCTGCCGCCAAGAGAAAAGCCGCCGCCGAGGCCGCCAAGGCTGCCGAGGCTGCGAAGAAGGAGGCATAAGAGAAATGACTGATTATAAGAATCTGAAGCTCAGAGCTTCCTCCAACCCCCACATCCGCAACGGCGAGGACACGCGCGGGCTGATGCTCGACGTCATCATCGCCCTGATGCCCGCCCTGCTCTTCGGCGTGTGGCACTTCGGCGTCCGCGTGGCGATCTCCGCGGTCGTTTCCGTCGCCTCCGCCATCTTCTTTGAGTGGCTCTACCGCAAGCTGCTGCACAAGCCCCAGATGATCGGCGACCTGTCCGCCGCCGTCACGGGCCTGCTGCTGAGCATGGTCTGCCCGCCGGAGCTTCCCGTGTGGATGCTCGTGGTCGGCAACTTCTTCGCCATCTTCGTCGTCAAGCAGCTCTACGGCGGCCTGGGCAAGAACTTCCTCAACCCCGCGCTCGCCGCGCGTGCCGCGCTCGTCGCGTGCTACGCCTCCGCCATGACCAGCTGGAGCAAGGTCGACGCCGCCACCGGCGCGACCCCGATGGCTCTGCTCAAGGCCGGCGACATGGAGGCGCTGACCGCCGCCTATCCCATCAAGGATATGGCCATCGGCTTCATCAGCGGTTCCGCCGGTGAGGTCTCCGCGCTGATGCTGCTCATCGGCGGCGTTTACCTCATCGTCCGCAAGGTCATCTCCTGGCAGACTCCGGTCGCCTACATCGCCACCGTCGCGGTCGTCACCTTCCTGTTCCCGCGCGGCAACGACCCCATGACCTTCATGCTCTACAACGTGCTCGGCGGCGGTCTGTTCCTCGGTGCCTTCTTCATGGCGACCGACTATGTGACCTCCCCTGTCACCAAGAAGGGCCAGCTCATCTTCGGTCTCGGCTGCGGCCTGATCACGGTGTTCATCCGCTACTTCGGCTCCTATCCCGAGGGCGTGTGCTACTCCATCCTGATCATGAACTGCTGCACCTGGATCATCGACAAATACACCAAGCCCACCCGCTTCGGCGTTGACAAGAAAGCCAAGAAGGAGGCGGCAAAATAATGAAGATCGAAGGTAAATTCATTCTCAAGGTCGCCGGCACGCTGACCGCCATTTCTCTGGTCGTCGCGGCGCTGCTCGGCGCGACCAATGCGCTCACCGAGGATAAGATCGCAGCCATCAACAAGGCGAACACCGAGGTCGCTCTCGCGGCGGTCGTTAGCTCGCCTGACTGCGAGTTCCCCGTCATCGAGGAGATCCCGCAGGCGGCTATTGACGCCGCCAAGGAGCAGAGCGGCAAGCTCACCGAAGCCTATCAGGTTGTTGTGAACGGCGAGAACGCTGGCTATGCGTTCAAGATCGTCGCCGGCGGCTCGCAGGGCGACATTGAAATGATCGTCGGCGTGGACGCGGATGGTGCCATCACCGGCATCTCCGTGGTCGACGCTTCTGAAACGAGCGGTATCGGCACTAAGGTCATCGCCAACGATCCCACCACCGCCGGCACCGGCGCGCTCGATCAGTTCATCGGCAAGACCGGCGCTGGTTCGCTCGTTGTCAAGACAAATATCGACGCCGTTTCCGGCGCCACCGTGACCACCAAGGGCATCACCAAGGGCGCGAATGCCGCTCTGGCTGCCGCGGAAGTCATGGGTTAAGGAAAGGGGGACGAGATCAATGAATTTTAAGAAACAGCTCAAGGACGGCCTTATTTATCAAAACCCCGTTCTGGTGCAGGTTCTCGGCATGTGTTCCACCATGGCCATCACCACCAGCATCTCCAACGGTATCGGTATGGGCGTCTCCGTTATGATCATCCTGACGCTTTCCAATATCTTTATTTCTCTTCTGCGCAAGATCATCCCCGGTGAGGTGCGTATCGCCTGCTACATCGTCGTTATCGCAGGCTTCGTCACCATCGTCGACCTGTGCCTTCAGGCATTTTTCCCGGACATTGCCAAGAGCCTTGGCGTGTTCATTCCGCTGATCGTCGTGAACTGCATCGTGCTCGGCCGCGCCGAGGCCTTTGCCAGCAAGAATTCCGTCGCCGCCTCCGCAGTAGACGGCATCTGTCAGGGCATCGGCTATACGGTGGTTCTCGTCATCATGTGTACGGTGCGTGAGCTGCTCGGCGCAGGCACCCTGATGGGGATTCAGGTCATGCCGAAATCCTATACGCCGGCTCTGATGCTGGTGCTGCCTGTCGGCGGCTTCCTGTGCCTTGGCACGCTGATCGCCGTCATGCAGTGGGCGCTCGCCAAGAGCGAGAAGAAGGCTGCTGAAAAGAACGAAAAGGAGGGCAAATAAATGAGTATCACGTCGCTGCTTGCTATTTCCCTCGGCGCGATCCTGACCAATAACTTTATCTTCGCGCAGTTCCTCGGCATCTGCCCGTTCCTCGGCGTTTCCAAGAAGAGCGATACCGCCATCGGCATGGGTCTCGCGGTCACGTTCGTTATGGGCATTGCCTCCGCCGTCTGCTTCGGCGTGAACAAGATCCTTGTCGCGCTGGATCTCGGCTACATGCAGACCGTTGCGTTCATCCTTGTTATCGCCGGTCTCGTGCAGTTTATCGAAATGTTCCTCAAGAAGTCCATGCCGTCTCTTTATACCGCGCTGGGCGTGTATCTGCCCCTGATCACCACTAACTGCGCCGTGCTCGGCGTGGTGCTGCTCAATGTGCAGAACGACTACAGCTTCATCGCCTCCGTGATTTACGGCGTTACCGGCGGTCTTGGCTTCCTGCTGGCGATCTACCTGTTCTCCACCATCCGCGAGCGCGTGCAGTTCGCCGACTATCCCAAGTGCTTTGAGGGCTTCCCCATCGCGCTGATCACTGCCGGTTTGATCGCCCTTGCGTTTATGGGCTTCTCCGGCCTGCAGGTCTGGCCCGTGTAAGGAGGGGTTTGGTATGGAAAATATTATTTTTGCTGTTCTCGTTTTGGGCGTGATCGCCATTGTCTTCGGCCTGATCCTGTCCGTTGCGGCCAAGGTGTTTGAGGTCAAGGTCGATGAGCGTCTGCCCAAGATTCAGGAGTGCCTCGCCGGCGCGAACTGCGGCGGATGCGGCTACCCCGGCTGTGCCGGCTGCGCGGAAGCGATCCTTGCCGGCAAGGCTCCCGTTACCGCCTGTGCGCCCGCCGGCGCGGAGGGCGCCGCCAAGATCGCCGCGATCATGGGCATGGAAGCGCCCAGCGGCGAGAAGATGGTCGCTCACGTCATCTGCAACGGCGGTGAGGCGTCCGTCAAGAACTTCCAGTATGTCGGCATTTCCGACTGTGTCGGCGCGCTCAAGGTCGCCGGCGGCCCGACCGCCTGCTCCTTCGGCTGCATGGGCTTTGGCTCTTGCGTCGCTGCCTGCCAGTTCGACGCCCTGCACATCAACGACAAGGGCGTTGCCGAGGTCGACAAGGAAAAGTGCACCAACTGCGGTGCGTGCCGCGAGGCCTGCCCGCGCAAGCTGATCGTCGAGGTTCCCTACAAGCAGAAGGTCTTCGTCAACTGCGCCAACAAGAACAAGGGCCCGGCCGTCACCAAGGTCTGCGCCAACTCCTGCATCGCCTGCGGTATGTGCGAGCGTACCTGTAAGTTTGACGCGATCCATGTTGTCAACAATGTGGCCGTGATCGACTACACCAAGTGCCGCAACTGCACCATGTGCGCCAAGGCATGCCCGAAGAATGCCATCGAACCGATCCCCACTCCCGAGGAGAAGGAAAAATTCAAGGCTGCCCAGAAGGCCATGGCTGAGAAGAAAGCTGCCGCTGCCAAGGCGGCTGCCGAGGCTGCCGCTGCCGCAAAGGCTGCGGAGGCTCCCAGGGCCGAATAAGAGCAAGACATTGTGAAAAGGGGCTGTTAAATAACCCCAAAAGGAAATCGCAGACTCTTTCCCGAAACGGAAAGGGTCTGCTTTTTCTTACCCATCAAGGCTGTGGACAACTTTTTTGAAAAAATGGGTGTACCAACCACACCCGGAGAAAATTTGTTTTTCTTCGGTTATTTTTTGTGGGTGTTCAACTGGCAGACTGAGCCGGAGCGGCCTTTGCCAATCTGCTCAAATGATACTTCATCCGCAATAAAATCAAACGATGTAAAACGTCTGTTCATTATGTTACCAAGACCGGTACAATAAGCCACACCACAAGTCTCTATAATGAGTAACAGCAATCTCAATTCTGTAATTATGATTTGTATATTAATAACCATAATTCAAGTGAATTATCAAACCCATCTACTCAACCCTACACAAAATCATCTTGTCGACTCAACCTTGCTCATTTTCAACCTGTCAACTCGACCTCTGATTTCGGCGGTTGATTTGTTCTCAAAAAGCAAAAATCCGAGTATCCAGGCAACCCACAAAAGGTTGTCCGAATACCCGGAAACACTTTATTTTAAGTCTATTTACACGATTTACTTCTGTACTTTTGACAGCAATACTACGCACTCGACAGTTGTTTCAGTTTCCAAGGGAAGTTCTTTCACTTCCTCACCATCAACAGGCACAGGAAAATTGAATACGATCTTCTTTATCCAGCTTCCGTCTTTCCTTTTCTCCGGGAACATCTCAATTCGCTCGATAAAGGCCTTCATAAACTCCTTCTGCTCCGCTTCCGTTGCGGAATGGTAGACTTCATCAAATGCCAGCAACAAGCGATAGATATTGTCTCCGGAAATCTTCTCCTGCTGGATGCTGCGGATCTGACTTTGCAATTCGCCAATCTGAACTTCGATTTCCTCTATCGTGTCATACTGTTCATCATATCGGCGCTGCAAATCCAAAATTTTTCTGTCATAGTGGGCATCATTGATGTCCAAGGTATCCATCTGACGCTCCAAGCGGCTTTTCGTTCCAAAGGCTTGCTTTAGCCGCCCTTGTAGGACAGCAATCTGCCGTTCCATATCTTCTGTATCAACTGCTGTTCCGATTTTCGCCTGAATCGCTTCTACAAACCGTGGATTGTTGACCATAGCGGAGATAACCTTCGCCACAAATTTGTTGATTTCCGTCTGCTCGATATTCAGACGGAAACTGCACTCATGCCCGGTAGGTGTTACCGTATTTTTGCAGTAGTAATAATACCGTGTTTTCTTGTCCTTGCTGTGCGCCTTGGCGATATTGCCGTACATACTCTTTCCGCAGCATGGGCATTTCAAGATACCGGACAGGATGTGTGCGTGGTCTGGATTGTTGACCTTTTCCCGCTTAAAGGAATTGATCTTGCGCTTTTCCTGTGCCAGATACCAATCCTCTTCGGAAATGATAGCTTCGTGTTGTCCTTCATAAACCGGGAACTCCGACTGCTCAACCACGTGCATCTCGTTTCTTGTACCCTGTTTCTTTTCTGTTCTTCGTCTGCCGTAAGCAATCTTTCCCATATAAACAGGATTGTACAATACATTTTTCACAAAATCTCTTGAAAATCCCGGAATGGTATTATTCTGTCTTAGTTTCTTTACATAACCATTGCGGTTCAGATATTTTGCAACTCCTGCAACACCCTCGTTTGTATGAATATAACGATCATAGATTACTCGGATAACTTCCACTTCATCCTCTGCAATGACAAGGTTTCCGTTTTCCAGTTTGTATCCATAGGGAGCGAAACCGCCGTTCCATTTGCCTTCACGAGCCTTTTGCTCCCGTCCTGCCATTGTCTGTGTGCGGATATTTTCTCGCTCAATCTCTGCCACCGCAGACAGCACAGAGATCATCAGCTTTCCTGCATCCTTGGAGCTGTCAATGCCATCCTCCACGCAGATCAGATTGACACCGAAATCCTGCATGAGTTGCAAAGAATTCAGAACGTCCGCTGCATTTCTGCCAAATCGGGACAGCTTAAAGACCAACACATAAGAAACATCATCTTTGCCGTCCTGGATGTCATTCAGCATCCGTTGAAACTCCTGCCGCCCTTGAATGTTCTTTCCGGAAAAGCCCTCGTCAGAATACTCCCCGGCAACGATCATATCCTCGTATGCCGCATACTTCCGCAGCTTGTCACGCTGGGCATCCAAGCTGTATCCGTCAACCTGCATCGAGGTGGACACTCTTGTATAAAGATAGCATTTAAGTTGTTTCTTTTTCAGAATCTCCACCTCCCTCATTCCTTCCTTTTACCATAAGTCCCTCGTTGCGGATATAATACTCCAAAAGCCACAGCACATAATCCGGTGCATGGCGGTTGTCCAATTCCCATTCAGTCATAGTCCGGTAAGGAATATGGACGAGCTTGCAAAAATCTTTCCGATTCAGTCCTGTGCTTTCACGCAACTTTATAATTCTGTTTTTACAATCCATCCGTCTTTTCTCCACAAAAGCAAAAAAATACACGTTGCGTAATCATTATAGCATAGCCATAGCGAATACGCAACGTGTAAATTGCAAATTTTATGCAGCCTTATCCGTCAGAAGCTGCGCTTGATTACTTTCCTCGGAATGCTCCACTCCCTGCGGTGCGTCCTGTTCCAATTTATCCAAAACCTGATGTCCATATTTCTGGAGCATCTGGCTCATAACATCCACACAGCGGTCAAATGCCGCATTATATTTCGCTTCCTCATAATATTTCTTCAATAGGCGATTCCTCCATCAAAGTTCCATATCCTGTCCACGCTTCCGGGCAGGGTGTTCGTGTTCCTGTGTTTGCTTTCCTCTGATGAGGATAGAATTGATAAAAGCCCGAACCTTTTCGGATGCGATTTCCAGTGCATCCAGAAAGGGTTGGGCTTTCTGTTTGAGTTCCATATATTTTTCGTTTACCGCTTCATACCGCTGCTTCCAGATGGAAACCGTCTTTTCTGCGGAAGCCAGTTTTTCTTTCAGACGCTTGTTGTCAGCATTGGCGATAATGCCATTGACCGCATAGCGTTTGAGTGTGTCGCATTCATCCGGTGTCAGCGTGATATTGTTTCCGAATGTGGCTTTTTTGCCCATTACTTCAATGTCCTGCACTGTCAGCGCAATGGTCTTTGCCGCCTTGGTTTCCTTTTGCAAAGATTCCAGTTTCTTTTTCTGTTTTGCTGTGGCAGCTTTGGCATCCTCCAAATTCTGTTCTGCCTGTGCCACCTGCCCGGTCACAGCTTCCAGCCGCTGCTGTTCTGCCTGCACCTTGAACTGGGTCACAGTCAGATGTTCCTCGGTGCTTCCACGTTCTCCACGCTCCACATCGGTATAACCGGCGTTTCGCATGAAATTGAAAAAGTCATCCTGCAACACACTGTAGGATGACTTCAAAATCTTTTTCCCTTTTGCGTTGAGCATGGGATTTCCGTCCTCGCCAAGCACCGGCTTGGACTCCCATTTCTTACTGCGGCTGACCTGTGTGATGACCTCCTTAACGGTTCCCCGGAGGGCTTCAT
>JAXYYF010000103.1:0-38140 GCA_037419475.1 bacterium
CTTCGAAGAAATGCTCGACAAATCTTTTAAGACTTTAAATACAGGAGATAAGGTGTCCGGTATCGTCACGGCCATCGGTACGACCGAGATTCAGGTCGACCTTGGCTGTAAGCAGGCGGGCTACATTCCCGTCAGTGAGCTGAGCAACGATCCAGACGCCAAGGTCGAGGACATTGTCCATGTCGGCGATGAGATCGAGACCTACATCGTCCGCGTGAACGACGTGGAAGGCTACGCTACCCTTTCCAAGAAGCGTCTTGACGCTGTCAAGGTGTGGGAAGATATTGAAAATGCCGTTGAGAACAAAACCGTTCTCGAGGGCATTGTCACCGAAGAGAACAAGGGCGGCATCGTCGTCTCCGTCAAGGGTGTGCGCGTGTTTGTGCCCGCCTCTCAGAGCGGTATGCCCAAGGACAGCGACTTGAGCCAGATGATCAAGCAGCGTGTGAAGCTCCGCATTACCGAGGTCAACCGTGCCCGCCGCCGTGTTGTCGGCTCCATCAAGGCCGTCCAGAACGAGGAGCGCGCTGCTGCGCAGGCCGAGATCTGGGCCAACATTGAAGTTGGCAAGCACTATGACGGCGTGGTCAAGTCCATGACCAGCTACGGCGTGTTTGTTGACATCGGCGGCGTGGACGGCATGGTTCACATCTCCGAGTTGAGCTGGAGCCGTATCAAGAATCCCGCCGAGGTCGTCTCTATCGGCGATCATCTCGACGTGTATGTTATCTCTTTCGATCCCGAGAAGCGCAAGATTTCCCTCGGCGTGAAGGATCGCACCCAGAATCCCTGGGATGTGTTCATGAACACCTATAAGGTCGGCGACATCGCCAACGTCCGCATCGTCAAGCTGATGACCTTCGGTGCGTTTGCCGAGGTCGTTCCCGGCGTGGACGGCCTGATCCATATTTCCCAGATCGCAGATCGCCGCATCGACAAGCCCTCCGACGTTCTGGCTGAGGGCGATAAGGTCGACGCGAAGATCATTGCAGTTGACGAGGATAAGAAGAAGATCTCCCTGAGCATTCGTGCCATCCTCACCCCCGTTGAAGAGAGCGCTCCGGTCGAGGAGTAATCCGCTCTTTCTGCGCCAAGAAAACAATGAAAGCCCCATCCGAAGCTCGGATGAGGCTTTTCATATTGAAAATGAAGTACGGATGGCACAGCGGCCATCAGCCTGAAAGGATGTCTTTGCGGCTGCGGTAAAGATAGTATCCGACACAGAGAAGCAGGACGGAAAGCGCGGCAAATGCGGCGGACAGGCCGATCTGAAAGAGCCGTGGCTGCGGACGGCTGCTGGCGTACCACGCCCATGGAATGCGCACGAGAAAGGTCGAGAGCAATCCCTGCATCATGACAAAGGTCGTGCGGCCGACACCGTTGAAATAACCGGTGAAGCAATAGGCGATGGAGAGCAGGAAGCACTCGATAGAGGTTGCCTTGAGGAACTCCGCCGCCGCAGCGATGACTTCCACTTCGCTGCTTTTGACGAACAGCGTAGCGAGCAGATCACCGTGGAAGAAGGTAATACAGGCAATCACGCCGCCAAGTGCAGCAGCCGTTGCCATGCCGAGCCACATGGAGCGTTTGGCCCGCGCGAGTTGTCCGGCCCCAACGTTCTGCGCAACAAAGGCGGAGATCGACTGCATGTAGGACATGGGGATGAGCAGAATGAACATCACCAGCTTTTCCGCGATACCGACACCTGCGGACGCAACGGCGCCGAGTGCGTTGACGAAGCCGATGAGGATCAGGAAGGAGATCTCGTTGCAGACACTTTGCAGCGCGATGGGCGCGCCGAGCCGCAGAATTTTCCAGCCGGTCTCCCGGCATAGACGAACATGCTTTGCAGTAAAAGGAAAGGACAGGCCGTGCCTGCGGATCAAAAGGAGCGAAAGCAGCACACTGACCGCCTGCGCTGCCACGGTGGCGATCGCCGCACCTGCCGCGCCAAGCTGGCAGAGGTCAATGAGGAGCACATCTCCGATGATGTTGGTCACGCAGGCGATGAGGACGAAGAGCAGGGGAGAACGGGAGTCCCCGAGACCGCGAAAAATGGCGCTGATGACGTTGTAGGCCACGATGAACAGGCTCCCGCCGCCGCAGATGCGGATATAGCGGACGGTCTGCGAAAAGGCCTCCGGCGGCGCGTTGGTGACCGTGGCGAGCCACGGAGCGGCGATTATGGTGCCAGCCGTCAGCAGAATGCCGAGCGTAATGAAAATCCAGATGCTGTTTCCGACCACCTCAGCGGCTCCGGCGGCATCCTGGCTGCCGATGCGCATTCCGAGCAGCACCGTCGTCCCCATGGCAAGCCCCGTGATGAGACCGGTGATGATGCACATGGCCTGACTGCCGGTCGCAACGGCGGAAATGTCTCCCGTCGTGGCAAATTTGCCGACTTCCCAGAGGTGGACGGCAACGCAGAGCGCCTGAAGCATCAGTGCAAGCAGCACGGGGATTGAAAATTTTAAAAGCGACGGCAGGATTGCGCCGCTCAGAAAAGAATTGTCCTTCGTCTCCATCTGATACCTCTCCGATCAAAAAAAGACCGCACCTTACGCGCGGCGCGAGAATGTCTGATTATCTTACTGGAAACAGCTGTGGCTGTCAAGGGCCGGTGTGCGGCGATTTTGCGCGCCCTTTTTCAAAAAAGGGCTTTTCAAGCGGGAAAGAGTGTGGTAAACTATCTCAAGTTGACAAAGTTTTAACAAGAGATCCTTACCATATCTCAGGAGGAAAGCAACATGAATGTTCAGGAACTCTATCAAAAGAAGCTGACCAGCGCCGTTGAGGCGGTCAAGGTCGTCAAAAGCGGCGACTGGGTGGATTACGGCTGGTGCACGAACCATCCCTATACGCTCGATAAGGCGCTTGCTGCCCGCCAGAGCGAGCTCAAGGACGTCAAGGTGCGCGGCGGTGTGACGATGTGGATGCCCGAGATCTGCAAGGCCGAGGATGCCGGTGAGCACTTCACTTGGAACTCCTGGCACTGCAGCGGCATCGACCGCAAGATCATCTCCAAGGGCATGGGTTATTTTATCCCCATGCGCTACAGCGAGCTGCCGCGCTTCTACCGTGACGGCAACGCGACGGTGGACGTCGCTATGATCCAGGTCACGCCGATGGACAAGCATGGCAACTTCAGCTATGCGCTTGCGTCCTCACATCTGGCCGATATGCTCGAGAGTGCAAAGACGGTCATTGTCGAGGTCAATGAAAACCTTCCGTGGGTCTATGGCCTGACCGGCTGCGAGATCAATATTGCCGACGTGGACATGGTCGTCGAGGGTGAGAACCCGCCGGTGGCCCAGCTCGGCGCGGGCGGTGCGCCGACCGAGGTCGACAAGGCCGTGGCAAATCTTGTTGTGCCCGAGATCCCGAACGGCGCCTGTCTCCAGCTCGGCATCGGCGGCATGCCCAACACCATCGGCTCGATGATCGCGCAGTCCGACCTGAAGGATCTCTCTGTTCATACGGAAATGTATGTCGATGGCTTCGTTGATATGGCGCTGGCCGGCAAGATCACCGGCCGTCACAAAAAGCTTGACAAGGGCCGTCAGGTTTTTGCCTTTGCTGCCGGTACGCAGAAGCTCTACGATTATATGGATCGCAATCCCGAGGTCATGGGCGCGCCCGTCGACTATACGAACGATGTTCATGTCATTGCGCAGATCGATAACTTCATCTCCATCAACAATGCCATTGACTGCGACCTCTTCGGTCAGGTCAATGCCGAGTCCGCCGGCATCAAGCATATCTCCGGCACCGGCGGCCAGCTCGACTTTGCCATGGGCGCATATCTCTCCAAGGGCGGCAAGAGCTTTATCTGCATGTCCTCCACAGTGACTGGAAAGGATGGCAGCGTTAAGAGCCGTATTGTCCCCACGCTCACGCCCGGTTCCATCTGCACCGACCCGCGCTCCTGCACGCATTACATCGTCACGGAGTACGGCATGGTCAATCTCAAGGGCCTGTCCACATGGCAGCGCGCCGAGGCGCTGATCGGCATTGCGCATCCCGACTTCCGCGAGCAGCTGATCGCTGACGCGGAAAAGATGCACATTTGGCGCAGAAGCAACAAGTAAAGGTTCTGTTTTATACCAAAAGAGACGGCTTTTTCGAGCCGTCTCTTTTTATGCCATCTGTGTGGTTTTTCTTATGAAAGTTCTTCAAAGAAAGCAGAAAATGCTTGAAAAGAATTTGAAATTGCGCTATAATATAAATGTTGAAAAACTGAGATTTGATGGATTTTTTCAGTTGGACATGTGTATTTATGACAGGAGGAAGGAAGTGGGTATCATGTTTGGTGTAGGGGATAAGATCGTGCACCCGATGCACGGTGCCGGTGTGATCGACAGTATTGTTGAGGAAAAGATCGGCCATGACCTTGTTCAGTTTTATGTTTTTCGGATGCCTGTTTCCGGCCTGACGCTCAAGATCCCGACGGAAAACAGCGAGATGATCGGTATCCGCGCGGTTTCGTCGGCGGAGGAGATCGAGCGCGTTCTTGCAGCGATTCCGAATCTGAGCGTTGATATGACAACAAACTGGAACCACCGCTACCGCGAAAATATGGAGCGTATCAAAAGCGGTGATTTGTTGGAAGTCTCCTCGGTCATCAAGGCACTGATGCACCGGGACGGAGAGCGCGGGCTTTCCACCGGAGAGCGCAAGATGCTCCACAATGCCAAGCAGATCCTGATTTCAGAGGTCGTTTTGTCGGAGGATGTTGCATATTCGGACGCGGAGTCGCGCGTCAATGCTGCGATGGCGGCGGGGGAGAGTGCATGAAAGGCTTCTTTCGAACTCTGATGGATAAGAGCCGTTTATCTCGTCCATTCTGCGCTGCGGTCGTCGCTGCGGCCGGCAGCTCACGCCGCTATGGCGAGGAGAATAAGCTTCTGATGCCGCTTGCCGGGATCCCGGTGCTTGCACGGACGCTTCTGGCTGTGGAGCATGCCGAGAGCATTGACGAGATCGTAATTGCCGCGCGGGAGAGCGATCTGATGATTTATGCGGAGCTGTGCAGGACCTACGGCCTTCAGAAGCCTGTGAAGATCGTTGTCGGCGGTGCAACGCGGACGGAGTCCGTGCTGCGCGCGGCACTTGAGGCGAATGCGGAGGCGAAGCTTATTGCGGTACAGGATGGCGCACGTCCACTGGTCACGCCGGAGCTGATCGACGAGGTCGTACAGCGTGCTGCTCTTTGCTCTGCGGCTGCACCGGCGGTGCCGGTAAAGGATACCATCAAGGTTGCGCAGAACCATGTCGTGCAGCAGACGCCGAACCGTGCCGCGCTTTTCGCGGTGCAGACGCCGCAGGTATTCGATGCGGGCCTGCTTAAGGCGGCGCTTCAGTCTGCGCTGGCAGATGGCGCACAAATCACCGATGATTGTTCTGCAGTAGAGCGGTTTGGCAAGGAAATATACTTAACAGATGGATTGGAAGAAAATTTCAAGATCACTACGCCGTTTGATCTGATCGTGGCGGAAGCGATTCTTGATCGACGCGGGGAATGAGATGTTTCCCGCGTTCTTTTGTGAGAGGAGAAAACGATGACAAATCTGCGCATTGGTCACGGCTATGATGTGCATCGCCTGTGCGAGGGCAGGGCACTGATCCTCGGCGGTGTGGAGATCCCATATGAAAAGGGCCTGCTGGGACACAGCGATGCGGATGTTTTGACACACGCAGTCATGGATGCCATGCTCGGCGCGGCTGCGCTGGGGGACATTGGCAAGCTTTTTCCGGATTCGGACGAAGCATACCGGGGCATCTCGAGCATCCTTCTTCTGCGCCGCGTGGGTGAAGTGCTGGCGGAGAACGGATTTGCCGTCGTCAACCTTGACGCGACGGTGTTGGCACAGGCTCCGAAGCTTGCGCCGTACCGCGAGCGGATGCGGGAAAATATTGCATGCGCTCTCGGATTGAGTGTTGACTGCGTAAGCGTCAAAGCAACAACGGAAGAGGGGCTTGGCTTCACCGGCGAGGGGCTTGGCATTGCTGCGCATGCGGTGGCGCTGCTTGAAAAGCGGCGCTGACAGTTTGATAAAGCGGCGGAAGGGGATTGACCGCATGGGTCGGCTGTGCTATAGTTTGAAAAAAGCCTGAAGGAGAAAAGAGAGGAGAGGCCCATGAGTCTAAAGGAAAATCT
Source organism: bacterium (assembly GCA_037419475.1). Classification (GTDB taxonomy): domain Bacteria; phylum Bacillota; class Clostridia; order Oscillospirales; family Oscillospiraceae; genus Hominicoprocola. The sequence goes on from JAXYYF010000103.1 coordinate 6,158, forward strand.
GATGCAGGCGGCACGCGAACTGGCGGGTGAGGAAGCGCAGGCGAACGAACCGAAAAAGGCGGCGGTAGCGCCGAAGACAGAGCGTCAGCCGGTCGAAATTCGACGTTTCCGCGCGGATGGCGCGCGGTCTGCGGCAAAGGCCTCTCAGGCCACGCGGATCGGCTCCGGAACCGTGATTGAAGGCTCTGTCCGCACGGATGACGATCTGGCGCTTTACGGTGAGATCCATGGCGGCATTGTCGGTCAGGGGGATCTGACGCTTTCGGGACGAATCGAGGGCGATGTTGAGGGCAGGAATATCGTTCTGGAAAACATTTTTGTTAAGGGAAATGTTTCGGCGAAGGAAAGCTTGCTCGTAGACGAGTATTCGACGGTCGAGGGAGACATCCGCACGGGTGATTTTACGCTCAACGGCCTGATCAAGGGCAATGTTGCCGCTTCCGGTGTGCTCACAATGCAGGAAAATGCTGTGATCAACGGCGGTGTGACGGCCGGGATGATCGAGGTGTCCGAGGGCGCTGTGATTCTCGGCGATGTGAAGATCGGACCGGCAAAATAATGACCGGCAGAAGAACGTATAAAAAAGGACGGCTTAAAGCCGTCCTTTTTTATACGCTGACGCCGTAAACATCCATTGCCCCGAAAAGACGCTTTTGGTTTGCTTCGCTCATTTCGCAAAGCGGAAGGCGAAGCGTGCTGCTGCAAAGCCCTGCGCGGGCCATCGCTGTTTTGATGGGGATGGGATTGACCTCGCAGAAAAGCGCGCGGATGAGCGGCGAGAGCCGCAGCTGCTCGCGTCCAGCCTCAAGAAAGCGGTCGGCAAAGCAAAGCTCTGTCAGGGTGTGCATTTCGCGCGGCACAAGATTGGCCGCGACCGAGATTACGCCCGCACCGCCGAGCATGCAAACGGCTGCCGTGTCTTCGTCATTGCCTGACCAGACGGCAAAACCGTCGCCGCAAAGATTACGCGTATCCTGGATGAGTGCGAAGTCGCCGGAGGCTTCCTTGACGCCGACGATGTTCGGGTGCTGCGCAAGAAGACGGTATGTATCCGCCGTGCAGCATACGCCGGTGCGGGAGGGCACATTGTAGATGATGAGCGGGCGGTCGATCGCGTCGGCGACTGCGGTGAAGTGACGCACAAGGCCGCGCTGGGTGGCCTTGTTGTAATAGGGCGTGACGACAAGCACGCCGTCCGCACCTTCGGTGCATGCTTCACGTGAGAGCGCTACAGCGGACGCGGTGTTGTTCGAACCGGTTCCGACGATCACAGGGATGCGCCCATTGACACGCCTGATGCATGTTCTGATGATCTTGGCACGTTCTTCGTAGGTCAGAGTCGGGCCTTCACCGGTTGTTGCGCAGACGATCAGCGCGTCCGTTCCGGCGGCAATGTGCCATTCGATCAGACGCTCCAAAGCGGGAAAATCGACGCCGGTCGGCGTCATCGGTGTGACGAGCGCGGCTCCGGAGCCGCGGAAGAGGGGAGATGGCATGGACAGTGAGCTCCTTTCGGGATTGGAATGGGAAATATTGTCTGGGAAAAGATGACGGTTTTCCTTGAAAGAAATCGGATTCTATTCTATAATGTAACAGATTAGGGAATTGTGACCAATGGAGGACACCGATGAAGCGATTTCTGAAAACCGCCGTACTGAGCCTCGCCGTGCTCTGCGTATTCTGCGTCAGCGCACAGGCGATGGAGAATGATATGCTCAAGGTCGGCTTAAAATACGGATCGGGCGCGCTTTTTACCGCGCGGCTGCAAAACTACAACGATGTGCTCAGCGGTTCGGGCTACACGTTCGGATATTACGATGCAGACCGAAGCTTTGTTCCGCTGGCGCAGACGGACGAGCAGAAGGTGACCGTCACCGTAGACGGCAACGCCTATGTTTCCGGCGATGTGTGCTATGAAACAAGGCCGGCGAATTACAGCACAGTTCTCGGCGGCTATCATATTGAGCTGATGACTGCGTTTGGCAGCTATGAGGAGGCGAAGGCCGTCGCTGCGCAGTATAAAAAGGCATTCGTCGCTTACATTGACGGCGAATACCGTGTTCGCATCGGCAACCATGCAAGCTACGACGAGTCCGCCGGCGTGATGGCGCAGACGGATGTGCTCGACTACGGCGCGCAGATCGTTACGCCCAGCAGCACAGGCGTGACGGTGTCTGTGACAGGCACGGACACGATCCTGTTTGAGTTCGACTGCTCGGGGCTTCGCAGTCTTGGTATCCTGCCGCGCTCTGTGCAGGACGAGCAGACAATGACATGGTTTGCTGGCTATCGGTATTACGGCGGATTTGAGTATCCGCGCACAACGGGCGGGTATCTGAATGTCATCAATGTGTTGAATATCGAGGATTACGTCAAGTGCGTCATCGCAGCGGAAATGTCGAACGACTGGCCGCTCGAGGCGCTCAAGGCGCAGACGGTCTGCGCGCGCACCTACGCTGCGGCACAGACGCGCCATCGCAGCTCGGGCTTTGATGTCTGCTCGACAGTGGACTGTCAGGCCTACCGCGGTGCGTCGCTCTCCAATGAGTATTCCGACGCGGCGGCGGAAGAAACGCGCGGCGTTTACATTTACTATGACGGCGCGCTTGTTACCAACGCGGTGTATTACTCCTGCAACGGCGGCGCAAGTGAGAGCTGCAAGAATGTATGGGGGACAGATGTCCCCTATCTGCAAGGCAAGCTTGATCCTTACGAGGAAAGCGTCGCATGGCGCTTTTCCAAGTATTACTGGTCGTTCACTGTGACCGGCGATGAGCTGCGGACGATCCTTCAGTCTGAGGCGAAGGCCGATATCGGTACGGTGAAAAACGTTTATGTTTCCCAGTACAGCGACACGGGCAACGTTATTGCGCTGACCTTTGAGGGAACGAAGGGAAGCTATACCGCGCAGCGCGAAAAGTGCCGGACGCTGCTCAACGGCGTTTATGATCATGTGAATGTACGCAGCATGCACTATACAGTGACCGGCGGCGACGCGGGAACCTATTATATCAACGATGCTTCGACCGCAGTCACCGGTGCGGGCGGCCTTTATACGATCTCAGGCGGCGGTGAGGTGAGCGCAAACGGCAGTACGGCCAAGGACACCTATGTCATCACCTCGGGCGGTGTAGAGCAGCTTGCACGTGAGAGCACGAATACGAGCGGCACCTTCACCTTCTCCGGTTCGGGCTGGGGACACAATGTCGGCATGAGCCAGTGGGGTGCCTTTGCCATGGCGGAGCAGGGTTATACCTACCGTGATATTTTGAACTTCTACTATACGGGCATCGCGCTGAGCTGATGCGGAAAGAGACGATAAGCATGAAAACCAGTGATTTTTATTATGATCTTCCACCGGAGCTGATCGCACAGACGCCGCTTGACAGGCGCGACGCCTCGCGCCTGATGTGTCTGGATAAGTCGACCGGTGTGATCTCGCATCATCATTTTTATGAGCTGCCGGATTTCCTCAGAGCGGGCGACTGCCTGATCCTGAACAATTCCCGCGTCCTGCCGGCCCGACTGCTTGGACAGCGCCTTCCGGGCGGCGGTGCCTGCGAGGTACTGCTTCTTCAAGACAAGGGCGACAAGGTGTGGGAGTGTTTGGTGCGTCCGGGCAAGCATCTGCGTCAGGGTGCACGGGTGAGCTTCGGAAATGGTGCGCTGACGGCGGAGATCGCCGAGGTCCTGCCGGATGGCAACCGTCTTGTGCGCTTCAATTACGACGGCATTTTCCTTGAGGTGCTCGAACGGCTCGGTAAGATGCCGCTTCCGCCGTATATCAAAGAAGAATTGCAGGATCAGGAGCGCTACCAGACCGTGTATTCCAAGGTCAACGGCTCGGCGGCAGCGCCGACGGCCGGACTGCACTTTACGCCGGAGCTGCTTAAGAAGATCGCAGCGAAGGACGTCGGCATCGGCTATGTGACGCTGCATGTCGGCCTCGGAACCTTCCGGCCGGTCAAGGAGGATGAGATAGAGCAGCACGATATGCACAGTGAATACTGTGTTATTCCGCAGGAGACGGCGGATCTGATCAACCGGACCAAGGCGAACGGCGGGCGGGTGATCTGTGTCGGGACGACCTCCTGCCGCACGCTTGAAAGCTGGGCGGGGGAGGACGGCACTATGACGGCGGCCGGCGGCTGGACGAATATCTACATTTATCCTGGTTATCGGTTCAAGGTGATGGACGCGCTTATCACAAATTTTCATTTGCCGGAATCGACGCTCATTATGCTGGTGAGCGCGCTGGCGGGGCGGGAGCATATCTTGGACGCGTACAATGAGGCTGTGCGTGAAAGATACCGCTTTTTCAGCTTCGGCGATGCGATGTTTATTTCCTGAAGACGGAATGCGAAATGCAAATACAATGTATATGCATTGAATACTCAAATTGATATTCTGCATATGCAAAAAATGCGTGAGGAACAAAACATGTTTAAAGTGATCAAATACGAGGGGAAGGCACGGCGCGGCGTGTTCCGCTGCGCTCACGGCGGCGAGGTGCAGACTCCTGTTTTTATGAATGTCGGCACGCAGGCGGCTATCAAGGGCGGCGTTAGTGCGCTTGACCTCAAAGACCTTGGCTGCCAGATCGAGTTGAGCAACACCTATCACCTTCATCTCCGCCCGGGCGATGATGTGGTGCGCGCGCTTGGTGGACTTCATAAGTTTATGCACTGGGACGGCCCAATTCTGACGGACAGTGGCGGATTTCAAGTGTTTTCCCTTGCGGGGCTGCGCAAGATCAAGGAAGAAGGCGTGACTTTTGCTTCGCATCTTGATGGGCATCGTATTTTTATGGGGCCTGAGGAGAGCATGCACATCCAATCGAACCTTGGCAGCGACATTGCAATGGCGTTTGATGAATGTGTGGAGAATCCGGCAACGTATCCTTATGCGAAGGCTTCCTGTGAGCGGACGCTGCGCTGGCTGGAACGCTGTAAGGCGGAACATGACAAGCTAAATTCCTTGCCGGATACGGTCAATCCGGAGCAGATGCTTTTCGGCATCAATCAAGGCGCGACATTTGAGGATCTGCGTATCTGGCACATGAAAGAAATTGCAAAGCTCAACTGTGATGGTTACGCCATCGGCGGACTTGCGGTCGGCGAGCCGACGCAGGTGATGTACGACATCATTGACGCGGTGGAACCGTACATGCCGCAGGACAAACCGCGCTACTTGATGGGTGTTGGCACGCCGTCGAACATTATCGAGAGCGTGGCGCGCGGCGTGGACTTTTTTGACTGTGTGATGCCGGCACGCAACGCACGCCACGGTAAGCTTTTCACGTGGAGCGGTGCGATCAATCTGAAAAACGAGAAGTATAAGCTTGATGAACGCCCGGTCGACGAGCGGTGTGATTGCCCAACCTGCCGGAATTTTTCGCGCGCGTATCTGCGCCATCTCTTTAAGGCGGATGAAATTCTGGCTCTGCGCCTTGCGGTAATGCATAATCTGTATTTTTATAACAAGCTTGCGGAGCGTATCCGCGATGCGCTGGATGCCGGGGATTTCGCGGCTTTCCGCACAGAGTACAGCGCACGCCTTGCTGAACGCAAATAAAACTCTTGCACATTAGGATAGATTCCGCTATAATGACGCTTATGCTGTTATGGCGTAAAAAACGAAAGGAACTTTATCGAATATGGAACAGATGATTTTGCTTGTCGCAATGATCGCGGTATTTTATTTCCTCATCATTCGCCCGGAAAACAAGCGCAAGAAGCAGGCAGAGCAGATGCGTAGCAGCCTGAAGAAGGGTGAGCGCATTACCACCATCGGCGGTATGGTTGGCCGCATCGTGCAGATCAATGATGCAACGGTCGTCTTTGAGACGAGTGAGGACCGCGTCCGCATTGAGGTGACCAAGTGGGCGATCCAGTCCACCGAGTCGATGGAGCGGTCTGCGGCCCAGAAGGGCAAGAAGGCTGCTGAACCCAAGATGGAGGAGAAGTCTGCTGTAGAGGAAAAAGCTTCCTCCGAAGCTCCTGCGGCGGAGGAAAAGCCCTCCTGCGATCCTGAAGTCAAGTAAATCAAAGATCCATTCGCTATCGAAGAGCGTCGGCCGATGACCGACGCTCTTTTTCGTTTTCTGGACTAAAGCGCGTTGCGTCTGCATAGGCTTTTCCAAACAATTCGGACGGGGGGATGGAAATGGAAAAGGAAACGGCGGGACGAAACTGGCTTCCGGCAATTCTGCGCGGTGCAGCAGTGAGTCTGATCGCGTATTTTCTACTGCTTGCATTTGCGGCATACCTGACAGTGAATGGACGCGTCGGAGAGCATCTGGCCGGCCGCGCTGCGCTGATTTGTGTGATGCTGGCTGTGTTGGTTGGAACGATAGCTTGCGCCGGCGGGAAATGTGCTGACGTGCGACTGCTGCTGTGCTGCACGGCGGCATTCAGCGCCGTTGTGCTGACTGCTGGCTTTTTGACACAGATGGAGCTTTCACTTCACCAAGCACTGCGCTTGATTCTGGCGGCACTGGCCGGCACGGCTCCTGCGGTGCTTCGACGCGGCAGAAAAGAACGAAAGGGGAGACGGCGAAAAAAGAAAAGTGCTGGCCGGTGAACATAAAAATAGACGAAGTGAGCTGGATGAAACTCTAATCAAAATGCACAAATGGGGTACTGGTGGGGGCTGCGGATGCAGAAAAGTGCTGTTTCCAGATGTGGTGAACAGTGAAAAAACGCGGTACAATATCTTGTTTGACCTGCATTGAGTTTGCGCGGTTTACATAACTTTATTTACATAATATTTTGACATAATTGACAAAATTCGGAAAATTGAGGAAATCTGCTTGCGAAACAGGGACAAATGACCTATATTTATAGTTGCATTTTGTTCTTCTCTTTGACCGGGCGGATCGATTCTTTGTACCGGAAGAGAGGGGTCAGAATTGAAGCAAAGACGAATGACGACACATCTGCGCTGCGTTTCTCTGCGCAAGGCACCGCTGGCGGTAATCGCGCTGGCTTTCTTTTTTCTCGTCGGCGTGTTTCTTGGCTGGAGAGTCTCCGCGCGCTCAGCTGAGACGATGGGGGCAGAGCTGCGCCGGTATGTGGAGAGCTATCTTGCGCTGCATGCGGACGGCGCGGTTTCTGCCGACATGGCGCTGAAAACGCTTGTGTGTTTTTTTCGCGCGAGCGTTCTGGTGTTTCTGCTGGGGTTTGCGTCGATCGGCGTTGTGCTGATCCCGGCGCTGTGCGCGGCGCAGGGCTTTTTCTTTTCCTTTGCGCTCTTCAGCTTTGCTTCCGGACTGGGAATGGACGGCTTTTTCTTTCTCCTTCCGCTCTTCGGCATGCGTTTTCTCGTCGTCCTGCCATGCACACTGCTGCTTGGCGCGGCGGCTCTGGAAACGTCGCGTGCTCTGGCCGCACTCTCGTTCGGCAGTGGGAAGCGGGCGAAGAGTGTTGTCTACGGAAGACCGTATTGGTCCCGCTTCGGGATCGTGTGTTTGTGTTTATTTTTTGGCACAGCGCTGGAATTGTGGCTCGTACCGCATTTTCTTGCGCTGCTGTCATAATGCCGTGATGGGGGTGAACGTATATGGCCGCTGATTATCTGAAACGCTATGAAGATTATCTGCGGGAGGAAAAGCAGGCCTCGCAGAATACGCTCAGCTCCTATCTGCGCGACCTGCGGCAGTTCACCGGTTATCTCTCCACGCTGCGCATCAGCGACCCCTGCCGCGTGAAGAGCGCGACGATCAGCGACTATGTCGCATGGATGAGCGGCAAGGGAAAATCCGCCGCCACGGTCACGCGCGCTATTGCGTCCATCAAGTCGTTCTACACTTTTCTGCTCGAGCGCGGCGAGGTAAAGACGAATCCGGCCAAAAGCGTTGCCGCCGTCAAGGTCGAGCGGAAGTTCCCGGAGATCCTCACAGGCAAGGAGGTCGAGCTTTTCCTCGACCAGCCCCGGTGCGTGGATGCGAAGGGCTACCGCGACCACGCGATGCTGGAGCTTCTTTATGCCACCGGCATCCGCGTGAGCGAGCTGATCGCGCTCGACGAGAGCGATTGCAGCCTTTCTGCCGGCTTTATTCGCTGCGAGAGCAAGGGAAAGGAGCGCATCATCCCGCTTTATCCCACCGCTGTCAAGGCGCTGAGCGATTACATTAGGGACGTCCGCCCGCAGCTTGTGGCCGATCCGGAGGAGACAGCACTTTTTGTCAATATGAATGGCGAACGAATGAGTCGGCAGGGCTTCTGGAAGATCGTCAAGCACTATCAGGAAACGGCGCAGATTGAAAAGGACATCACGCCCCACACACTGCGCCACTCGTTTGCTGTGCATCTTCTGGAAAACGGCGCAGATCTGCGCTCGATTCAGGAAATGCTGGGTCACGCGGATATTTCCTCGACCCAGATCTATACCCATGTGGTGAAAAAACAGCTGCGGGACATCTACCAGAAGGCGCACCCGCGGGCATAGTATAAGCAGTACGAGAAAGACGCTTCGGCGTCTTTCTTTTTTGTTCTCATACGCCGCGCACTGCTTCCGCCGCAGACGCATATCATGCGGTGAGGAGGGAGAAGTATGGAACGCTATCTTTTTGTCGCCCGTTCCGTCACGCATGCGCAGCAGATGATGAAGGCGCTCGACCGCGCGGGGATCCGCGCACGGGTGCTTCGTGCCGGTGTCGAGCTGACGGGGCGCGGGTGCGGCTACACACTTGAAGTGCGGGGGAACCACTATGCCGCAGCTGTGCGTCGGCTGCAGGATGCACAGATCAAGCCGCTCAAGGTGATCCGGCAGAGTGGAGAAGAGAAAGAAGAGATCGGCCCATGATTTATCTGGATTCCGCGGCGACGACATTCCAAAAGCCACCGGCTGTTCATCAGGCCATGCAGACGGCGATGCGCACAATGTCGTCGCCGGGGCGCGGCGGCTACGAGCCGGCGCGGCGGGCGGAGGACACCGCGTTCCGCTGCCGAACGCTGGCCGCTGAACTGTTTCATGTGCCGTCTCCCGAGCAAGTCGTATTTACTTTCAACGCGACGCACGGCCTGAATATCGCCATCAAATCGCTTGTCCCCCCCGGTGGCCGCGCAGTCATCTCCGGCTATGAACACAATGCGGTGACGCGCCCGCTTCATGCGCTGGATGCGAAGGTGCGGGTCGCGTCCGCGCCGCTTTTTGACCGTGGTGCGGCGCTGCAGGCCTTTGAAAATATGATCTCGCCCGATACGGATGCTGTGATTTGCACGCATGTATCCAATGTGTTCGGCTTCATTCTGCCGATCGAGGAGATTGCGGCGCTTTGCCGCGCGGAGGGCGTGCCGCTGATCGTGGACGCGTCACAGTCTGCCGGTGTTCTGCCGTTGGATTTTCAGGCGCTTGGGGCGGCCTTTGCCGCCATGCCGGGACACAAAGGGCTTTACGGCCCACAGGGGACAGGACTTCTTTTGTGCGCCCGCGACGCCGTGCCGCTCATGGAAGGCGGGACCGGCAGTGCCTCGCTCGCACAGGAAATGCCGGATTTTCTGCCTGACCGTCTGGAGGCCGGTACGCACAACATGCCCGGCATTGCGGGGCTGGAGCAGGGGATGCGCTTTGTCCGGCAGAAGGGGGAGCGGATTGGGCGCTATGAGCGCACGCTTATCACGCGCGTTTCTGAGCGCCTGCGTGATGTGGAGGGGGTGATGGTCTACGCTGCACGGGATGCCTCCGCGCAGGCGGGGGTTCTTTCCTTCACGGTCGACGGCATGGAGCCGGAGGAGGTGACAGACGCGCTGGCCCGGCGCGGCGTCGCGCTGCGCGCGGGACTTCATTGCGCGCCCTGCGCGCATCAGACGGTCGGTACGCTTCCGGCCGGGACTGTTCGATTGAGCGTTTCCGCCTTCAACAGCACCGGAGATATCGATGGCTTTCTGCTGGCTCTGCGCGGCGTTTTGCGGCGGTAAGGAATTTTTCTTCGCCGTTCATGGAAAATTCACGGTCTTTCGGTTGCTTTTTCCTGCTGATTATATTAGAATATGAATAACTATTGCTTAAGAGGGGTATGCCATGGAATTCGTGATGACCATACTCGAAGGCACACTGCGTTATCTGGGAACAATCCGCATTTCGGATTATCTGGATATCGCGCTGATGGCCTATTGCTGCTATCTGCTGCTCAAGCTGGTGCGCAGCACAAGGGCGGAGAGTCTTGCCAAGGGAATCCTGATTTTCCTGCTGGTACTGTGGATCTCTCACGTCTTTCAGCTCAACGGCATCTATTTTATCCTCAGTCACATGCTCGATGTCGGCATCCTTGCGCTCATTGTTCTCTTTCAGCCGGAGATCCGCCGCATTCTTGAACAGGTCGGGTCGAGCAAGCTTCGCTCCTTTAATCCCTTTGCCCGCGTGCAGCAGACGAGCACCATTGAAAACGCCATAGCACAGACAGTGCTGGCCTGTACGGAAATGTCCAGAACGCGCACGGGCGTGCTCATCGTCTTTGAGCGGGAGATCAATCTTGATGAAATGGCGCGCAGCGGCACCATCGTAGACGCGCAGGTGAGCAGTGAGCTTTTAAAGAACATTTTCTTTGTCAAGGCCGCCATGCACGACGGCGCAGTCATTATCCGCAATGGGCGCATCCTCGCGGGCGGCTGTATGCTGCCGCTTTCCAAAAACGTTAATCTCAGCCGTGACCTCGGAATGCGTCACCGCGCCGGCATCGGCATGAGCGAAAACTCGGATGCGGTCGTTGTCATTGTTTCCGAGGAGACAGGGACGATCTCGGTCGCCATCGGCGGGCTGCTCAAGCGCCATCTTCAGCCCGAGACGCTGGAAAAGCTGCTGGTCAACGAGCTGATGCCGCAGACCGACGAGTTAGAGCCGGGAAGGGTACATCTGCACCTCCCGCAGCTTCTGAAAAAGCGGAAGGAGGGGGACGAAGATGGAGCAGACTAAGCGGCGCAAAGCCTTTTATATCGGCCTGTCGATCCTTGCGGCGATGCTCGTCTGGTTTTATGCCAACGGCGACACGCAGGTCGAGCTCTCCGTCAGCGATGTCCCCATCGAGTTTCTCAACGAGGAAACGACGCTGGCCGACAACGGACTGATGCTGCTCTCAAGCTCCAGCGAAACGCTGGACCTTGTTCTGCGCATGCCGCGCAGCACGGTATTCAAGCTTGACACGAGTAAGATCCGTGTGACGGTCGATCTCGGCGCTGTCACCGCGACCGGCACGCAGACCGTTTCCTACAACGTGATCTACCCGCGCGGCCCGCATAACGAGTCGCTCACCGGCAGCATCACGCAAAAAGAGCCGGTGAGCCGTTCGATCACCGTCGAGATCGGCGAACTGTTCCGCAAGAATGTCGACATCCGCTGTAAGGTCGTCGGCAACGTGGCGGAGGGCTATATTGCCGGTACGGTCCATCTTTTGCCGGAGACGCTGGAGATTCGTGGCCAGCAGGTTGACATCATGCAGGTAAGCTACGCGCAGGTCACGCTGAACATTGAAAACGCGACCTCGACGGTCGTGGAGCTGCTGGACTATGAACTATATGACTTCGGCGACCAGCGCATCGAGTCCGACCGCATCCATCCGGCCAGTGAAAGCATTCAGGTCACCATGCCGGTCATGACGGTCAAGGAGGTCCCGCTCACGGTTGAGTTTGTGGAAACACCCGGCTCTCGGGAGGACAACATCAAATGGAGGCTCTCGCCGATCGAATCGATCACGCTCTCGGGCGACGCTTCGACCATGGCGTCGATCAGCGAGATCAGGCTCGATACGCTTTCAATCGCCGATCTCAAGCAGGCCGAGACCTTCACCTATGAGATCCCCATTCCGGATGGCGTGAACAATCTCAGCGGCGTGGCGAGCGTCACGCTCACCATTCTGCTCGACGATATTTCCTCACGCACGATGGATGCTACAAATTTTGCCTATGAAAACCTGACCTCAAACCGTGATGTAGAGATCGTCACCTCAACATTGAGCGTGACGCTGCGCGGGACAAGCGCCGCGCTCGAACAGGTGACGGAGGATGATATTCAGATCGTCGCGGATCTTTCCAATATTTCGGATGCCGACGGCGTATATACCGTCCCCGCACAGGTCAGCATCAACGGCTATGATGTCGGCGCGGTTGGGAGTTATCAGCTCACTGTGCGGCTGAGCGAAAAGAAAGATGCCTCCAACGGTGAGGCGGCCTGAGAATCAAAGGAGTACCCATGACACAAATTGCAACAGTAGAAAAGCTTCTGCGCGGAGGCAAGGCGGAGATTTCCGTTCCGCGCAAATCGGCCTGCGGACACGACTGCGAAAGCTGCTCGGGCTGTGGGATGCAAGGCTCGTCCACGCATGCCGTGGCGCTCAACCCAGTCGGCGCGCAGGCTGGCCAGAAGGTCGTGGTCGAGAGCAGCAACAAAAGGCTTTACAAGGTCATGCTTCTGGTTTACGCCGTGCCGATTGTCTTGTTCCTTCTTGGTTATTTCTGCTCCTACGCTCTTGCGAGCGAGGGGGTGCGCTATGGCATTGCCATCGCGGCGTTCTGCCTTGGAATGATTCCGGCGATCGTTTATGACCGCAGAGTGAAGCGCACGGGCGGGATGGTATTTACCATCACGCAGACGCTCTAATCCGGATGTTCGGCTATGTTCTGCCCTCGCAGACGCGGCTAAACGCAGAGGAAAAGGAGCGCTTTCGGGCGGTCTACTGCGGGCTGTGCCACACACTGGGGCGAAGGTACGGCTTTGCCGCGCGCTTTCTGCTCAACTATGATTTCACTTTCCTTGCCATCCTTCTCTCTGACGGCGGAGAAGAGACGTGCCGCGTCCGGCGCTGCGCCGTTCATCCGTGCAGGGGCTGCCGCACGCAGGAGAGCACACCGGCGCTGGAGGAAGCGGCAGACCGCAGCGTCGTGCTTGGCTGGTGGCAGTTACAGGATCACATTGCCGATCACGGCTTTTTCGGTTCGCTCAAATATCGCGCAGCCGTGCTTCCGCTCCGCCGCGCCTATCGTATGGCGAGCGGGAGGCTTCCGGATTTTGACGCGTCGGTGCGGGAGCATCTTCATGCGCTTGCTGTACTGGAGGCGGAGCGCTGTGCGTCTATTGACCGCGCGGCGGAGCCGTTCGCGGCGCTGATGGCGGATATGGCCGCTGGCATATCGGACGAACGCCGGCGGCGCGTGCTCGAGCAGATCCTGTATCATCTCGGCCGCTGGATATACCTGATCGATGCGGCGGATGATTTTACAAAGGACGTAAAGAGCGGAAACTACAACCCGCTTCGCTACCGCTACGCCATCGAAGGAGAGTACATGAGCGATGCGGACAAGTTTGCTGTCGCCGAAACGCTGGACGCCTCTATCGACCGGATGGCGAGTGCTTACACACTCATAGACTACGGTGTATGGACGCCGATTTTAAATAGTATCTTTTATGAAAGCCTGTACGGGATCGGCAAGGCCGTGCTCGACGGGAACTATCGCCGCCGCAGGCAGACGAGTTGTCAGAAATCAAACGCACACGAGGAAACACTATGAACGATCCCTATAAAGTATTAAATGTATCGCCCTCCGCTTCAGATGAAGAGGTCAAAAAGGCCTACCGCGATTTGGCAAGGAAGTATCATCCGGACAACTATCACGATAATCCGCTCGCCGATCTCGCGCAGGAAAAGATGAAGGAGATCAACGAAGCCTACGAGCAGATCCAGAAGCAGCGCAAGGCCGGCGGCGGATATGGCGCTGCACAGCAGAGCTATTACGGCACGACGCAGAGCGGCTATACGAGCGCCGACCCCATCATGCAGCAGATCCGCGTCGCCATCGCGCGCGGGGATATCTCGCAGGCCGAGCGGCTGCTCGCTGCAGTCAGTGAGCATAATGCGGAGTGGAATTTCCTGATGGGCAACGTCTGCTATCGCCGCGGCTGGCTGGACGAGGCGAAGCGATACTTTGAAGCGGCCTGCCGGATGGATCCGGGCAATCCGGAATACCGTCAGGCGATGGCCGCGTTCAACAACCGTGGCTACCGGCCGCAGGGGTATGAAACGGTTTCCACAAGCTGCGGAAACGACGCATGCACCAACTGGTGCATGGCGGCGCTGTGCTGCAATCTTCTCGGCGGCGGAGGATATTTCTGCCTGCCGTGCATGTTCTGAACAAACGTAAGGAGGAAGTCGCATTGGTCAAGAGTATGACGGGCTATGGACGGGCCCGCGAAATGAAAAACGGACGCGATATCACGGTCGAGGTCCGGAGCGTCAACAACCGGTATCTCGATTGCACGGTGAAAATGCCGCGCGCGTATATCTTTGCCGAGGACGCCGTCAAGGCGCGGGTGCAGAAGGCAATCTCCCGCGGAAAGGTCGATGTGTTCGTCACGCTCGATAATTCCGCCGCAGATGAGACGGTCGTCAAGCTCAACCGCCCGCTGGCGGAGGGCTATTATAAGGCGTTGCTGGAGATCAACGAGGCCTGCGGCCTCACAAGTGAGATCAGCGCCGCGGCGATCGCCAAATTTCCCGATGTGCTGACCGTGACAAAGGCGGAGGAGGATCTGGATGCTGTTGCCGCCGATCTGTGTGCTGTGCTCGACAATGCGCTGGCGGCATACAACGCGATGCGCGCGACCGAAGGCGAACGGCTGGCCGCTGATGTCGGCGGGCGGCTCGACACGATCGAGCGTATCACCGGACTGGTCGAGGAGCGCTCACCGCAGACGGTCGAGGAGTACCGCGCACGCCTGACGGCCAAGATGGAAGAGGTATTGCAGTCGACGACCATCGACGAGAGCCGCATCTTGACCGAAGCGGCTATTTTTGCCGATAAGATCGCTGTGGATGAGGAGACCGTCCGCTTGCGCTCGCACGTCTCCCAGCTGCGCACGATGCTTGTCTCTGACGATCCCATGGGGCGCAAAATGGACTTCCTCATTCAGGAGGTCAACCGCGAGAGCAACACGATTGGCTCAAAGTGCAACGATATTACCATCGCGCGCAACGTGGTCGCCCTGAAGGCGGAGGTCGAAAAGATCCGCGAGCAGGTGCAGAACATCGAGTGAGGGAGCGGTTATGAAGCTTATCAACATCGGCTTTGGCAACATGGTGTCTGCCGAGCGTCTGGTTGCCATCGTCAGCCCGGACTCGGCGCCCATCAAGCGCCTCATTCAGGAGTCGCGCGAACGGGGGATGCTCATTGACGCGACCTACGGTCGAAAGACCGCATCTGTTTTTGTGATGGACAGCGACCATGTGGTGCTCAGTGCCATCGCGGCGGAGAAGCTGGCTGCACGCCTTGGACTTGAAATTTTGGGAGAAGAGGAAGAATAGACTATGAAAACGGGAAAAACTTTTATCATCTCCGGTCCGTCCGGCGTTGGCAAGAGCACAGTGCTCAAGGAGCTGTTGCGGGACCGTAACGATCTGTATTTTTCGATTTCGGCCACGACGCGCGCCCCGCGCGAAGGGGAGATCGACGGCGTCCATTATCATTTTATTGACGTCGACCGCTTTCGCGGCATGATCCAGCAGGATGAATTTCTGGAATACGCCGAATATGTCGGCAATTTTTACGGCACCCCCAAGCGCTATGTGGACGATGCGATGGCACAGGGGAAGGACGTGATCCTTGACATCGAGGTACAGGGCGCCATGCAGGTCATCGGCAAGCGGCCGGAAACCGTGCGCATCTTTATCGCCCCGCCGTCTTGGGATGCGCTGGAAAAGCGGCTGACCAGCCGCGGAACGGACAGCCCTGAAAAGATTCAGAAGCGTCTGGTACGCGCGAAGGTCGAACTGCAGACTGCCAATACGTATGATTATTTTGTCGTCAATGACACGGTAGAAAACGCCGTGCGCGAGATCAACGCCATCATGCTGGCTGAGCACTGCCGCCCGGCCGAGCGTATGGAAATTTTACAGTGAACGAATCCATTTTTTTATGAAATCATGCCGCGCTGCGGCGAAAGGAAGTAATTTATTATGATGCTCTATCCCGCTATGAACACGCTTATCAAGAATGTCCCCAACCGTTATCTGCTGGTCAATGTGGTTGCACGCCGCGCCCGTCAGATTGCCGAGGATGCCGAGCAGGAGGGAATGCCGCTGGATGAGAAGCCCGTCACTTCCGCCATCAACGAGGTGGCTGACGGTGAGATCAGTGCCGCTGATATCGACACGCATATCAATAAGTAACAAAGAGCAGCACAAGCCGGAGAGGGGAGAGAGTCGAAATGGAATGCTTGGCTAAACTCGCGCTCTCCGGCGTACCCTACAGTGCGGACAAGCTCTACACCTATTTCGTGCCGCGGGAGCTGGCCGGCCCGGTTCACGCGGGCGTCCGCGTGATCGTCCCCTTTGGCCGCGGAAACCGCCGCACGGAAGGAATGGTATTTGAAGTCATATCCGGCGAGACGGATGCGAAGCTTAAGCCGGTTTTTTCCGTGCTGGACGAGCAGCCGCTGCTCGATGACGAATTTCTGCGCCTTGCCAGATGGATGAAGGCGCGCTGTTTCTGCACGTATTATGACGCACTGAAAACCATTCTGCCTGCAGGACTCTGGTTTCGCTACCGTGAGACCTACCGCCTTGCCGACGGTGTGCAGGAGAGCGAGCTGGCTGCGCTGTGCGCGGCCAACCGCACGGACGCACTGCTGCTGGAGGCTGTTGCGGTGCGGGGAGAGATGGAGCGCAGTGAGCTCGAGGAACTCGGGGGCGCGCAGACGTCAAAGCGTCTGAAGCTTTTGTGCGGGCAGGGCGTTTTATACTCTGAGACGACCGCAATCCGTCAGATCAGCGATAAGTCCGTGCGCATGGTGAGTCTGGCGATGAGTGCGGAGGATGCGCTGGCCGCAGTCGAGCCGAAGCGACGCAGCGCGCCGCTGCGGTATGCAGCGGTCGAAATGCTGTGTGCGGAGGGAACGCTGTCTTCATCAGATCTGTGCTACTACACCGGCGCGTCACTGCAAACGCTGCGTGGACTGGAAAAAGCCGGGATCGTCAGCTTTTCCAGACAGGAGGTCCTGCGCGTGGGCCGGTATGCGCCGGTTGTCTCTGCCGTGCCCATTGTGCTCAACGATGAACAGCAGTCGGCCTTTGAGGGGCTTTTATCACTGATCGACCGCCACGAGGCGGGCGCGGCGCTTCTGCACGGTGTTACAGCCAGCGGCAAGACACAGGTATATCTGCGCCTCATCGAGGAAACGCTTGCAATGGGGCGCACGGCCATGCTGCTGGTGCCGGAGATCGCGCTTACGCCGCAGATCATGGCAAAGTTTTCCGCCTATTTTGGCGACAGCGCTGCGATGCTCCACAGTGGTCTTCAGCTCACAGAGCGTTATGACCAGTGGAAGCGCATCCGGCGCGGAGAGGTCAAGGTCGTGCTCGGCACGCGCAGTGCGGTATTTGCCCCGTTGCCCGATCTTGGCCTTATCATCATGGATGAGGAACAGGAGCCGACCTACGCCTCGGAAAATCCGCCGCGCTATCATGCGCGTGATGTGGCGCAGTTCCGCTGTGCCCAGCATGGAGCGCTGCTCCTGCTCGGCTCGGCAACGCCGACCGTTGAGACGACGTATTACGCAAAAGAAGGACGCTATCAAGCGTTTTTCCTTCACAGAAGATATAATGAAAAAACGCTTCCGCAAGTGTTTATTGCCGATTTGCGTGCGGAGCTCCGCGCAGGAAATGAGACCTCGATCAGCGAGCCGCTTCGGCGTGAGCTGGAGGAAAATCTTTCCCGCGGCGAGCAGAGCATCCTGTTTCTCAACCGCCGCGGCAACAGCCGCATGCTGCTCTGCGGAGAGTGCGGCGTGGTGCCGGAGTGCCCACGGTGCAGCGTCCCGATGACATATCACAGCGCAAACGGCAGGCTCATGTGCCACTACTGCGGATACAGTGAGCCGGCCTACGACCACTGTCCGCACTGCGGCGGCATCATGAAGCACATTGGCGCCGGCACGCAGAAGGCGGAGGAGGAACTGCATTCCCTCTTTCCGGGAGCAAAGATTCTGCGGATGGACACGGACACTGTCGGCGCGTCCCATGGGCATGAAAAGCTGCTGCGGCAGTTTGAAGAGGAGAAAATACCGATCCTTCTTGGCACACAGATGGTCGCCAAGGGTCTGGACTTTGAAAATGTAACGCTTGTCGGCGTTCTGTGCGCCGATTCGTCGCTTTATATCGACAACTACCGCGCTCCGGAGCGCACCTTCAGTCTGCTCTCGCAGGTCGTGGGCCGCGCAGGACGCGGCGGCAAGCAGGGAAGGGCCGTTATTCAGACCTATACGCCGGAAAACGATGTGATCCGCGCCGCTGCTGCGCAGGACTACTCGTCCTTTTATGAAAGTGAGATCCGGTTCCGCTGGCTGCGGCGCTATCCGCCGTTTGCCGATCTTTTTTCGTTTACCGTCACCGGAACGGACGAGGGGCGCGTGATGCGGGCCGCGCAGGCTCTGCGTGACGCGCTGTGCTTCGCCATCGAGCGGCGGGAGGAGCTTCAGGCGCTTCATATCGAAGTGCTCGGTCCTGCGGGTGCAGGGGTGGTGAAGGTCAACAACCGCTACCGCTATCGCGTGTTTCTCGTGGGAAAGGCTTGCTCGGCGCTGCGCCGTTTGGTGGCGGAATATCTTTATGCGTTTTATCAGCACAGAGAAAACCGCGGTCTCGACATTTTTGCCGACTGCAATGCGATACAATAGGAGGAAATATCATGGCAATTCGTGAGATCAGAAAAAAAGGCGATCCATGTCTGGAAAAGGTCTGCCATCCTGTAACGGAGTTCAACGAGCGGCTGCATCTGCTGCTCGATGACATGCGTGAGACGCTGGAGGAATCTGGCGGCGTCGGCCTTGCTGCTCCGCAGGTCGGCATTCTGCGCCGTGTGTGCATCGTGGAGGACAGCGAGGGCGAGATCATTGAGCTCGTCAACCCGGAGATTATCAAGGCAGAGGGCGAGCAGACCGGCCTTGAGGGCTGCCTGAGTCTGCCCGGCCGATGGGGCATCGTCACGCGCCCTTATACGGTTCGCGTGCGCGCACAGGATCGGGACGGCACAACCTTTGAGGTCGAGGATGAGGATATCACCGCCCGCTGCTTCTGCCATGAGATCGAGCATCTGGATGGGCACCTGTTCAGCGAACACTGCGAGCGCCTGCTCTCCGACGAGGAGCTTGAACAGTATCTGCGCGAGCATGAGGACGAGTACGAAAGGGACGACGAAGAATGAGAATCGTATTCATGGGAACGCCTGGTTTCGCGGTCGCATCGCTTCGCCGTCTGGTGGAGGATGGACACGAGATCGTTGGCGTATTCACCCAGCCCGACAAGCCAAAAAACCGCGGAATGAAGCTGACGTTCTCGCCTGTAAAGGAATATGCTTTGACACAAAATTTGACGGTTTATCAGCCCTTGAGTATGCGGGACGGCGAGGCGCTTGGTATTTTGAAGGAGCTTGCGCCAGAACTGATCGTCGTTGCGGCCTATGGCAAGATCCTGCCGGAGGTGATATTGACGCTGCCCGAATACGGCTGCATCAATGTCCATTCCTCGCTTCTGCCGAAATACCGCGGCGCAGCGCCGATCAACTGGGCGATCCTAAACGGCGAGCACATGACCGGAGTGTCTATCATGTATATGGTGCCGGCGCTGGACGCGGGCGACGTGATTCGCATGGTCTCGACCGAGATCGGGGAGCAGGAGGATGCGTCAGCGCTGACGGCGCGTTTGGCTGAGCTCGGCGCACAGGCGCTGAGTGAGACCATTCCGACCCTTGCCGACGGTACGGCCTCCCGCACACCGCAGGATGAGTCGGCGTTTACCTACGCGCCTATGCTTGACCGCACGCTTTCTCCCATTGACTGGACGAAAAGTGCCTGGGAGATCGACTGTCAGGTTCGCGGGTTGATCCCATGGCCCTGTGCGACAGCCAGTGTGGACGGCAAGGCGGTCAAGGTCTATGAAGCTTCTCTTGGTGAAGAGACCTCCGATGCGCCCGGAACGATGCGCGCGATCAAGCGCGGCCTTTCCGTCGCATGCGGCGACGGAAGAAGCCTTATTATCACACAGCTTCAGGCCGAGGGCGGCAAGCGCATGGCGGCGGCGGATTATCTGCGCGGCCATCCGCTCAAGACAGAGGCGTGAAAGGAGCTCATATGCCATATAACAGTCTTTATTATCAATCCAACACGATCTACCTCATTTTGCTGCTGCCGGTTCTGATCCTCTCGCTCTATGCGCAGTCGCAGGTGAGCAGCAACTTTTCGCGTTACAGCAAGGTATATAGCCGCCGGGGGCTCACCGGTGCACAGGCGGCCGATGCTGTTCTGCGCGCTCATGGCGTGCGCGGTGTCGGCATCGCCCGCTGCTCGGGCAACCTGACCGACCATTATGATCCGCGCAGCAATATGATCTACCTTTCCGACAATGTTTACGACGCGCCCACGGTCGCAGCGGTCGGCGTTGCGGCGCACGAGGCGGGGCATGCGGTGCAGTACGCCGTGGGCTACGGACCGGTCAAGCTGCGCAGTGCCATCGTGAAAACGACGCAGTTCAGCTCACAGGCCTCTTTCATCATTTTGATGATCGGCCTCGTGCTCTACAGTCAAACGATGCTGCTGTTCGGTATTGTGCTCTTCGGCGTTGTCACGTTCTTTCAGCTGGTCACGCTGCCGGTGGAGTTCAACGCTTCACACCGTGCGCTGGAAACGCTGGAGGGCGAGCATATTTTGGAGGATGAGGAGCTTTCCGGTGCACGCCGGGTGCTTCGCGCTGCGGCGCTGACGTATGTGGCGGCGCTGCTATCCTCGCTTGTACAGCTGCTGCGGTACGTGCTGATCTTTCTGGGCCGCTCGAACCGTCGCGGGAGCCGCCGATGAGGGTAGATCATGCGCGTGAAGCCGCGCTGGAAACACTTGCAGCCTGCCGCCGGAATGGCGCATGGGTAGACGGTGCGCTCAAGCAGGCGCTCAAGCGCAGTTGCCTTTCCAGCCGCGACGCAGCCTTTGCCAGCCGTATTGCCTACGGCGTGATGCAGAACCGCATCTATCTTGACCGCTGTATTGCCCGCTGCCTGACGCAGCGGATCGAAAAGCTGGAGCCGCTGCTGCTCGACATTCTGCGTGTTGGCGCGTACCAGATCCTTCTGATGGACAAGGTGCCGGTCAACGCCGCGGTCAATGAGGCAGTGGAGATGGCGAAGGCCCATAAGCTCGCCCGTGCGGCCGGACTGGTCAACGCTGTTCTGCGCAGCGTTGAGCGAAAGCGGAACGAGCCGCTGTCCTTTCACGATCCGATTGAGGAGCTCTCAGTCCGGACAAGCCATCCGCGCGAACTGGTCGAGCGAATCGTATCGCTTCTGGGCGAAGAGGAAGCGAGGGCGTTTTTTCTTGCCAACAATGGAAGTGTGCCGACAAGCATCCAGACCAATACCCTGAAAACGGACGCGGATGCTTTGTGCGCCTCGCTCGCACAGGATGGCGTAACCGTTACGCCGCACCCATGGCTTGCGGACTGCTTCACTGTCAGCGGCACCGGTGATTTGGAGAGCCTGAGTGCATGGCGCGAGGGCTGGTTCACCGTTCAGGATGCTGCGGCGAAGCTGACAGCGCTGACCGCTGCGCCGCACGCGGATGACTTTGTGATCGATACCTGTGCCGCTCCGGGTGGAAAATCCTTTGCGATGGCGATGCTCATGGACGGTAAAGGAAAAATACTTTCCTGCGATATGGAGGAGCACAAGCTCCGATTGATGGAGGCCGGAGCCGAGCGGCTTGGCATCCGCTGTATGGAGGTTCGTCTGGCGGACGGACGTGTGCGCGATGAAGTGATGGTTGGAAGGGCAGACGTGGTTTTGTGCGACGTTCCGTGCTCCGGACTTGGCATCATCCGCAAAAAGCCGGATATCCGCTATAAAGAACTTGGCAGCCTTTCCGGTTTGCCGGAGATCCAAAGCGCCATTTTGGATAACGCCGCGCACTATGTGAAGTCCGGCGGAACGCTTGTCTACTCCACCTGCACGATTCTTCCGGAGGAAAATGAGCAGGTGACGGATGCATTTCTGCATGGGCATCCCGATTTTTCATACGATGCTTTCCGGCTGCCCGGCCCGATCGGGTGCGTGGAAGGACATATTACGCTTTGGCCGCAGCGTCAGGGAACGGACGGCTTTTACATCTGCCGCATGAAGCGCAAATAAGAGGACGATTATGACCGATATCAAATCCATGACTCAGCAGGAGATCATCGACGCATTGTGCGCGATGGGCGAGCCGGCCTTTCGCGGCAGGCAGGTGTTCTCGTGGCTCCATAAGGGAGCTGTAAGCTTTTCCGAGATGAGCAATCTCTCCAAGTCTCTGCGCGAAAAGCTTACCGGGGAATTTTACATCACCGCGCCGACGGTGGCGCGCAAGCAGATCTCACGGCTCGACGGCACCATCAAGTATCTCTGGGAACTGCGGGACGGCAACTGCATCGAGACCGTACTTATGAGCTATCACCACGGCAACACCGTTTGTATTTCCTCGCAGGTCGGCTGCCGGATGGGGTGCAAGTTCTGCGCGTCTACAGTTGCTGGCAAGGTGAGAGACTTAACACCTTCGGAAATGCTCGATCAGGTGCTTTTCACGCAGCGGGACTCTGGGCGGGAGATCTCCAACATTGTCCTCATGGGGATCGGCGAGCCGATGGACAACCGCGCGAATGTAATGCGCTTCCTTGAGCTCGTCAATCACCCCGATGGTCTGAGCATCGGCATGCGGCACATTTCACTCTCCACCTGCGGCGTCGTACCGGGCATTGACGCGCTGGCGGAGGAAGATCTCCAGCTTACCCTTTCCGTCTCGCTCCATGCACCGGACAGTGCGACACGCAGCCGCATTATGCCGGTCAATAATTCGTATGATGTGGAGGAGCTTTTTGCCGCCTGCCACCGTTATTTCAGAAAAACCGGCCGCCGCATCTCATTTGAATACGCAATGATCGACGGTGTGAACGACCATGACTGGCAGGCGGATCTGCTGGCTGAAAAGATTCGAGGGATGCCGGGACATGTCAATTTGATCCCGCTCAACGATGTAGTCGAGAGCGAATTTAAGCCGAGCCGTCGTGTCGCGGCCTTTCAAAAGCGGCTGGAGAGCCACGGACTGACCGCAACCGTCCGACGCAGCCTTGGCGGAGACATCGACGCCTCCTGCGGCCAGCTACGGCGCAAGGAGATGGAGGCAAAGGAGAAGAAATGACCATGAAAGCATTTGGCATCACGGACGTTGGACTTCAGCGCCGCGAAAATCAGGATACCTTTGCCATTGAGCGCGGTGTGAGCGACGGCCAGCTCCTTGCCATTGTCTGCGACGGTATGGGCGGGGAGAACAGCGGTAAAATTGCCAGTAAGATCGCCGTACGTGCGTTCATCGACGCATTGCGTGCGGTGCTGCGGGCGGATATGACAGCCGAGCAGATTCACGAGGCTGCGTCCTTCTGCGTTGCAAAGGCGAACACCGCCGTGAACCGGCACGCCGCGGAACATGAAGAGTGCCGCGGCATGGGGACAACGCTCGTCTCCGCTGTGACTTGCGGCGACCGTGTGGTCATCTGCAATGTCGGTGACAGCCGCGCCTATCACATCAGCGGCAGCGGCATCGCGCGCGTGACGCGCGATCATTCGGTCGTGGAGGGCCTGATCGAAAGCGGAAATATCACGCCCGAGCAGGCGCGCACGCACCCGAACCGCAATCTCATCACACGCGCGCTTGGTCCGGAGGAGCATATTGCCTGCGACGTTTACGAGGTGACCATGGCACAGGGCGACCAGCTTCTTCTGTGCTCAGACGGCCTTGTCGTGACGGCACGGGACGAGGAAATGCTGGAGGCCATGCGCGGTGGCAGTACGCCGGAGGAAAGTCTTGAGCGGCTTCTTGCACTTTCCAGGCAGCGCGGCGCACCGGATAACGTCACAGCCGTGCTGCTGTGCGAACGCTGAGGAAGGGAGGGCAATTTTTCATGGATCAAATGATCGGCAGAATGCTGGACAACCGCTATGAGTTGCTCGAGCTGATCGGCAGCGGCGGCATGGCCATGGTCTACAAGGCCAAGTGCCATCGGCTCAACCGCCTGGTCGCCGTTAAGGTGTTAAAAAGCGATTTTGCGAGCGATGCGGATTTCCGCCGCCGCTTTTACGACGAGTCGCAGGCCATCGCAATGCTCTCGCATCCGAACATCGTTTCCGTTTACGACGTGTCGCGCTCCTCGCCGGAATACATCGTTATGGAGCTCATTGACGGCATCACACTCAAGCAGTACATGGAGCGGCGCGGCCAGCTCAACTGGCGTGAGGCGCTGCATTTTATCACGCAGATTATGAAGGGACTGAGCCACGCGACCTCCCGAGGCATCGAAAACCGCGACATCAAGGCTCTGAATATTATGGGCCTTCGCGATGCCTGAGTTAAGGTGACTGACTTCGGCATTGCAAGCCTTTCCAACTCAGCCAACACGATGACACAGGAAGCGCTCGGCTCCGTCCATTACATTTCCCCCGAGCAGGCGAAGGGCAATCGGCCCGATGCGCGCTCAGACATCTATTCAGCCGGCGTTGTGCTCTACGAGATGCTGACAAACCGCCTGCCCTTTGAGGGCGACAATGCCGTGTCGGTCGCCATCCAGCATTTGAGCAGCGTGCCGCTCTCGCCGCGTGAGATCAATCCGGAGGTGCCGGAGACGCTGGGAAAGATCTGTATGAAGGCCATGGCCTCCGACATTTCCAGACGCTATCAGACGGCGGATGAAATGCTCGCTGATCTGGAGGAATTCCGCAAAAATCCGGACGTCGATCTGGATTTCAATATTGAGGATCTGCGCAAGCCGGAATCGGACGAGCCGACGCAGTATATCCCCGCCGTACAGGCCGTGGCGCCGCGACGAGATGTTGATGACGAACCCGAGGATGAGCTTGACAGTGCCGTCAGAACGCGCAGACGCCTTCTCACGGCCGGTGCGATCGCACTGGCACTGGCACTGGCCTTTGTGATCTGGAGTGTCGTCATGGGGAGCTTCCGAAAGGATCCGGTGCAGACGGAGTTCACCGTGCCGGATCTTCTCGGAATGACGATCGACGAGGCGAATGCGGATCCGACGGTCAAGGATATTTTCACGATCGTTGAGGTCGGAAGCCGCGAGAGTAACAAGTATGCTGCAGGACAGATCGTTGAGCAATCGCCCACAGAGGGCAATGTAGTGCGCAGCAACCGTGAAATTCAGGTGTTTGTCAGCACGGGCGAAAAAACAGATATCATGCCGAATGTAGTCGGTCAAGAGCACCGTGTGGCAAAGATCAATCTGAACCAGCTCGGATTGGAGCTGAATCTGGACAACGCCAAATTTGAGTACAATGACGCCGAGTACGGCACGGTGATCCGCACAGATCCTGCCGCCGGAGCAACGCTGCACACAGGCGACACGGTGACGCTGATCGTCAGCAAGGGACCCGAGCCGAAGCCTGTTGCTGTGCCGTCGTTCCTGACACTGCCGCTTGACACGGCGCAGGAACTGGCGGAGACGCTTGGACTCAAGGTCAGCGAGGTACGCCATGAGTACAGCGATGCTGCGGAAGGGACCGTAACGAAGCAGAGTATTGCCGCCGCAACTTCGGTTGAAACCGGCACCGAGATCGTCCTGACTGTCAGCGACGGCGCCGATCCGTCGGTGTCCGCAGCAGAGGGTACGCCTCCGGAGGCGCCGTGAAGGGAAGGATCAAAAAGGCCCTCAGCGGCTTTTACTATGTCGACGCCGGTGACGGCAGGCTTGTGATCTGCCGCGCACGCGGGCGTTTTCGCAAAAGCGGTATTTCTCCGCTTGTTGGTGACTTTGTTGAATACAGCGCCGCGGGCGGCGAGGACGGCATCATAGACACAATCGAACCGCGGCGCAACGCCTTTACGCGTCCCGCCGTCGCCAATATCGACCAGCTTGTGATCGTTGCGTCAAATGCCATCCCGCAGACCGATCCGTACCTTATCGACCGTATGACAGCCATCGCCGCGCTGAAAAACTGCGACGTGCTCATCTGCATCAATAAGTCGGATCTGGATCGCGCGGATGAGCTGTGCGGCATTTATGAGAAGGCCGGACTGCCCTGCATCCTCACCAGTGCCGAGAGCGGGGAGGGCCTCGATAGGCTGCGGGAGC
Source organism: bacterium (assembly GCA_037419475.1). Lineage (GTDB taxonomy): Bacteria > Bacillota > Clostridia > Oscillospirales > Oscillospiraceae > Hominicoprocola. Next base: position 32,298 of record JAXYYF010000103.1, read on the forward strand.
GGATCGCTGGAAAGCTTTCTGCCTTTACAGGAAATTCCGGCGTTGGAAAATCGAGCCTGCTTAATGCGCTTGAGCCCGGATTTTCCCTCAAGGTCGGCGAGGTCAGTCAGGCGCTTGGGCGTGGCCGTCATACCACGCGCCATGTTGAGCTTTTTACGCTCGAAAACGGTGCGGAGATCATCGATACGCCGGGCTTTTCCTCATTTGATACAGAGGAGCTTGGGCTGGAACTCAAAGCAAAGCTTCCCGAGACCTTTATGGACTTCAGGCCTTATCTGGATTCCTGCCGCTTTGTCGGATGCAGCCATACCAGAGAAAAGGGCTGCGCGGTGCTTGAGGCGGTCAAAAACGGACGGATCGCCCGCCCGCGGCATGAGAGCTATCTGCGGCTCTATGCGGAGTTGAAAGATCTGCGGGAATGGAAAAAGTAAAGGAAAGCGGCGGACATGTGTCCGCCGCTTCTTTCTTTGCACAAACGCTCCAAGGGCCGTATATACTATACCATCAGGAACAGGGGAAAGGAGGTGCGGCCGTGTGGGGCAGAAACTGGTGCCCATTTGGCATTTGTGCACTGGCACTCGGGCTGGCGATTTTCATTGTCGCCATTTTTCCGGTCGGCTTTCTGATGTTTCTGGTCGCGCTGCTGCTTATCGTCTGCGGCTGGGGTTGTATTCGGAGGAGGTGAGGGAATGAAGATCGTGGTCTGGAAGTCGCCCAAAGCCCTTGGAAGCGTACTGCGGTTGTTTTTCGGCATCCGCGAAAGCAAGGAATAAAGCTGTCCTTTACCGCATAAGGTGGAGCAAAACCACACCGAAGGAGAGGACTTCCATGGAACTTGAACTGCGCAAAGAGACTTATTCCTGCTATGACGCGCCCTCGCCGGTAAGCGAGAAGCATGAACAGAGCGCTGAGACCATCGTTCCGGATTATTGTCCGGACATCGGACGCATCGTAGAGAGCAGCGGCTCTCTTTTCCTGCGCAGCAGAGAGATCGCTGACACACGCGTTTCTGTTTCCGGTACGCTGCACATCACGCTTTTGTACATAGCCGATGGGAACGGCGGACTCAAGAGCTTTTCATACAGCCTGCCGGTCGAAGAGACGCTGGACATCAGAGTGCGCGAAGGGTGCAGTGAAGTTCGGCTGGACGGAACGGTCAGCGCGCTGGAGATCCGTGCGCTCAATCCGCGCAAGATCCTCACGCGCGCCGTCATTGAGCTGACCGCCGCGCCCTACTGCGCCACGCAGCTGACTGTATGCGGCGAGATCGCGGAGAGCGGAGAAAACGGCATTGAAACGCTCTGCCAGACACAGGAGGTCTCACTCATCCGCGCTCTGCGCGAAAAGGACTTCGTCTTTTCCGATGAGATCGTGCTCTCCGGCGCCAAAGAGCCCATCGCGGAGCTGCTGCGCATGAACGCCCGGCCGCGTGTGACGGAAACGCGCCTGCTCGGCAGCAAGCTGATCGTCAAGGGCATCGCATGCACAGATATCCTCTACCTGTCTGAAAGCGGGACGATCTGCCGGATGACGGCGGAGCTGCCGTTTTCTCAGATCATTGAGGGCGGCGGCGAGAACGGTGAGACAGCTTCGGCTGAAGTCTTTCTGCGTCTGACGGGCGCGGAATCCCGCCTCGGTGCGGAGGATGGCGACGGACGCACGATCTCCGTCAAGCTTTTCCTGCACGCCTTTGCCGTACTGCGGGAATGCGTCATGCTGCGGTGCATCTGCGACCTCTACAGTGTTTCGCATGAGCTTACCGCACAAATGCAGACACTGGAGCTCTGCGCTGCCCCGCAGCTCGTCACGCACGAGCATCCTGTACGCGAGCAGATTGAAACCGGTGTGGAGGCAGCCTCCGTTCTGGGCACAGAGGTCAGCTTCAGCAGCGTGGAACTGACGGCGGAAGGGGAGCGCGCCCTGCTGCGCTGCATGGCTGATCTGCGTATTCTCTATCTGGATGAGGGAGGCGCACCGCTTGCTGTTGAGCGCCGGGTAGAGATCAGCGCACAGGCAGCAGTGCCGGACGGATGCCGCGTCGCCTTGCGTGATGTGAGTGCCGGAGAGATCAATGCGTCCGCTTCCGCGGGCGGCATCGAGGTACGTTTTCCGGCGGTATTCACGCTCGAGTGCATTGCGCAGCGGCGCTGTCCGTGTCTGTGTGCGCTCAAATCCGAACCTCGCAAGGAGAGTGCGGAGACCGCCCCATCACTGATCCTGCGCGCGCCTCTTCCCGGGCAGCGGCTGTGGGATCTGGCCAAGGAATGCCGCACGACTGTTTCCGATATTCTTACCGCCAATGAACTTTCCGCCGAGACGGATGTCACTGTCGGAGAGATGCTTCTAATCCCGCGCAAGCGTTGAATTGCCAGAGTGAAAAAAGAGCCGACAGGCTCTTTTTTCTTTTTTCGGCTTGTCATACCTCGCGCAATGCGGACATATAGTGAAGCAAGAACGGTGAGAATTCGGAGGAGATCGTTATGACAACAAATACCGGCATTTATCAGGATATCGCCACGCGTACATCCGGCGACGTTTATATCGGTGTGGTCGGGCCGGTGCGCGCCGGAAAATCAACCTTTATCAAGCGCTTTATGGAAACGCAGATCATCCCGAACATCGACAATGTGTACCGCCGTGAACGCGCCAAGGATGAGCTCCCGCAGAGTGGCAGCGGCCGAACGGTCATGACCTCCGAGCCGAAATTCGTGCCCGAGGAGGCCGTGGATATCACGCTTGATGAAGGAGCGAGCTGCTCGGTGCGGCTTATCGACTGTGTGGGCTATATGGTGCCCGGTGCAATGGGGCAGACGGACGGAGACAGCCCGCGCATGGTCTCTACACCGTGGGCCGATCATCCTGTTACCATGGCCGAGGCCGCAGAGCTTGGCACAACGCGCGTCATCCGCGAGCATTCCACCATCGGTATCGTCGTCACGACGGACGGCAGCATCACGGACATTCCGCGCGAGGACTATATTGAAGCCGAGGGGCGCGTGATCCGCGAGCTTCAGGAGATCGGCAAGCCCTTCCTTGTACTGCTCAACGCCGTTGATCCCGCCTCTGAGCGCGTGCGGGCGATGGCAAACGATATCGCTGCACGCTACGGCGTATGCTGTCTGCCGGTCAACTGTCTGGAGTTGGACGATGTGGCGGTGGGGGAGATTCTCAAAGCCATTCTCTATGAATTTCCGCTCACCGAGCTGGAGCTGTTCCTGCCGGCATGGGTCGAGGCTCTGCCGTGCGATCATCCAATCAAGACCGGGCTCTACCGCAGCATCCGCGAGGGTGCGAAGGGCCTTCACCGCATCCGTGAGGTCGCGCCGGCCGTGGAGTCCATGCGCGCCTATGAGGGCATCCGCACGGCAAGGGTACTCAACATCTCTCTCGGCAGCGGCATTGCCAGTGCGGAGCTTCAGCTCCCGCGCGAACTGTTCTATCAGACGCTCAGCGAGCAGTCCGGCTTTCAGGTTTCCGACGATGGCGACCTGATGGAGCTTCTCACGAAGCTTGCCGCTGTCAAGACGGATTACGACAAGGTTGCCGATGCGATCCGTGACGCGCGCGAGAGCGGCTATGGCGTCGTCGTTCCGACGGTCGATGAACTGATTCTGGAGGAGCCGGAGATCATGAAGCAGGGAGGACGCTACGGTGTTCGCCTCAAGGCCAGCGCGCCGAGCCTGCACATCATCCGAGCCGACATCGAAACGACCGTGTCGCCGATCGTCGGCAACGAAAAGCAAAGTGAGGACATGGTCAACTATCTCCTTCAGGAGTTTGAGGGCGACACAGCGAAGATATGGCAGTCGAACATCTTTGGCCGCAGCTTCCATGAGATCGTCGGTGAGGACCTTCAGGCCAAGCTCAAGCGCATGCCGGACGACGCCCGCGCCAAGCTCCGCCAAACACTCGAACGCATCATCAACGAGGGCAGCGGCGGCTTGATCTGCATTATTCTGTGAGGATTGCAAGGAGAGGGGAGGATCCCTCTCCTTGTTACGTTTTGTAGCAAAATCGTTTCTTTTTTGTAACTTGTTTTTTGCTATTTGTCCTGCTATGCTATTTACATAACGGTAACCGGAGGAGTTTGCCATGAGTCGAAAGCTTGCCCTGCCGCTGTTTCTGCTGGCCTTTGCCGTCTGCGTCATTTTTGCCAGCCGTACCCCGCAGCCCATCATAGAGGAATTGCCGCCGGAGGAGTCGGACGCGCCCGCCGTGCTGCTCACAAAGACCGAGGCGGTCGGCGGGCAGACCGTCACGCTGAGAGTCTACGATCTGGATGAGGATGGCTATGCGCGCTACGCGCTCTTCCATGCGGACGGTACGGAGATCGACATACCGTTCGGTGTGAATTGCGGCACTTGGCTCGGGAATGGCGACGCTGCCGAAAAAGTCTCCCTCACCGCACGGGACGATGTGCTCGGCTTTCCGGGCTTCGAGCTTGAAACAGTCCAAGGCATAGTTATGACGGTTTGTGACTTCTATGCGCTGACGGAGCAGGGCTTCGTCTATGCGGGCAGGACCTTTGGCTATGACTTTGATGATGCGGCGGAGGGCGACGGCGCGTGGCCGCTTGATCTCACGGGAGATGGGCGCAGCGAACTCATTACGCGCAGCACCTTTGGCGACGGCATGTCGTGCGTTTCTGTCTACCGTTGGAACGATGCGGATGGAGGCTCTCAGTGCAGTGAGGTCGACTGGGAGAAAGCGGACGCACAGCTTGCGTGCCTGAGTGCGTCACTTGGCATGACCGCGCGGGCGGAAACCTATCACGCGGAGGACAACACCGTCACGCTGACGCTCTACACGGAAAGCGGCACAAAGGAAACGACGCTGCTGCTCACCACAGACATTCTCGGCGAGTGGTTCACAAACGACTGACCGGAATGATACAAAAAAGGAACCGATTCGTTACGAATCGGTTCCTTTTTCTTGCTGCATAGAGCCTTACTTTGCCAGAACCTTCTTGAGCTTGGCGAAGCGGGGGAGGGAATCCTCCTTCGGCAGCTTCGGCTCGCCCTGAATGAGTGGCAAGGCATAGTCGATGAAATCGTGCGTCACGCCGTTGCCTTCGGCGTTGATCCACTCCTGCGGGACCTTCTTCTCCGCATTGGCAACCTCTGTGAGGGGCAGAAGTTTGGTCTTGCAGGCATAGCGGCCGTTGACCGTGCCGCGCTCGAAGGCGACCATCTTGTCAGTGATGCCTGCAACGGCGTTTTCCACCGCGGCGCGGCCGGCCATAACAGCCTCCTCAATGTCCGTTTCACTGGCGAGATGCGCGCCGCAGCGCTGGAGCAGGGAAAGCTCGATGCCGCGAACCTTCGCGCCGGTTTTCTGCTTCACGATGTCGGCCAGACGCGCGGCAAGGCCGCCGAGCTGCGCGTGGCCAAAGCCGTCGGTCGCGCTGGTCTTGGCCTCTGAGACAAAGCTGCCGTCGGCATAGTGAATGCCCTCGGAAACGGCAACCATGCAGTTGCCCTTTTCCTTGTAAACGCGCTCCACATCGGTGAGGAACTTATCCATGTCGAAGTCACGCTCGGGCAGATAGATGAGATCTGGACCTGCACCGTACTCGGTAGCAAGCGCGGCGGCAGCGGTCAGCCAACCGGCGTGACGGCCCATGATCTCGATAATACAGATCATGCCGGTATCATAAACACGCGCGTCCTGATAGACCTCCATGCAGCTCGTGGCGATGTACTTTGCAGCGGATGCATAGCCCGGGCAGTGATCCGTGCCGAACAGGTCGTTGTCGATGGTCTTGGGAACGCCCATCACGCGGCACTCATAGCCGACCTTCTGCATATACTTGGAGATCTTGTTGCAGGTGTCCATCGAGTCGT
>JAXYYF010000104.1:0-6038 GCA_037419475.1 bacterium
CGGTGGAGTGCAGATTGCTGCGGAAAACAGAATCGATATAACCACTCAAAATCCGTTGGTGGCGACACCGTGTGGGTTCGAGTCCCACCACCGGCACCAAAAAAGGAACACCGCCCTGTCGGGCGGTGTTCCTTTTTTGACTTTCCCCTCCGGCATGAACAGTCGCTGGCACGCATATGCTCTACCAAAACAGAGCTGGGGAGGATATGAGGATGTTTTTTCACTTTGGTCTCAAAAAAGCACGCGGGAAGCGGGAGGCGGTAAGGCCGCGCTTTCTGGTACTGCGCAAAAGGACGCTGACACTCGGCGCGGCCGTGCTGGCGGCAGCCGCCATCTTTACGGCGGTCAATGCCCCCGCCGCGGTGCGGGCCTCCGCCGCGGCGCGGCAGCTTCCGATCTACTGCGTCGAACGTGACCAGAAGGTTTGCAGCATCTCGTTCGACGCCGCATGGGGTGCGGACAACACGCAGAAGATCCTTGACGTGCTTGCGGATTACGGCGTAACGTGCACGTTCTTTGTCGTCGGAAACTGGGCCGACCAGTATCCTGAACAGGCCAAAGCCATTGTGGAAAGCGGCAACGAGCTGATGAACCATTCCAACGCGCACGATCACTTCAACGCCCTCACGGCCGAGCAGATCATTGCCGACGTCAACACCTGCAATGACAAGATCGAAGCGCTCACCGGCGTCCGTCCAACCCTCATCCGCTGCCCCTTCGGCGAGTATGACGACCATGTGATCTCTGCTATCCGTTCCATGGGGATGGAGCCGATCCAGTGGGACGTGGACTCTCTTGACTGGAAGGGGATCCCGGCGTCCGAGATCACCAAGCGCGTAACAGGCAAGGTGCAGAACGGCTCGATCGTACTCTTCCACAACGCGGGCGAGCACACGCCTGAGGCGCTGCCGGGCATCCTTGACGATCTGCTTGGCAAGGGCTATGAGTTCGTGCCTGTTTCAAAGCTGCTGCTGACAAACTGCGAGACCTACATTGACCACACAGGCCGGCAATGCACAAAGAGCGAATAAAACAGCATCCCCGGCGCGCTGCGCCGGGGATGCTGTTTATGTATCAGGTTCTGTGGATATTCAGCCGATCCGCTTCGCGCCGACATAGTGGCGCATGTAATAGGACGCGTCGAGACGGTCGATCTGCACGCGGCCGGTGCTGGCGCGGGCATGGATGAACTCGCCGTTGCCGATATAGATGCCGACGTGCCCGATCGAATAGCTGCCCTGCGAGAAGAACACCAGATCGCCCGGCTCCAGATCCGCCTTAGCGACATAAGTGCCAGAGTTGTTGTACTGCGCCGTCGCGCCGTGGGGCAGACTGTAGCCATACTGCTGATAGAGATACATTGTCAGGCCGGAGCAGTCGAAGCCCTTGGGGGACGAGCCGCCCCAGACGTAGGAAACGTCGAGGTAGTTATACGCCAGAGCCGCGGCCTGCGCGCCGACAGAGGACGAGGCGTCCGCCGCTTCGCGCACATACTTACCGAGAATATAGCCCGTCACGCCGTCAAAGCTGATCTTGTACCAGCCGTTCTCGCTGCCCTTGATCTCAACGGCCTTGCCGGTGCGGACGGTGGTGATCTTTTCGTAATCGGTCGAGGGGCCCTTGCGCACGTTGATCGTGCCGCCGGTGACGATGCCGCGCACGATCTCCTCTTCCTTCGCCGCTTCCTCTCCTGCGGCGTTGCCCTGAACGCTGGATTCCTGCGCGGTCATGGCCTCTTCCATGGCCTCCTCGGCGATCTCCTCGGCATGGTCAACGTCGACAAAGTCGGCAAAGACGTAGCCCTCCGTGCCGTTGACGTCGACCTTGTACCAGTCCTCGAGCACCTCAAGTACGCTCACAGACCGTCCCTTGGGGAGGATCGAACGGATCGTGGCGCTCGTCGACGGCTCACTGCGCAGACGCAGCCCATCGTCCGTCGTCACACCGGTATCGTATGCAAAGGCACTGAACGTCAGCGCCATGGCCGCGGCACAGCCGGTCAGCGCGAGCCGCGTGAAATGTTTCATCGTCATACCGTCGTATCTCCTGTATCAAGAATGAGGGAAAAATCAGATCTTGCCGCCGAGCGCACGCTCAAGCCAGATGGTGGCGAACTCCATCGCCTCGGCCATGCTGCCCTTCTCCGTGGAACGAACCACACGGTCGCGCGAGCGCAGATTGGGATCGGTGAGCTGGAGCTGGATGGACACACGCTTGGCCAGCTTGAGATCCTTTTCATTCTCGGTGTCAAGCACCTGCATCATGATGATGTATTTATCCGCCATCGAACCGTAGTAGACGAGATTATCTACGCGGCGCAGCGGGTGGCCGCGGTAAACAAGCCCTTCCGTAGCTTCTGCCATTGATCGAACACTCCTAACTTTGTAACAATTTGTAACTATTTTACCACCCGCTCCCCGCCTTGTCAACCGCAAGCAGAAGAAAAATGCCCCGGAAGCCTTTTTTCGACTTCCGGGACATTCCCTGTACTTCGTATTTTGTTGAAAGACCGGCTTTACTGGCCCAGATAGCTGCGCAGGAGGACCTGAAGCAGCTCGTCACGGTCAAGCTTACGGATCAGTGTGCGCGCCTGACGGTGATTTGTGATATAGGTGGGATCCTCGGAGAGAATGTAGCCCACAAGCTGATTGATGGGGTTATAGCCCTTCTCCTCCAAAGCGTTATAGACGCTGGTGAGAATATGGTGGATCTCCTCATCCTTTTCCTGTGCGGCATTGAACTTGCGGGTAAAATCATCCATCCTGTATCCCTCCTTTCGCGGCCCGGGCGTCAGAGCGCCCGCCGGAAAAAACTGGAATGACCCCTTTTTTGCTTATTATATCCCAAAGCGGCGCAAAGTAAAGGGGATTGTGATATCTGTAACAAAACCGTAATATAGCGATTTAACGCATTGAAGTCAAAGGAAGCGGCAGCAAAATGCCGCCGCTTCCTTGATGGATCAATCGGTTTTCAGCGCAGCCTCGCACCCAGCTCGGTTTCGAGCAGGGCGAGGATGCTCTGGACGTCCTCATCTGCCTCCTCGCCGGTGAGGCTGCGGTCGTCCGCGCGCAGCGTCAGGCTGAACGCCACGCTCTTGTGACCGGGGGCGACGCCCACGCCGCGGTAGATGTCGAACAGCTCGACCTTCTTGAGAAGGCCCTTCGCGCCACGGCGGATGCACTCCTCCAGCGCACCAACGGTGACACTCTCCGCGCACACCACGGCGATGTCGCGCGTGACAGCCGGAAACTTCGGCAGCGGCTGGTAGACAGGAATGCCGCCCCGCACGGAGTAGAGCGCGTCAAAGCGCAGCTCGGCGGCATAGATCTCCGCGTCCACGCCGTAGGTGGCCGCGACGAGCGGGTGGATCTGACCGAACACACCCAGCTCGACATCGCCGGCATAGACCTTCGCGCAGCGGCCGGGGTGATAGGAGGCGTTGTCCGTGCAGGCCTCAAAGCGGACGTCCTTGATGCGGCAGGCGCGGAGAATGGCCTCGATGCCACCCTTGAGCGTGAAGAAGTCCATCCCGTCGCCGTAAGCGCCGAGGGAGAGGATCTTCGGCTCGTCGGCCAGACCGTCCTCGCGGGGCAGGTAGATCTTGCCCAGCTCGTAGAGGCGCACGGCCTTGTTGCGGTAGTTGTAGTTGCGGGTGATGATCTCCAGCATGGAGGGGAGGATGGTCGTGCGCATGATGGAGGTGTCCTCGCCCAGCGGGTTGAGGATCTTCAGGGACTTACGCAGCGGGGAATCCTCCGGCATATGGATCTTGTCGTAATACGACGGGCTGATGAACGAGTAGGTGATGATCTCGTCGTAGCCGAGCGTGCGGCAGGTCTCGCCCAGCGCGCGGTCAAAGAGCTGCTGCTCTGAAAATCCGCCGCGCGTGGTCTCGCCGCGCATGAGCGTACAGGGGATGTTGTTGTAGCCGTAGAAGCGGGCGACCTCTTCGGCGATGTCGCTGTAGTGCTCGACGTCGCCGCGCCAGCTGGGGACGAGGATATCGTCGCCGTTGAGCTCAAAGCCGAGGGAGAGGAGTATCTCACGCATCAGGCTCTCGGGCAGATCAGTGCCGAGGAGGGCGTTGATCTTCTCCGGCTCAAGCTTAACGACCGTGGGCGCCTTATCTCTGGCAATGACGTCCATCACGCCGTCCACGACCTCGCCGCAGCCGAGCAGCTCGACGAGCTCGCAGGCGCGCTGAACGGCCTTCATCGTGTTCATCGGGTCAAGGCCCTTTTCGTAGCGCGCGGAGGCGTCCGTGCGCATGCCGAGCGCCGCCGCCGTGCGGCGGACGGACACGCCGTTGAAGTTCGCGCTCTCAAAGAGCACCATCGCCGTGTCGCCGACGATCTCGCTGTTCGCGCCGCCCATCACGCCTGCGACGCACACAGGCTTGTGCTCGTCGCAGATGCAGAGCATGTTCGGCGTAAGCTTACGGTCATTGCCGTCGAGGGTCTGAATGACCTCGCCCTCGCGCGCGGTGCGGACGATGATCTTGCCGCCCTCCACGCAGGAGAAGTCAAAGGCGTGCATCGGCTGGCCGTACTCGAGCATGACGTAGTTCGTGATATCGACAATGTTGTTGATCGGGCGCACGCCGGAGTTGCGCAGGCGCTCGCGCATCCACTTCGGGGAGGGCGCGATCCTGACGTTCTTCACCATGCGCGCGGTGTAGCGCGGGCAGAGCTCACCGTCCTCGATCTCGATATCCACCAACTCGGCAATACTGCCGCCGTTACCCTTAACCTCGGGTGTGTGAAGCGTGAGAGGGCGCTTGAAGGTCGCGCTGGCCTCACGGGCAAGACCGATGACGCTCAGGCAGTCGGGACGGTTGGGCGTGATCTCGAACTCGACAACGGAATCGTCATAGCCGATGACCTTTGCGATATCGTCGCCGGGCTTGACATCATCCTCGCGGAGAACAAAGATGCCGTCGGCGATGCAGTGGGGAAACTCCTTCTGCTCGGCGCGGAGATCGGCAAGCGTGCAGATGGCATCGGACTTGGCGTTGTAGGCGACGAGATCGCCCTCATGCAGATTGGAGCAGACTGTGTCGGGGCAGACGGTCGCGCCGCCGAGGTCCAGGCAGGTGTGGAACGTGCCGTCCGGCTGTGCCGTACATTCGAGCACCTTTGCTGCCGCGACCGGCCCGAACACCTTGTCGCCAGGCTTGATGCCGGCGGGGATGGATGGCTTATCTTTGTTAATGGGGTGATAGTCATTGAGCAGAGCCGCAGGAGTGATGACGGCGTAGGGGAAGTCGTGCTCGGCAGTCAGGCCAAGCTCCTTGAGCGAGCAGAGCATGCCGTTGGACTCGACACCGCGCAGCTTACCCTTTTCGATCTTCACACCGCTTGGAAGCATAGACTTGTGCAGCGCCGCGGGCACCATGTCGCCGACGTGGATGTTCCACGCGCCGGTAACGATCTGTACGGGCGTTTCCTGCCCCACATCGAGCTGGCAGACCCACATGTGGTCGCTGTCGGGGTGCTTTTCCATGGAAAGGATTCTGCCCGCGACCACGTTCTTCAGGCTCTCATCCAGACGCTCGATCGTTTCGACCTTCGAGCCGGAGAGCGTCATCTCGTCGTTGAACTGCTTGTCGGTGATATCGTGAAGGTCAACAAATTCGTTGAGCCATTTTCTGCTTAAATTCATTCTCTTCGCTCTCCCTTCTCAGAACTGCTCGAGAAACCGGACGTCGTTTTCAAAGATCAAACGCAGGTCGCCGATTTTGAAGTGGCCGAGCGCAAGGCGCTCAAGCCCCATGCCGAACGCCCAGCCGGAATACACATTGGAGTCGATGCCGCAGCCCTCGAGCACCTTCGGGTGCACCATGCCCGCGCCGAGGACTTCGATCCAGCCCTCGCCCTTGCAGGTCGGGCAGCCCGCGCCGCGGCACTTGTGGCACTGAATATCCATCTCGCAGCTCGGCTCGGTGAAGGGGAAGTGGTGCGGGCGGAAGCGCGTGACCGTGCCTTTGCCGTACAGCTCCTCCATGACGGCGTTGAGCGTACCCTTGAGGTCCGCCATCG
>JAXYYF010000105.1:0-33497 GCA_037419475.1 bacterium
CAACAAAAAAGCGTCGAAAGCCGCAGCTTTCGACGCTTTTTGGAGCTGGCAATGTGACTCGAACACACGACCTGCTGATTACGAATCAGCTGCTCTACCGACTGAGCTATGCCAGCATATTTTGTTGCAGAAACGCCGGAAGCGATCTTCCCAAGCGGCCGCACTGCAACGTTTCATTATCTCAAAGACGTATGGTATTTTAGCATACTTTTGCAGATGCGTCAATACACAAGTTGCGTATTTTTCGTTTTTCTTTTCAGAAGACGCCGTGGCTCCTCCGGCACGCCGCAGTTGGATTTCCGTCGGCTCGCTTCATGAATAATACCATTCGTAATCTTCTCTTTTATCTTGCACGCAGCGATGCATTCTGCGCGGGGAAGTGCGTGCTCTTTTTCTCTCTGCCCGCCGCCCACTGCTTTCATCCGGCATGAAATTTTGTCAAATTCTCCCCGCTCCACACATTTTTCCGAACCGTCCAATAGCCGGTTCTCTCTTCAGAAGCACTTCTTATAGTTTTACATAAAATTTTCAATAACCAGTCTCTACAATAAGTTATCCACAGTTTCCACAGAGTTGTCCACAGTTTTACACATCCATTTTTCCTCTGTATTTCAAGCTTTTTCTTTTTTGTCCACCATGATGTTGAAAAATGTATCCCCCGCCTTAAGTACATAACTAAATTTACATAACACACTTTATTTCTCTCTCTTTCGACCGTCTTCCCAATTTTGTTTCCATAATATCAAAAAAATGCAGGATTTTCATTTCATCCGTCAAAAAGGAAAGCCGCAGCCCTTGACAGGCTGCGGCGATATCCATTTTTTGCGCTCGATTTATACGTTTTTCATGTATGCAGCTACCACGTCGTCGATATCTCGCGTGGCATAAGCGTTGAGCGAAAGTTCAGCACGAGCGCCGGCCATATACTCATAGTAGCCCTGCGCCCCGATCATGGCCCCATTATCGCCGCAAAGCTTCAGCGGCGGCAGATAGAGCTTCACTCCTTCGCGCCCGCACGCCGCCGTCAGGTCGGCGCGGATGATGGAGTTAGCTGCCACACCGCCGGCCGCGACCATGACCTTCCGCCCGCACTCCTGTGCAGCAAGCATGGCGCGCGGCACCAGCTCATCCGACACGGCGCGGGTAAAGTCCCGTGCAAGAGCCGCGCGGTCGAGCGTCTCACCCTTCTGCTCCGCGTTATGGGCCAGATTGACCACAGCCGTTTTCAGACCGGAGAAGCTCATATCCAGCGGCGAGCCCTCGATGCTCGCGCGCGGCAGTTCGTATACGCCGCCCGCACTCTGCTGCGCCAGCTCGTCCATCGGGCGTCCGCCGGGGTATGGCATTCCCAGCACGCGCGCGGCCTTGTCGAAGCACTCCCCTGCCGCATCGTCGCGCGTCGCACCGACGAGCCTGAAATCCGTATAGTCCCGCACATCGACAAGCAGCGTGTTGCCGCCGGACATACACAGCGCCAGAAACGGCGGCTCCAGCTCCGGGAAAGCCAGATAGTTTGCCGCAATATGCCCGCGGATATGGTGCACCGGAATGAGCGGCACGCCGAGCGCATAGGCCGCGGACTTGGCAAAGCTCAGCCCCACCAGCACCGCACCGATCAGTCCCGGCGCGTAGGTGACGGCCACCGCATCGATGTCGCGCTTCGTTACACCTGCGTCCGCCAGCGCCTTGTCCGCCAGCGCTGCGATGGCCTCAACATGCTTGCGCGAGGCGATCTCCGGCACCACACCGCCATAGAGCGCGTGCATATCCGCCTGTGATGCAATCGCGTCGGAGAGCACTCTTCTTCCGTCCTCGACGACCGCAACGGCGGTCTCGTCGCAGGAGGATTCAAATGCCAGTATCTTCATGATCGTTTTCCTCCCCGCCAAAGTCTCTTGTCATGATAACAGCATCCTCCTTCGGATGCTCGTAGTAATCCTTTCTGCGCCCCACGCCGTGTAGCCGTGACGGCCGTAAAGCGCAATAGCTGCGTAGTTGCTCTCACGCACCTCAAGTGTCAGGAACGACAGGCGGTTTCCCGCAGCAAAGCGCTCGAACACGTCGAGCAGCTTTCCCGCGATCCCGCAGCGGCGGCAGTCGGGCCGCACGGCGACATTTGTGATATACCCCTCGTCGAGCACGACCTGCAAGCCCGCGTAGCCGACCACACGGCCGCTTTCATCCAGCGCCACAAGGAAGGCCGAAAGCGCGTTGTCCAACTCCTCGGCAAGCATATTGCGCGACCACGGCACCGTGAAGCAGGTGCGCTCCAGCTCTGCCACCGCGTCAAGATGCTCGCTCATCATCGGTACGATGCGTACCGGCATTGTCTTTCCGCTCATTTACTTTGCCTCCAGCCAGTTCTTGCCCCAGTGGGCCTCCGCGATCAGCGGCACGGACAGCCGCATCACGCCCTCCATCTCCTCGGTCAGGAGCCGCGCGGTCTGCTCCGCCATCGCCTCAGGACACTCGACGATCAGTTCGTCGTGCACCTGTAAAAGAAGCTTCGCCTCCGGCGCCTCGCGCCGCAGACGGTCGAATACGCGCACCATGGCGAGCTTCATCACATCCGCCGCCGTGCCCTGAATAGGCATGTTGAGCGCAACGCGCTCCCCGAACGAGCGGGTGGCAAAATTGCTTGCCGTCAGCTCCGGCAGATCGCGGCGGCGGTGCATGAGCGTTTCAACGTAGCCCTGCTCCTTCGCCTTCTCCACGATCTCGGTCATATAGCGCCGGATGCCGGAAAAGCGCTCAAGATAGTTTTGAATATATTCCTTTGCTTCATAAACGCTCACGCCGATGTCCTGCGCGAGGGAAAAGGCCGAAATGCCATACACAATGCCAAAGTTGACCGCCTTGGCGTGCGAGCGCATCTGCTTTGTGACCTCCTCCACCGGCACACCGAACACCTGCGAGGCCGTGACGGTATGGATGTCTTCTCCGGCGCGGAACGCCCCGATCATCGTCTCGTCCTGCGCGATGTGTGCAAGCAGACGCAGCTCGATCTGGCTGTAGTCCGCATCCACCAGAACATTCCCGCGCTCCGGCACGAACATCCGCCGCAGCTCGCTGCCGAGCGGCGTGCGCGTCGGAATATTTTGCAGATTCGGCTCTGTGGACGACAGCCGCCCCGTAGCGGTCACGGTCATCTGGAAGCTCGTGCGCACGCGGCCGTCCGGATCGATGACCTTCAGCAGCCCGTCGCAGTAGGTCGATTTGAGCTTGGCATACTGCCGGTATTCAAGCACATCGGCAACGATCTGGTGCTCGCGCAGCTTTTCCAGCACATCCGCATTCGTCGACCAGCCGGTCTTGGTCTTTTTGCCATGCGGCAGGCTGAGACGGCCAAAGAGCACTTCGCCGAGCTGTTTGGGCGAATTGATGTTGAACGGCCCGCCGGCCTCTGCGTAAATGCGCTCCTCCAGCGTTCCGATCGCAGCGTCCATCGTCGCGCCGAACTCCGTGAGCGCCTTTGCGTCCACGCGCACACCAGAGCGCTCCATCTCCGCGAGCACGCGGCACAAGGGCAGCTCCACATCATAGTAAAGCTCATGGAGCTGCCGCTCTTCCACGCGCGGCGTGAGCGCACCGCAGAGCGCAGTGACGGCGGAGGTGAGAATATGGAACTGCGTCTCCGCCTCTGTCCGGCTGTCGAGCATGGTGAACGCCTCCGGCTCGATCTGCGCGGGTGCGGAAAGCTGTTCGTGGAAGTAGACGGCAAAGAGCGTGGGGAGGTCGTACTTTCCCGCCGTCGCGTCGATCAGATAGGCCGCCAGCGCCGTATCGAACACAAAGCCCTCAGCCGGAAGACCGTTTTCCAGCAGCGTGCGTGTGAGATCCTTGACATTATGGCTCACCTTCCGGACGCCTGCGGAAAAGATCTCGCGCAGCAAGCCATTCCAGTCGCCCTCGTAGCGGTCGAAGAAGAACTCTGCGCTCTCCGTTTCCGCTTCGCCCTGCTCCCATTCCGCGATCACACCGGAAAGGTCGGACAGTGCAAGCACGCTCACGCGCTCCGCGCGGCGCATCCGGATAAGCACATCTTCCGCCTGTGCCGGGCTTGTCACGCACATGACCTGCACCGTGTGCTCCGGATGTGCCGTCTCCTGCTCCTGTATGGGCTTGAGCGCATACTTTTCGATCAGCTTCATAAATTCCAGCTTCATAAAAAGCGGATAGAGCGCATCCGACGGCTCCGCGCGCAGATTGTCCTCCGGCGCGAAGTCAAGCGGTGCGTCGGTGAGGATCATCGCCAGATGATAGCTCTGCTGCGCGCTTTCCTCCCCCTCGGTCAGCTTCTTGATGACGCCCGGCTTCGCGTCGATATCCGGCAGAAGCCGGTAGATCTCGTCGATGCTGCGGTATTTCTGAATAAGCGCCATCGCGGTCTTTTCACCGATGCCGGGAACGCCGGGGATATTGTCGCTTGCATCGCCCATGAGGGCCTTGAGGTCGATGATGTGGATGGGTTCGAAGCCGTAGGCGTCCTGAAAGCTCTCGGGCGTCATATCCTTTGTCGTCGTCTGGCCCATGCGGGTGGAGATGAGCTTGACGGTGGTATGCTCCGTGACAAGCTGAAGAGAATCCTTGTCTCCCGTGGCGACCACGCACTCCCAGCCTGCCGCCTCGCATCTGCGCGAGATTGTTCCGATGAGGTCGTCCGCCTCGTAACCCGCAAGCTCATAGCGCGGAACGTTCATCGCGTCGAGAACCTCTTTCATGATCGGCAGCTGCACCGCAAGCTCCTCGGGCATGCCCTTGCGCGTCGCCTTGTAGCCCTCGTATTCCAGATGGCGGAACGTCGGCTCGCGGCGGTCAAAGGTCACGCACAGCGCGTCCGGCTTCTCCTCGTCCTCCAGCCGGGACATCATCATCAGAAAGCCGTAAACAGCATGCGTATACAGCCCCTCCTTCGTTGTCAGGGGGCGGATGCCGTAATAAGCGCGGTTTAAGATGGAGTTTCCGTCCAGCACCATCAGCTTCATGCTCATTTCCTCCTTGGCCGCATTTTCTTTCATAATATAGTATAGCTTACCCCGGCACAAAACTCAACAAAAACCGTTGACAAGATGCGCAAACGTGATAAATTAGATTTGTTATATTTGCCCTGCGGAGGTATTTTCCATGTCCATGAATGTGCGCTATGCAGCCATCCACGCCTCGTATTGGAGCGCCTATGGCGCGATCTGGGGCTTTCTTGCGCTGCTGCTTGCCTCCTTTGGCTTCACCAGCGCACAGACCGGCGTGATCTCCTCATGCGCGACGCTGCTGGCCGTCTTTCTCTCGCCGGCGCTCTCGTCCTTTCTTGACGCGCACCGCTCGATTGAAAATCGTCATGCACTGCTCGCCCTGCTCGGCTCCGCCGCGGCACTCTCGCTGATTGTCTGGCTCTTCGGTGCACACGAGGGTATGCTCACCGGCGTGTGCTTCGTACTCATCGGCACGCTCATTTCCACCGCGCCGCCATTTCAAAATGCCATGGCCATCGACGCGAACCGCTGCGGTGTCCCGGTGGTCTACGGCTTCTGCCGTGGCGTCGGCTCCATTTCCTATGCGCTTGCCGTGCTCGTGCTCGGTGTGCTGCTCGAGCGCTGCGCGCCGCGCATGCTCCTGCCTGTCTTTTCCGCACTGACCGTCTTCGGTCTGATCGCTACCGCGCGCTTTCGTCTGCCGCACGCAGGCGAAGAAGAGCAAGCCGCAGAGAAAAGCCGCTCCTCTCTCGCCATTATGCAGGAGGATCATGCGTTCACGCTCACGCTCGTCGGCTGTATGTTCTTTTTCGCTGCACACATGTTTTCCAACACCTATATGAACCTGATCGTTGGCCGCGTCGGCGGCACAGCGGCCGACATAGGACGCTGTCTCGCCCTCGCCGCCGTGCTGGAGCTGCCCGCCATGACGCTCGTTTCCCGCCTGCATGGGATACTTTCCGCCGCTCTTCTCCTGCGCATCGCTGCGGCGGGCGAGGTCATCAAGTTCCTGCTCTATTTTTTCGCGCCCTCCATGGCCGTGATCTACCTCGCCCAGCTCATGCAGTTTTTCCAGTTTGCGGTCTATCTGCCCGCTACGGTCTACTATGTGGCTGATACGCTTCCCGTGCGTGACCAGCTCAAGGGCCAGTCGCTTATCCACGTTGCGGGCAGCGGCCTCGGCGCGGCGCTGGGAAGCTTTCTCGGCGGCGTTCTGATCGACTGGAGCGGTATCCAGTCCGCCCTGCTCTTTTCCGTTCTGTGCACATTCGCTTCGCTCACCGCGTTCTGCGTCTCCTCACGTGCGAAGCACTGAATAAGTCATTTCCGAAATAAAAAACGGAAGCCGTCCGACCGGACGGTTTCCGTTTTTTATTTCTTCTCTCCCAGCTCGCTCCAAAGCGTAAAGCCGAGGATCATCGCGCCGCCGAGGCATTGCAGCGCCGTCATCGACTCACCGAGAACAGTCACCGACAAGATCACAGCCACGAGCGGATCAATATAGCTCAAAAGCGCGACCTCCTGCCCCGGCAGTTCCCGCATGGAGGAAAAATACATCCAGTAGGTCACACCCGTGTGGAAAAAGCCGACAATCAGCAGGCAAAGCCAGCCGCGCCCATCCATCCCGTCGAGCGATACGCCGCCGGTCACGGCAACATAGGGGATCAGGGTCAAAATGGCCGCGAGGAATTGCAGCAGCGTCCGCTCCAGTCCCGCGACGCTTCGGATCAGCTTGTTGAGCACGATCACCGTGGCGTAAAAGGCCGCCGCGCCCAGGCCGAAGAACACGCCGAGCGCATCTGTTCCGCCGCCCTGAAGGCCGTCCACCCCGATGACCAGCACCAGTCCCAGCGTGGCAAATACAAAGCACACGCCCTGCCGTTTCGTCAGCTTTTCCTGAAAAAGGATCGGGCAGGCCACGGTCACGAGGACCGGCGCAAAGTAATAACTCAGTGTCGCTACAGACACGGTCGTATGGCGGTAGGCTTCAAAGAGCAATATCCAGTTCACGCCCATCGCCGCCCCCGAGAGGAGCAGCAGTATAAGCTCGCGCCGCAGTGCGTGCCAGTCGATCCGCCGTTTTGAAAGCAGCAGACAGCCGCCGAGCAGCGCGGCAGCCATAACGGCGCGGTAAAGCGCCAGCTCCGCAGAGGGGAGCGGGATGTTGCGGACAAAGGGAGCCAGCGTGCCGAATATGGTCACGGCGGCGATGAACTGCGCGCGGGCGCTTTTAAACTGCGGCATGAATGTTGATCGTTCTCTCTTTCTTTCAAGTGTTATGGAAGGGATTATACGCGCACACAGCCATATGTCAAGCCGGAATTTTGCACTGCCGGTCAAATTTCGCTCCCACCGCGCATAGAGTAGAGGGAAAGGGGAGATCACATGGAACGATCCATCGCCGTTCTCGGCGGCGATAAACGCATGGCCCTGCTCGCACGGATGCTCTCCGCGGACGGATACCGCGTACAGGTCTGGGGCCCTATCTTTGGCGCGGAGACGGAGGGCTCCTTCACACAGGCCCTCGCAGCCGATACGCTTATCCTGCCCATGCCGCTCTCGCGCGGCGGCATGCTCACCGGCACGGAGCTTACATTGCACGAGCTCTTTTCCCGCCTCCGTCCCGAACAAAGGCTCTATGCCGGCGGTGTGAAGAGCGCCGACCGCGAGGCCGCCGCGGCATTCGGCCTGACACTGACGGATTATCTCACGCGTGAGGAGCTCGCCGTGCGCAACAGTGTACCGACGGCGGAGGGCGCGATCGAAGCGGCCATGGCCGCGACCGACGTAACGCTCTGCGGCACACCGTGCCTGATCCTCGGCTTCGGGCGCATCGGAAAGCTGCTCGCCCACCGTCTGCGCGCTCTCGGCGCGGAGGTCACGGTCAGCGCGCGGCGCATGGACGATCTGGCGTGGATCGACGCGTTCGGCTACCGCAGCGTACACGCGAGCCGGCTTTCCGGAAAGCTCGGCGGCATGCGCGTGGTGTTCAACACCGTGCCGCACCAGCTTCTCACGCAGGAGCTGCTGGGCGAGCTGCCGCACAGCTGCGTGCTCATCGAGCTGGCCTCGCAGTCCGGCTTTGACCGCAGGGCTGCGGAGGCTCTGGGGTTTACCTGCATTGCTCTGCCGGGGCTGCCCGGCAAGGCCGCGCCAGAAACGGCGGCGCGCGCCATTAAGCTGACACTGGAAAAACTATGGGAGGAAGAAGCATGAGAAAGGAACGCATCGGTTTTGCCCTCTGCGGCTCGTTCTGCAACCATCCGAAAATTCTAATGCACTTCGAGGAGCTGGCGGAGGAGTTCGAGCTCGTCCCCATTCTCTCGGAAAATGCTGCGCAGTATGATACGCGCTTCGGTCTTGCGTCCGACCTGATTGCGCGCGTAGAGCGTGCGGCGGGTCATCCCGCCATCCGCACGATCGTGGAAGCCGAGCCGTTCGGCCCGCAGGATCTCGCCGATGTGCTCGTCATTGCGCCCTGCACCGGCAACACCCTTGCCAAGCTTGCTCACGGCATCACCGACGGTCCGGTGACAATGGCGGCAAAATCGCATCTGCGCAACGGAAAGCCTGTCGTTATCGCGCTGGCAACCAACGACGGCCTGAGCGCGAGCGCGCCGAACCTCGCCGCGCTCCTCAACCGGAAAAACTACTACTTCGTCCCCTTCGGGCAGGACGATCCGCAGGGCAAGCCGACCTCGCTCATCGCCGACTTCACACAGCTCGTGCCGACCGTCGATGCGGCGCTGCGCGGCGAACAGCTTCAGCCGCTTCTGGTAAAATAAGGTGAAAAAACGACCGCTCACGCGGTCGTTTTTCTTTTCGTATCAAGCTTCTTACGCATTCTTCTTTCCGTCCACGGCGATGAAAAACAGCGAGCTGACGGCAAGCAGGAAGGGGTAGAACAGATTCGGAATGATCTCAAACGCGGAGACCTCATAGCCCAGCTCATGCGCGGCGGAGATGGCGACGAGCATCTGCGCGCCGTAAGGAATAATGCCCTGAAAGATGCAGGAGAACGTATCGGGAATGGACGCGGCCTTGCGCGGCGTGATGCCGTAGTCCCGCGCCATTTCATGCGCGATGGGGTTTGCGATGACGATGGCCACGGTGTTGTTCGCCGTGGCAATGTCCATCGCGCCGACGAGCAGCCCCATGCCGATCTGGCCGCCGCGCCGGCCGTGGAACACGTGCCGGATCCAGCCGAGCAGCGCTTCAAAGCCGCCGTGTTCGCGGATCAGGGCGCAGATGGCGGAAACAAGGATGGCGACCATAGCCGTCTCGAACATGCCCGCCGCGCCGGAGCCCATGCTGGAAAGGAGCGCGGTCGGCGCGGTCGCGCCGGTGGCCAGCATAATGACACTGCCCGAAACGATGCCGATGATGAGCACGACAAAGACATTGATGCCGATGATGCCGCCAGCCAGGACAAGCACGTAGGGCAGGATCTGAATAAGATGGTAGTCCGGCAGCGCGGCGGGCTGAATATCCAGCCGCAGCGTGAGCGCGAGGATCAGTGCCAGCGTAGCCAGCGCCGCGGGAAAGGCGATGTGGAAATTCTCGCGGAACTTGTCCTTCATCTCGCAGCCCTGTCCGTTGCAGGCGGCAATGGTCGTATCGGAAATGAAGCTGAGATTGTCGCCGAACATCGCGCCGCCCATGACCGCGCCGATGCACAGCGGCAGCGAAAAGCCCGAGGCCGCCGCAATGGGGACGGCGATAGGCGTGATGAGCGTAATGGTGCCGACGCTCGTTCCCATCGCGGTGGAGACAAAGCAGCTGACGACAAAGAGCACTGCGACCGAAAAGTGCGCAGGAATGATGGAGAGCATGAAGTAAGCCACGCTCTCCGCGCTCGAGCGGCCCACCACACCGACAAACACACCGGCCGTGAGGAAAATGAGCAGCATCGTGACCACATTCTTATCCCCGATGCCGCGGCCCATAACAGCAAGCTTCTCGTCGAAGCTCAGCGCTCTGTTCTGCATGCAGGCGACGAGCAGCGCAATGAGGAACACCACGACGATTGGAATGGAGTAAAAGCCCATTGGGATTTTCATTTTATACTCGAACAGCAGCCCGAGACCCAGATAGAGCACAAGGAACACCAGCACGGGGAGCAGCGCAATGGGATTGGCTTTCTTCTGCATGACAAATTTCCTTCTTTACCTATTATAAAAAGAATGGTAAAATTATAGTGTATTTGCACGGATACTGTCAAGCTCTTTCGCTTCGGTTTTGTTTTTCCTGCCGGGCAGCGCCGCGTGCGGCCGCGTTTACGGCGTCCAGCGTATCTTTTCCCCCGCCGCAGCGGTTAAAAATAGGTATAAAAAAGCCCTCCTCCAAAGGCGGGTTCAAGCCTATCATAGCACTACGTCTTCCGCGATGCAAGAAGAACTTTTCCGTCTTACGCAATTTCAGCCACAGCGCCAAGCGCAGCGCCGAAAGAGGCCGGAAAGATTGAGTAATATGAATCATTGACGGGTAAAACTTGCAGAGGTACAATCTATCCATATTTTTTATAGATCAACAAACTGTTGTCAAGGAGGTTTTTGCCATGAGCGAAAAAGATCGTATTCCCGAGCTGTTCGGCTCCATGTCCTTTAATGAGGACACGATGGAACAGTATGTACCGCATCAGGCCATGGAGGTCTGGCGCGATTGCCTGAAAAGCGGCAAGCAGCTGCCGCTGACCGCCGCCAACGACATTGCCGAGGCAATGAAAACATGGGCGCTTGAGCATGGCGTGACGCACTTCACACACTGGTTCCAGCCGCTCACCGGCATCACCGCCGAAAAGCACGACAGTTTCATTAATCCCATCGGCGGCGGCAAGGTCATCATGGACTTCTCCGGCAAGGAGCTTGTCTGCGGCGAGCCGGACGCGTCCAGCTTTCCCTCCGGCGGTCTGCGCGCGACCTTCGAGGCCCGCGGCTACAGCGCATGGGATCCGACGGCTTTCGCCTTTATCAAGGACGGCAGTCTCTGCATCCCGACGGTGTTCTGCTCCTACGGCGGCGACGCGCTGGATAAAAAGACGCCTCTGCTGCGCTCGATCGAAGCCGTCAACCGCGCGGCGGTGAAGGTGCTGCATCTCTTCCCCGGCGAGGATGCCGTGCACAAGGTCACGCCGCAGGTCGGCCCCGAGCAGGAATACTTTCTCATTGACCGTGAGCTGTACCTCAAGCGTGAGGATCTGCGCCTGTGCGGACGCGCGCTCTTCGGCAGCAAGCCGCCCAAGGGGCAGGAGCTCGACGATCATTACTTTGGTGCCATCCGTCCGCGTGTCGCGGCCTACATGAAGGAGCTCGACGAAGAGCTGTGGAAGCTCGGCGTGCTCTCCAAGACCAAGCATAACGAGGTCGCCCCCGGCCAGCACGAAATGGCCCCCATCTACTGCGACGCCAACACCGCCAACGACCAGAACCAGCTGGTCATGGAGGTGATGAAGAAGGTTGCCGAGCGCAACGGCCTTGTCTGCCTGCTGCATGAAAAGCCCTTCGCCGGCGTCAACGGCTCCGGCAAGCACGTCAACTGGTCGCTCTCGACCGACACGGGCGAGAACCTCTTCTCCCCCGGCAAGACGCCCAGCCAGAATGCGCTCTTCCTGCTCTTCCTCGCCGCCTTCGTCAAGGGCGTGGACGAATATCAGGAGCTGCTGCGCTGCTCGGTCGCCTTCGCCGGCAACGATCACCGTCTCGGCGCGCAGGAAGCGCCTCCGGCCATCATTTCCATCTTCCTTGGCTCTGAGCTTCAGCGCATCATCGACGCGATCGTCGGTCGGAGCGATTACACAGAGGCCGAGCGCAAGACGCTGCGCATCGGTGTGGACGTGCTCCCCGCCATCCCGCAGGACACCACCGACCGCAACCGTACCTCCCCCGTCGCCTTCACCGGCAACAAGTTTGAGTTCCGCATGCCCGGCTCCAGCCAGTCCATTGCCGGTCCCGTCACCGTGCTCAACACCATCATGTCCGAGGAGCTCACGCAGTTTTATGCCGCGCTTAAGGACGCGCCGGACTTCAACAAGGCACTCCATGAACTGGTGCGCAAGACCTTCACCGAACATGGCCGCATCATCTTCAACGGCAACGGCTACGAGGATGCATGGATCCGCGAGGCGGAAAGCCGCGGGCTTGCCAATCTGCGCAGCACGGCGGAGGCTCTGCCCACCTTCATCCTGCCGAAGAACGTCGAACTGATGACCAAGCACGGCGTTTACACCCGCGAGGAGATGTTCTCCCGCCATGAGATCCATATGGAAAACTACCGCAAGGTCATCGGCATCGAGGCAGCCACCATGGTGGACATGGTTCAGCACGAGATCCTCAACGCCGCCTCCGAGTACGAAAACAAACTCTGCGAGACGATGCTGCACAAGCATGAGGCCGCACCCGAGCTTCCCTGCCATGTGGAGAAGTCTCTGGCAAACTCCATCGGTATTCTCAACGAGAAGCTGCTTGAGCAGACCGTGACGCTCAAGACCGCGCTGGAAACGGCTCCAGCCGACGTCTCCGGCGAGGAAGCTCTGCATTATTACCACGATGTGGTCGCCGCCGATATGGACGCTGTGCGCGACACGGTCGACCGTCTTGAGACGCTGACCGCCGGCAAGTATTGGCCCTATCCCACCTTCTACGATCTTCTCTTCTCCGTCTGATTTCCCAAAAGGAACGCTCTTCGAGCGTTCCTTTTGAAATGCACTGCGGTCATAGATCATTTTCATTTATTACGTGGAGGAGAGAGCATGAAATACATTTTTGTCACCGGCGGCGTGGTGTCCGGCCTCGGCAAGGGCATCTGCGCAGCATCGCTCGGTCGCCTTTTGAAGCAGTGCGGCCTGCGCGTGAAAAATCAGAAGTTCGACCCCTATCTCAATGTTGACCCCGGCACCATGAGCCCCTATCAGCACGGCGAGGTTTTTGTCACCGACGATGGCGCGGAGACTGACCTCGACCTTGGCCACTACGAGCGCTTTGTCGACGAATCGCTCAGTGAAAACGCTTCGGTGTCCTCCGGCAAGATCTACTGGAGCGTTCTGAACCGCGAGCGTCAGGGCGGCTACCTCGGCGGCACGGTGCAGATCATCCCGCATGTAACCGATGAGATCAAAAGCCGCGTCTACGCCATGGACGACGGTGAGACGGACGTGTGCATCACCGAAATCGGCGGCACAGTCGGCGACATCGAAAGCCAGCCGTTTCTGGAGGCCATTCGTCAGGTCGCGGCGGAAAAGGGGCGCGAAAACGTCCTTTTCATCCATGTCCCGCTGATCGTCTCCATCCCCGGTACCGGTGAGCTCAAGAGCAAGCCCACGCAGCATTCGGTCAAGGAGCTGCTCTCGCTCGGTATCCAGCCGGACATTCTCGTCTGCCGCACAGACAGCCCCATTCCCGATGAAATGCGCAGCAAGATCGCCCTCTTCTGCAATGTCGAACCCGAGTGCGTCATTCCGAACGTCACCGCCTCCACGCTCTACGAGGTACCGCTGCTGCTGGAGGACGCAGGGCTCTGCCGCGTCGTATGCCGCAAGCTTGGCTTCGACTGCGGCGAGCCGGACATGAAGGTGTGGACGGCACTGGTCGAAAAGATCAAGCACGCCCACAAGCAGGTGACCATCGCACTGGTCGGCAAGTATGTCGGTCTGCACGACGCGTATCTGAGCGTGGTGGAATCTCTCTTCCACGCCGGCACGGCGTGCGACGCACAGGTGACGATCCGCTGGGTGGACTCCGAAACGCTGACGGCGGAGAATGTCGGAGCCGTCCTCGATGGCTGCACAGGTGTGCTCGTTCCCGGCGGCTTCGGTGACCGCGGTATTGAGGGAATGATCCTCGCCGCGCAGTACGCGCGCGAAAACGGCGTGCCGTACCTCGGCATCTGCCTTGGCATGCAGATCGCTGTCATCGAGTTTGCCCGCCATGTGGTCGGCTGGGGTGACGCGCACAGCGCGGAGTTCTCCTCTCAGACCGCACACCCGGTCATCGCCCTCCTGCCCGATCAGATCGGCGTGACCGCCAAGGGCGGCACGATGCGTCTGGGGAAATATCCCTGCGTGCTCGCCGACGGCACAAAGGCCTGCGCAGCCTACGGTGCGCGTGAGATCTCCGAGCGCCACCGCCACCGCTATGAGTTCAACAACCTCTTCCGCGACGATCTGGAGCATGCGGGCATGACCTTCTCCGGCACCTCGCCGGACGGCTCGCTCGTTGAGATCGCAGAGCTCCCGGATGCGGAATGGTACGTCGGCTGCCAGTTCCACCCCGAGTTCAAGAGCCGTCCCGACCGTCCCCATCCGCTCTTCACCGGCTTTGTCGCCGCGGCGCTGAAAAAGGCGGGGAAATGAACCGAACTGCAAAAGCGGAGCCTTTCGGCTCCGCTTTTGTTTTTTCACTGGTTCTGCTGCGCGGAGCCGGTCTGCGTAACCTCCGGCAGAAACTCTACAAATCGGATGGAGTAGAGATCTGCGCTGATGTAGCTCTGTTCATCAGGCTGATAGAGGGCAATATAATCGCTGCCAACTTCATAGAGAATGCCATGGGTAACGATGGTATTCTGCGTACCGATAAGGAAGCTGACGATCACACTGCGCCCGACATTGCGCGCCATCAAGCTCTTCCATGAGCTGTGCAGGATCTGATCCGCCGTGCTCATGCCGTCCTGCCGCGCCGGCAGCGGGCCGAGCCCCGGCGACATGTGCTGCGTCCGCCACACGTCCGGCTGTGGCTGTTCCTGCCCGGCAGGCGGCTGCCTCATCTCCGCATCCGGCGCGGGGGCATAACCGCGGTCATTTATCATCTGCTGCGTCCTTGCCTGCATGCTGCTGTTGTCGATCATCGATGCGTAGGTGCTGGCGTTCCCCTGCGTCGCCACAGCGGGAAGGTAGCGGTCGGCCTCGCGTGCGCCGCAGCGCGGTAAATCAATCATAGCGTCAAATCCTTTCACGTCAGATAATAGTCGTCTGTCGGGTCATAAAAACAGTGGTTCCCCACGCGCGTGCGGAACACGCCGACACCGGAGGGGAAGTTCTGGCGGCAGGTATCGGAAAAGGGATTAAAAAACCACAGCGCGTCGCCCAGCTCCGTGAGCCGATTGCCCGCCATCGCCCAGTCGGCAATAGAATAATGGACATCCGTCGGGCGCATGTTATAAATATTTTGCGGGTTATATGCGCCGCGCTCCGTTTCGCTGGCGCAGACGAACTGGCCGGGCTGCATGATGATCCTGCGGATGCTACCCTGCCCCACGCGGGCATACTCGCCCCCTTGAGCGTTCACACGATTCATCACCACGCTTGCCACCGCCTTCATACCGTTCTCCCCCTCGCCGCCCGCCTCGCATTCGATCAGCCGTGCCAGCAGCTCGCGGTCGGAGTACGCCATCGCACCGCCTCCTTTGCCACAGTGTCGTTTGCTCTCAGTCTATGCCACACTGCTTTGTCCCGTGAAAAAATTTTTTAATTTTTTATTATTGCGGGAACTTTTTCCGCCGTCTATCGTCTGATACGTTGGGCGAGGACGAAAAAAGCCCCCTGCCGGTTCAAAAATAGTGCCCCGCGGCTCCTGCCGCGGGGCACTGTTTTCTTTTTTATGTCAGGACGATTCCTCGTCGAACGGCGGCATATCCTCCGCTGGCGGCTCCTGCTGCGCGAGCGCCGCAGCGCTCATAGCCCCGAGACCGCCGCGCATCTGGATCTCCTCCCACTTCTCGCGGGTGATGAGCAGCTGCCGCGGCTTTGAGCCCTCGAACGGCCCCACGATGCCGCGCATCTCCATCTCGTCGACGATGCGCGCCGCGCGCGAATAGCCGAGCTTCAGCCGACGCTGAAGCATGGAGACGGACGCCTGCCCTGTCTCCATCACCACATCGATCGCAGCGGGAAGCAGCTCGTCACCCTCGTCGGCGACCGGCTCGGGAGCTGCGCCGGAGGGCGCGCCCTTGCCGCCCTTTTCCTTTTCAGCGACATTTTCCTCGATCTTGCTGATAACGCTCTCGTCGTACTGCGCCTCGCCGTTGGCCTTGACAAAGCTCACCACGCGATCGATCTCCTCGGCAGAGATGAAGCAGCCCTGCACGCGGCGGGGCTTGCCCTCGCCAAGCGGGGCGTAGAGCATATCGCCGCGCCCGACCAGCTTTTCTGCGCCGGTCGTATCAAGGATGATGCGGGACTCGAGCGAGGAGGCGACCGCAAACGCGATGCGGCTGGGGATATTGGCCTTCATCAGGCCCGTAATGACATCCGCGCTCGGGCGCTGCGTGGCAATGACAAGATGCATACCTGCCGCGCGGCCCATCTGCGCTACGCGGCAGATAGACTCCTCGACCTCCTTGGCCGCGACCAGCATCAGGTCAGCCAGCTCGTCGATCACGACCACGACGCTCGGCAGCTTTTTAAGCGTTTCGTCCGTCGCGGTCAGGGCATTGTAGCCCGTAAGGTCCTTGACGTTGTGCTCAGAGAAGAGCTTGTAGCGCTTCATCATTTCATAGACCGCCCACTGGAGCGCGCCCGCCGCTTTCTTCGGGTCGGTGACGACCGGAATAAGCAGATGCGGAATGCCGTTATAGGGCGCAAGCTCGACCATTTTCGGATCGACCATGATAAAGCGCACCTCGTCCGGCGTGGACTTGTAGAGCATCGAAACGATGAGCGAGTTCGTGCAAACGGATTTACCGGAGCCGGTCGTACCGGCAATGAGAACGTGCGGGAGTTTGGCAATGTTGCCGACAATGTTGTTGCCCGCTATGTCTTTGCCGACAGCGAAGGCGACGCTCGACTTGTGCTGCGTGAACTCACGCGACTCGATCACCTCGCGGATGTGAACGGGGGTGACGAGCTTGTTCGGCACCTCGATGCCGACGACGGAGATCTTATCCGGGATCGGCGCAATGCGCACGCCCGATGCGCCGAGCGCGAGGGCGATATCATCGGCCAGATTCGTGATCTTGGAGAGCTTCACACCCTGATCGAGCGTGAACTCATAGCGCGTAACGCTCGGTCCGCGCACCACATCGCCCGCGCTCGCGTCCACGCCGAAGCTCTTGAGCGTGTCGGCCAGACGGCGGGAGTTGTTGCGCAGCTCCGCGCCCGCTTCGGTCGCGTTGCCCGCGCCGCCCTCGTCAAGCAGCGTGATGGGCGGATAGCGGTACTCCAGTGCCTCCTGTGAAAGGCCGCTCTCGATCTCTCCGGCGACCTTTTCCGCCTCGGCGGCGACCTCCTCCGGCGCGGTAGGCTTTGCCGCAGGTGTAGGTGCAGATGTGGGAGAGGATGTCTGCACCGCAGATCCCGCAGATACGAAAGCCGGTGTGGGAACCGGCGCAGCGGGCGGCGGCACCGGCACAGCGGGCGTAGCGGAAGAAGCTGCTTCCTGAGCCGGGGCCGCAGGCACGGCGGAAGCCGCGGCGGTCTGTGGGGCAACGGGCTCCGCCGCCTTCAAAAGCTCGTCCGGTGTGCGGACGGAGTCGGCTTTGTGCATGAAGAAACCGGAAAGCTTTCCTTCCTTCTTCAGCTGTGCAGGCGTCTCGCCGTCAAGTGGGATATCGATGCGCGCATGCGGCTTCTCCGCCGCGCGTTCTTTCTCCGTCCGGCGGGAAGAGGGTGTTTCTTCTTCCTCCTCCGGTTCGTAAGGAACACGCTCGTGCGAGCGCACTGCCTCCACAACCGCGGCGGGCGTCAGACGGAAGGCAAGCATCAGGCACACGACGAACAGCACTGCCAGCAGGATCAGCGCCAGCGTCTTTTTGACCAGCTTGACGAGCATGATCCCAAGCGTTGCGGACACCAATCCGCCCGACTGCATGGAAAGGCCGCTCTTCCAAAGGAGCTTTGCAATGCCGTCAACGCTGCTGTAGTCTGTTTTGCACAGTACAAGGTGGAGCATCGCGCCGAGCAGCAGCGGCAGCATCGCCGCGCCCACCACACATGCAGTCACATTCCGTCCGCGGTGGAACAGCAGGATATAGCTGATGAGCAGCAGCACAGGCGCCACGGTATAGTACCCATAGCCAACCAGCCCACGGCACAGCGCCGCCGGCCGGTCGAGCAACCAGCCGCCCTGCTGGAAATAGCTGAACGCGATGCACAGCGCGAGCACAAGGCACACCACGCCGCCGACCTCGCGGCGGATGGGGCGTTTTTTCGGCGCAGCGGCACGGCGGCCGGACGTCGTTTTTTTCGTTGCTGCCGTCCGCTTGCCGGACGTTGTTTTTTTCTGCGCTGCCATACGATCAACCTTTTACCTTTGTCAGCACCAGCACCAGCGCGCCGGCAATCCAACAATAATACGCAAACGCGCCGAAGCGGCCGCGGTCGGCGATCATGCGCAGCAGGCGGATGCACAGGTAGCCTGTGACCGCTGCGACAACAACGCCGGCGAGATACATCGGAACGCTCGCCCAGTCAATACCTGCGTCGAGAGCGTCCTTGAGACTTAAAATATTCGCGCCGAGGACAGCGGGGATGGAGAGAATAAACGAAAAGCGCACAGCGAATTTCCGCTCAAAGCCCGCGAAGCAGCCGGTTGTGATGGTCATGCCGGAGCGGGACACGCCAGGACAAAGCGCAATGGCCTGACCCACGCCGACGATCAGCGCATCACTCAGCCGCGCGTTCTTCTCCGTCTTGCGGCCGCGGCGCACGCGATCGCTGACAAAGAGCAGCACACCGGTGAAAATCAGCGCACCGCCGATGAAGTACATATTATCTCCCAGTCCCTCAAAAAAGCGGCGAAAGGGCACCATGAAAAAAAGCGGCAGCGTGCCGACCACGACAAGCAGGATCATGCGCCGCGCCGGCGGCACAGTCCGCGGCATGGTGTGGTGCACAAGGTCGTCCACACCGGCGAAGAACTCCACGATCATGTCGCGGATCTCCCCCCAGTAGGCGACAAATACCGCCGCCAGCGTGCCAAGATGCAGCAACACATCGTAAAAAGGCGGGACCTCCGACGCTCCCTGCATATTGAGCAGATGCTCGGCGATGGCCAGATGGCCCGAGGAAGAGATGGGCAGGAATTCGGCAACACCCTGCACCAGTCCCAGTATAATTGCGGAAAGCCAGTTCACAGCAGACCACGCTCCTTCTTTCAAAAATACAGATACAACATAAAGTATAGCACGGTGCGGCAGAAAATTCCAGTCATAATTATGTCAATCAAGCAGAAAACCGCCGGGGCAGCTCCCCGGCGGTTTTTATTACTTTTCTCCCAACCGCTCCAGTGCGGCGCGGGCGGCCATCTGCTCGGCCTCTTTTTTGCTGTGCCCCTCGCCCCGGCCGATCACAGCGCCGTCGAGCTGCACCTCAAAAAGAAAGGTCTTGTCATGATCCGGACCGGACTCACCGGCCAGAGAGTAAGCAAGCCTGCGGTTCGGCTCGCGCTGAACCAACTCCTGCAGGACCGTTTTGTAATCGCGGCGGCGTTCCTCCACCACTTCCTCACGCTCCTTATCGAGCAGCACGCGGTGGATCAGCTCGCTCGCGGCGGACAGTCCGCCGTCAAGGTACACAGCTGCAATCACGGCCTCGGTCGCGTCTGCCAGAATGGATGGGCGCGTGCGGCCGCCGCAGCCCTCCTCGCCATTGCCAAGCTTGAGGTATTTCCCCAGCTCCAGACTCTGCGCAACCTCGTGCAGACTCTGCTCGCACACCAGTGCCGCGCGGATGCGCGTGAGCTCACCCTCGGGTGAGTCGGGGTGGCGGGCAAAGAGAAACTCCGCCGTCACAAAGCCGAGTACACTGTCGCCCAGAAATTCCAGCCGCTCATTGCTCACAGCCAGCGCGCCGCGGTGCTCGTTGGCGTAGGAACTGTGGCGCAGCGCCTCCGAGAGCAGCGTCTCATTGCGGAAGCGGTAGCCCAGCTTTTTTTCCAGTTCGTGCAAGGCATTTCGCCTCCTTTACTCCCGTCCGCATCCTGTGCGGACGTTATTTATTCGCCCAGCTTCTCCGCCAGATAGCGCACGCAGTCACCAACCGTTTTGAGCGTAAGCAGCTCCTCCTCGGGGATCTCCTCGATCTCAAATTCCTCTTCCATCGCCATGACCAGCTCGACCAGGTCGACGGAATCGGCACCCAGATCTTCAAAGGAGCTCGTCATGGTCACCTCGTCCGCATCGATGGCAAACTGCTCGGCGATCAGGCCCTGCATGGTTTTAAAAATTTCTTCCGAAGTCATTTTGTACACTCCTCCTCAGGAAACGTATGGCAAGATGATACGGCAATCCCCCCGCGGTGTCAAGCCTTTTGCTAAAATCTCTCAGCCCTTTTCGGGCAAGACCTTCATTTTGTCCACGTTTGCCGTGATATCGGCAATGATGCCGCTCTCGGCGACGGCCACAGCCTGACGCACCGCGTTGCAGAACGCAACCTCGTTCGATGAGCCGTGCGCCTTGACCACCGGCTTCGAGATGCCCAGCAGCGCCGTGCCGCCGGTCTCGTTGGGATCAAGCTTTTTTTTGAACTCGGCAAAACCGTCCCGCAGCAGCA
Organism: bacterium; assembly: GCA_037419475.1. Taxonomy (GTDB): domain Bacteria; phylum Bacillota; class Clostridia; order Oscillospirales; family Oscillospiraceae; genus Hominicoprocola. The sequence goes on from JAXYYF010000105.1 coordinate 20,449, forward strand.
GATAGGCAAGCTTTGTCTTTGTGCTCTTCGTCATCATCTTTTTCAGCTCGCCGCTCATCAGCTTCGCCGTGCCCTCCACGGTCTTGAGCATGATGTTGCCGCTGTAGCCGTCGGCCACGATCACATCGCAGCCGCCCATGAGCGCCGTGTTGGTCTCAATGTTGCCGATAAAATTGAGGTGACCCTGTTCTCCGGCCTCCTGAAGGCGCGCAAAGGTCTCATGACGCAGCGTATCGCCCTTGCTCGGCTCAGCACCGATGTTCAAAAGGCCCACGCGGGGCTTTTCCATCCCCAGCACCCGCTCGGCATAGTAGCTGCCGAGATAGGCAAATTGCAGCAGATATTCGCTTGTGCACTCGGCGTTCGCGCCGCAGTCGATGAGTACGGCGCGCCCTGCCGCGGTCGGGATGGCGGGAGCCAGCGCCGCGCGGCGCAGACCACGGATGCGCTTGACGACGAGCGTTGCGCCGGAGAGCAGCGCGCCGGTCGAACCGGCGGAGACAAAGCCGTCCGCCTGTCCGTCGCGCAGAAGGTTCAGCCCCACGGTCAGTGAGGAGTCCTTCTTCTGTTTGAACGCCGTCGCCGGATCGTCACAGATCTCCACGACCTCCTCGGCGTTGGCAATTTCGATTCCCGCCGGGATCTCCTTGCAGCCCGCCTTTTCCAGCTCGCGCAGGATGTCCGCTGTGCGGCCCGTGAGGATGATGTCCACGCCGAGCCTTTCGCGCGCGAGCAGCGCGCCGCGCACAGGGGCCTCGGGTGCGAAATCGCCGCCCATCGCGTCAATGATGATCTTCATAAATTTACTCCTTTACGCCGTCAAGGACGGTATCGCGTAGGCCGTCAACGATCTCCAGCGAACGGCGGGAGAGCTCTGCGTTTTTGTTGCGCTTGCCGCGGACGCGGTAGCCCAGCGGCGGCATGATGCCGAAGTTGACGTTCATCGGCTGGAAGTTCGCAACCGTCGTGTCGCTTACATACAGTCCCAGCGCGCCGATGGCCGTCTCGCGCGGAAAGTCAACCGGCGGCAGTCCGAGCAGACGGCGCGCCGTCTCCACGCCCGCAAGGAAGCCGGATGCGGCGGATTCAACATAGCCCTCCACGCCGGTCATCTGCCCGGCAAACGAGATGCGTCCGTCCGCAATGAGGCGGTAATAGCGGTCAAGCAGACCCGGCGAGCTCAAATACGTGTTGCGGTGCATCACGCCGTAGCGCACGAACTCTGCGTTTTTGAGCGCGGGGATCATGGAAAAGACGCGCTTTTGCTCCGGAAAGCGCAGATGCGTCTGGAAGCCAACAAGGTTATAGATGCTGCCCTCGGCATTGTCGCGCCGCAGCTGCACGACGGCATACGGCTCATGTCCGGTCTTCGGGTCCTTCAGTCCGCGCGGCTTGAGAGGGCCGAAGCAGAGTGTGTCGTGTCCGCGGCGAGCCATGACCTCAACAGGCATACAGCCCTCAAAGACATGCTTATCCTCAAAGCCGTGAACAGGCGCCTCCTCCGCCGTGGTCAGCGCGTTCCAGAACGCGTCATATTCCTCCGCCGTCAGGGGGCAGTTGATGTAGTCCGCCGTACCGCGGTCATAGCGCGAGGCGAACCACGCGCTGTTCATGTCCACACTCTCATAGGTCACGAGCGGAGCTGCCGCGTCGTAGAAATTAAGCGTATGGCCGTCGCCGAGCTTTGCGGCGATGGCCGCCGACAGGGCGTCGGAGGTCAGCGGTCCGGACGCGATGATGACCGTCCCCTCCTCGGGGATGGCTGTGACCTCACCCTCGACCACCGTGATGTCCGGATGGCTCTTCACCCGCTCCGTGACCGCGCGGGCAAAGCCATGGCGGTCGACCGCAAGCGCGCCGCCCGCCTCCACGCGTGTCTCATCCGCGCAGGAGAGGATCAGCGAGCCGAGGCGGCGCATTTCCTCCTTGAGCAGTCCCACCGCATTTTCCAGCTGGTCGGAGCGCAGGGAGTTCGAGCAGCAAAGTTCGGCAAAAAATTCGCTGTGGTGCGCCGGCGTCATCTTCACCGGCTTCATTTCATAGAGCGTGACCGCAATACCGCGCTGCGCAAGCTGCCACGCAGCCTCGCAGCCGGCAAGCCCCGCTCCGATCACGGATACCTGCATCAGTTTTCTTCCTTCTTCGCTGTCTTTTTGGCAGCGGTCTTTTTCGCTGTGGTTTTTTTCTCAGTCGTACCGGCGGTTTTTTTTTGCCGTTGGCTTCTTTGCGGCGGTCTTCTTTACGGCAGGCTTTTTTGCCGCCGTTTTCTTCTCTGCCGTTTCCGCCTTCGCCGCAGCGGCCTTCTTTTCCGCCATCTTTTTCGCGGCAGACTTCTTCACCGGCGTTTCTGCCGTCTCCGCCGCATCGGCGCTCTCCGCGCCGTCGGGCTTTCTGCGGACATAGCCGCGCTTTTCCTCGGGAACAAAGTTCTCGCACGCGGGATTGATGCAGTAGGGTTTTTTAAAGCCCTTGCCCGCTTTCTTGAACATCGTCTGTCCGCAGATCGGGCAGTCTTCCTTCGTGGGGACATCCCATGTCATAAAGTCGCACTTTTTGCTCTCGTCGCGGCTGGTGCTGAACTCGCAGCAGTAATAGGTGTACTGCTTGCCGGTCTTCTGGCTCTTGCCCGTGCGCTTCATGATGCGCCCGCCGCATTTTGGGCAGCGGCCCGGCATTTCCACCACAAGCGGCATGGTGAAGCTGCACTCGGGATACCCCGGGCAGGCCAGAAAACGGCCAAAGCGGCCGGACTTGATGACAAGCTTTCTGCCGCACTCGGGGCAGATCTCCTCCGTCTCTTCGTCGGGCACCTTCAACCGCACACCCTCAAGCTCCTTTTCCGCCTTCTGAAGATTACTTTCAAAATCGCCGTAAAACTCGCGCAGAACGCTCTTCCATGCGATCTTGCCCTCTTCGACCGTGTCGAGCTCCTTTTCCATGCGGGCAGTAAACTTCGTGTCCACGATGTCGGGGAACTTATCCTCCATGAGCTTTGTCACGACGCTGCCGAGCGGCGTAATACGCAGGAACTTGCCCTCCTTGACCACATACTCGCGGTCGATGATCGTTGAAACGGTCGGCGCGTAGGTCGAGGGGCGGCCGATGCCGTTCTGCTCAAGCGCGCGGATGAGCGTCGCGTCGGTGTAGCGCGTGGGGGGCTGGGTAAAATGCTGCTCTTCGTCAAAGCCTTGCAGCTCGAGCGTCTGCCCCTCGGTCAGCGGCGGGAGCGGCAGAACCTTTTCCTCCTTCTCGTCGTCGCGCGACTCTTCATACACGGCGGTATAGCCGGAGAATTTCAGGCTGCTCGCGCTCGCGCGGAACTCATGCGCACCCGAGGTGATCTCCACCGCCACGCTGTCATAGACGGCGTTGGCCATCTGGCTGGCAAGGAAGCGACTCCAGATAAGCCGGTACAGGCGGTATTGCTCGCCCGTGAGGTCGCCCTTGAGACGCTCGGGCGTGAAATCCACATTGGACGGACGAATGGCCTCATGCGCGTCCTGCGCGCCGGCCTTGGCCTTAAAGCGGCGGGTCGAGGCGGGGTAATAATCCTTGCCGTAGCGGCCGAGGATAAAACTCTTCGCCGCGGCAAGCGCCTCCTCGCTGATGCGAAGCGAGTCAGTACGCATATAGGTGATAAGACCCACCGTGCCTTCCCCGGCGATGTCCACGCCCTCGTAGAGCTGCTGGGCGATGGCCATGGTGCGGCGCGGGGTCATATTGAGCTTGCGGCTGGCCTCCTGCTGGAGCGTAGAGGTCGTGAACGGCGGCGAGGGCGAGCGCTGCTTATCCGCGCGCTTAACACTCTTGACCGCGAACACCGCGCTATTTGTGTCGGCAATGATTCGATCCACCGCCTCGCGCGAGGCAGGCTCGACCTTCTTGCCGTTTTCGCCGTAGTAGCGCGCGCGGAAGGTCTTGCGGCTCGGCTCGTCAAGAAGCTGGGCATCAAGCGTCCAGTATTCCTCGGGCTGGAAGGCCTCGATCTCCTTCTCACGCTCGTCCACCATGCGCGTGGCGACAGACTGCACGCGGCCCGCGGACAAGCCGCGGCGCACCTTTTTCCATAGAAGCGGAGAAAGCTCATAGCCCACAATGCGGTCAAGCACGCGGCGCGCCTGCTGCGCGTCGACAAGGTTCTGGTCGATCTCGCGCGGCTGTGCGATGCTCTCGCGCACGACATTTTTCGTGATCTCGTTGAAGGTCACACGTTTGGCCTTGCTCTCGTCCAGATCGAGAAGATATTTTAAATGCCACGAAATGGCCTCTCCCTCGCGGTCCGGGTCGGTTGCGAGATAAACGGTGTCGCTCTCCTTCGCCGCATCCTTGAGCTCGCGAATGAGCGTCTCCTTGCCGCGGATGGGCTTGTAGTCGGGCTCGAAGTCGTGCTCGATGTCGATGCCGAGCTTGCTTTTGGGCAGATCGCGCAGATGGCCCATGCTCGCCTTGACCGTATAGGTTTTTCCGAGATATTTTCCAATGGTTTTCGCCTTAGCTGGAGACTCGACGATCACCAGATTCTTTTCCTCCATGTATTTGAACTCCTTATTTATTCCTTTAATTCTACCTGAATGGAAAAACGCTTGCCGCCGTTTTCGGCCACATAACCGTCCAGCTCAAGCATTGTAAGCGCCGAAAGCACCCGCCGCGTCGGGATCTGCGTCAGCTCGATGAGATCGTCGACCTGCCGCTCGCCCTGTGCGAGCTCGCGCAGGATGCGGAGCTGATCGTCCGTCAGGCCGTGGTCACCCGTCAGGTCAAGCGCAGGCAGCGCCGATGACGGCGGCGCCTCCTCCCGCTCCGCCCTGATCTCCGCCTGCTCCGCACGCGCCCGGTAGCCCAGCGTGTGCGGCAGTTCGACGCGCTCGCCGAGAAGCTTATGCGGATAGAGCGCCTGATACTCGCGCAGAATATCCCAGCTGTCGCTCACCAGACCCGCGCCGTCAGCAATGAGCCGGTTGCATCCGCGGCTCATGGGCGCGTCGATGGGGCCGGGAACCGCGAACACATCACGTCCCTGTTCCAGTGCGGTATTGGCTGTGATCAGCGCGCCGGAGCGCTCAAGCGGCGCCTCGACCACCACGGTCGCAAGGCACAATCCGCTGATGATGCGGTTGCGGATGGGAAAATGCCAGCCCTCTGGCTCTGTCCCCGGCGGATACTCCGAAAGCAGCGCGCCTGCGGCGGCAATGTCGCGGTAAAGCCCTGCGTTTTCCTCGGGATAGACTATATCCAGACCGTTGCCGAGCACGGCGACGGTCTTTCCGCCTGCGCGGAGCGCGCCCCGGTGCGCCGCCGAATCGATGCCGCGCGCCGCGCCGGAAACGACCAGCGCTCCCTGTCTGGCAAGGCCGTAGGCGAGCTTTTCGGCGCAGCTCGTGCCGTAAGGCGTGCACGAGCGCGTGCCGACCATCGCAACGGCGGCCTCTTCATCAAACGCAGGCAGCGTGCCCTTGACGTACAAAACGCAGGGCGGCTCAAAAATATCGCGCAGCCGCGCGGGATAGTCCGCATCCTGCATCGTCAGCACACGCAGCCCCAGTCTCTGGCAGTCGCCGAGAATCTGATCCGCGTTCTCCGTCGATTTGTCGGCAAGCGGTTCGATCTGCTTTTTCGTCAGGCCCTCGACGAGCGCATAGTCCGTCTCGCCGGCGTAGTAAATATCCTCCGGCGAGCCGAAGTGGGCGAGAAGCAGCGCGCGGGAACGGTTGGTCAGTCCCCTGCACTCGCTCAGCCAGATCCAGTATTTCAGTCCCGCCACGTCCCATGCCTCCTTCTTCAGCATTTTACCGGTACATTTCCCACAGCACCACGCCCGCCGCGATCGCCGCGTTGAGCGATTCGCAGCGCGTAGACATGGGAATTTTGATCGTCTTTTCACAGCGCGCAAGCACCTCCGCGCTCAAGCCGCGCCCCTCGCTGCCCACGGTGACCGCCGCGCAAGTCAGGTCCGCGTCCCGCAGGCTCACCGTGTCGTCGCGCAGCGCCGTACCGTAGAGCGGCACTCCGCTCTTTTCCAGCAGCGCGCACAGCTCGTCCAGCCCGCACTGGTACACCGCACGGCGGAATACCGCACCCATGGTGGCGCGCGTCGTTTTCGGGCTGTACGGATCGGCGCAGGCGTTGACGAGGAACACCCCATCGCACTCAAACGCGTCCGCCGTGCGCAGGATCGTCCCCACGTTTCCGGGATCCTGCACGCCGTCGAGCACCAGATAATGCTTTCCTGTAAGCGCTTCGGGCAGCGGACTTTTCGGCAGCTTGAGCGTAAAAAGCGCACCCTGCGGCGTTTCCATCGGGCTCACCGATCTCATCACGTCCCGCGGCACCTGCACCGTGCGCACGCCGTCCGGCAGAGCCGGAATTTCCATGCCCTCAGAGAATACCGCCGCCGTGAGCGGTGCTTTCCACTTCACTGCCTCTTCGAGCAGCTTCACGCCATCGCAGAGGTATTCGCCGCAGACATACCGGTAGGAGCGAGAGCCCGCAAGCTTGCGGATATGCGTCATCAGTGCGTTCTGACGGCTGGTAATGATCTCGGGCTGCATACGCTCTCCTCCTTCCCGCAAAGCCATGCTTTGCCGTATTTGTTCTTTCGCATTTAATATTACAAGCCGCCGCCATGCTTTGCCGACGCATTTCGACTTTACCCGCCGCAGTCATGTGTGCTATACTGGGTACACAGATGATTTCATACCCGGAGGATCGCTTATGACAACACCTGAAAAGCTCGCGGCGCTGCGCCGCGCCATGGCCCGACACGGTCTTGCCGCCTACCTTGTGGTGACCGATGATTTCCACGCCTCGGAATATGTGGGGGACTATTTCAAGTCCCGCGCCTACCTCTCCGGCTTCACCGGCAGCGCCGGCACGCTGGTCGTCCTGCCCGACCGCGCTGCGCTGTGGACGGATGGACGCTATTTTCTTCAGGCCGAAAGCCAGCTGGCCGGCAGCACCATCTCGCTCATGCGCGACGGCCAGCCCGATACGCCGAAGCTGGAGGATTTTCTTGCCGGTCATCTTCCTGACGGCGCGCTGCTCGGCTTCGACGCCCGCACCGTCAGCACTGCGCTTGCGCGCAGGCTCGGCAGGAAGCTGGTGGACAAACACATCCGCTTTGCGGGAGATGAGGATCTGGTCGACGCGCTCTGGCCCGGCCGCCCGGCGCTCTCCGCCGAGCCGGTCTGGGCGCTCGACATAAAATACGCCGGCGAGAGCCGTCGTGATAAGCTCGCGCGTGTGCGTGCGGCCATGGAGGGCGAAGGCGCAGATCATTTTCTCATTCCTGCGCTCGACGAGATCGCGTGGCTTTTGAATCTGCGAGGAAACGATGTCGCCTGCACTCCGGTCTTTCTCGCCTTTCTGCTTCTGAGCGCCGGCCGTGCCGTGCTCTGCGTCCAGCGCTCCGCAGTCAGCGCGGAGATCGCCGCCGCTCTTGCCGCCGACGGCGTGACGCTCGCGCCGTATGAGGATATCTACGCGCTCGTCCGCGCACTGCCGGACGGTGCGCGGCTGCTGCTCGACGAGCGCAGCGCCAACTACGCCCTCACGCAAAGCATCCCCGGCAGCGCGGAGGTTCTGAACCGTCCCAGTCCCATTGGGCTGATGAAGGCGGTCAAAAATCCGGTGGAATGCGCCGCGATCCGCCGCGCCCACCTTGCCGACGGCATTGCGCTCACGCGCTTTCTCTGCTGGCTCAAGTGCGCCGTCGGACACGAGCCGGTCACCGAGCTTTCCGCCGCGGCGAAGCTGGAGGACTTCCGCCGCGAAGCTCCCGATTACCTTGAACCGAGCTTTGACCCCATCCTTGCCTACGGCCCCCACGGCGCGATCGTTCACTACGGTCCCACCGCGGAAACGGACGCGCCGCTCGCCCCGCATGGGCTGTGTCTCGCTGACACCGGCGGGCACTACCGCACAGGCACGACCGACGTCACCCGCACCATCGCCCTCGGGCCGCTCACGGAGGAGGAAAAGCGCGCCTACACGCTTGTCCTTCGCGGGCATTTACAGCTCTCCGCCGCCGTGTTCCATCGCGGCGCGACAGGAGAAAACCTTGACATCCTCGCCCGCGCCCCGCTCTGGGAACAGGGGCTTGACTACAACCACGGCACCGGCCACGGCGTGGGCTATCTGCTCAGTGTCCACGAAGGCCCGCAGCGCATCCATTGGAACATCGCCTCCAACGCCCGCCACACCGTTCTTGTGCCCGGCATGATCTTCTCCAACGAGCCGGGGCTCTACCTTACCGGCAGGTTCGGTGTGCGGCTGGAAAATCTCGTCCTCGTGCGCGAGGAGCGTGAGAATGAGTACGGTTCGTTTCTCTCGCTTGAACCGCTCACGCTCGCACCCTTTGACCGTGACGCCATTGACGTCTCGCTCCTGAGCGACCGTGAGCTTGCGCAGCTCAACACCTACCATGCGCGTGTGCTCTCCGCGCTCGCGCCGCACCTTGACGCAGAAACGCTTGACTGGCTCCGTGCAACCGCCGCTCCGCTGGAAAAATAACACAAAAGGAGGGATGAGCTCTCGCTCATCCCTCCTTTTTCATCTCGCTCAACCGCTTGAGAAAAACCGTCAGCTGCTCGCGCGTGACAAAGGCTTTATACTGCCTGTTGCCGTCTCCGTCGCCCACGATCAATCCGTTTTCCTCCGCCCACGCCCGCGCCTCGGCGCTCCACGCCGCCGGCTGCTGCCGGGCAAGCGACTTCCAGTAGCCCTCCATGAGGACGTTGAACTGCTCCTGCGTCACCGTATCATCCCCCTCCGCTGCAAAGCACGGCATCGGCGGCGGATACTCTCCAGCGAGAATGCGCCGCGTTGTATACCGGCCTCCGCCGTCCCACTGAAAATGCGGACGGTCCGGAAAGCTTTTCCAGACGCCGCCCCAGGTAAAGCCCATCTCCTGTCCGAGACGCCCTACCTCCTCAAAAAACTGCGGATCATCGTACTCGTGGCCCTTTACGTTTTTGCACACGTCGAAAGCCAGTCCCACGCCCTGCGCGTGGAAGCTCGGCACCACAGCCGTTTGGGCCGCGTAGCCCATGGAAACGAGGTAGCGCTGATATTCCGCGTCACGCACGGTCTGTGTCACCAGCACAGGCAGTCCCAGCGCAGCGGTGCGATCGATGAGAATCCGGCAGTTTTCCGCCACATCGGCACGCAGATCATCGATCAGGCGGCTGCTATACATTCTCTTCCCTCTTACTCTGCGTGCCGAAATAAAAACCGATCACCGCCGTGTAGATCGTCATATAATCCTGCGAAAGCGACCCGCAGCACTCGAGTATGCAAAAAGTGACCGTCAGTGTGATGGTCACGATACTTTTGACCGTCAAAAGATTTGTAATGCGCTTGATGATCTGTTCCTTCAATGCTCTCTCCTCCTGTTCGCATGCCTGCCCGCGCCGGACAGGCTTCCATTTCTTGCCCGCACGGCTTTTCACAGGTTCATGCCCTGCGCCAGCAGGGAAAACGCCGCGCCGATGACCATGTACAGCATGCGGTCGGCCATGGCCTCCCAGCGCCTGCCCGGTTTTCCCGTCAGCTCCTGTACAGCCGAGCGGATCTCGTGCACCGTGCTCTCTACGCTCTCCTGCCGCACGGCAAGCACCTCGACCGCCGTTACCAGCTTATTCAGCGTATCCTGTCTGCGTTCCACGCTCTCCAGCCGCTCCATGCAGGCGTGCATGCGTTCATCGTTCTCCGTCAGCTTGACCGAGATATCCTGTTCCGTCATTTCTTCTCCCTCCTTTCTTTTGGTTTTCACCCATATGCCTCATTTTCCGCTTTGTTGCACGTTCCCGTGCGACTTTCCGCGTAAAAATAAAAAAGGAAGGCTGTCCGTCTCCGGACAGCCTTCCTTCGGTCTCAAAATGATATATTTACTTTGCAGCGCCCACCGGAGTCTGCTCCTCCGTCCCGGCCCGGTTCCTCGCCTGCTCCTCTTCCTCGAGCACGCGATAAGCAACCTTGCCGACAAGCGTTTTCGGCAGCTCGTCGCGGAACTCGATGTCACAGGGCATGGCATACTTGGCAATATGCTTGGAGCAGTAGCTCATCAGCGCCTGACGCGTCGCGTCGTTGGCGGGGATGCCCGCGGCAAGCTTGACGAACGCCTTGACCTTCTGCATGCGGTAGGCATCGGGGATGCCGATGACGCAGGACATCTGCACCATCTCGTTGGCGTCGAGAATATTCTCGATCTGGCCGGGATAGACGTTGTAGCCGGAGGTGACGATCATGCGCTTGGCGCGGCCGCGGAAGTAAACGAAGCCCTCAACGTCCATCATGCCGAGGTCGCCGGTGTAGACCCAAGTGAGACCGTCGGCGTGATGGCGGAGCGTCTGTGCCGTTTCGTCGGGGTGCTTCATGTACTCCTTCATCACGGTCGGGCCGGCAAGCAGGATCTCGCCCTCCTCACCGTAGGGCAGTTCGCGGTCTGTGCCCGGTTCGACGATCTTAATGTAGGTGTCGGGGAAAGGCACGCCGATCGAGCCCTCCTTGAACATATGCGGCGGCGTCAGGCAGCAGGCCGTGACCGTTTCGGTCGTACCATAGCCCTCGCGCACCTGCACGGGTGCGCCGTGGGCGTAGAGAAACTTGTCGAGCTTCTTCTTGAGCTCGATCGACAGGCTGTCGCCGCCGGAGAACACGCCCTTGAGAGAGCTCAGATCCGCGCCATCCATGCTCGGCAGGCGCAGCAGCGCCTCATAGAGCGTAGGAACGCCGGCGATAAAGTTGCAGTGGTACTTGGTGATAAGCTTGGCATAGCTCTTGGCGGTAAAGCGTGGGACAAGGATGCACCGCCCGCCCTGCGAGAGCATCGTGTGGATGCACACGCCCAGACCGAAGCCATGGAAGAGCGGCATGGCGGCAAGCATCTTGTCGCCGGGACGGAACATCGGGTTGGCCGCCACGACCTGCTCGCCGAGCGCATTGAAGTTCTTATTCGTGAGCACAATGCCCTTGGTCGTGCCGGTCGTGCCGCCGGAATAAAGAATGACGGCGGGATCGTCGCCGCTGCGCTTGACGGAATAGTTCCAGAAGCAGGCCTTGCCCATGTTCATGAAGTCCTTCCAGCGGATCACGGGCGCATCCTTGGGGATTTTGGCGATCCTGCGGCCCTCGGTGAGCATATAGCCCGCGCGCACGGGCTTGCTCAGCTCGTCCTTGACGCTGGCGATGATGATGTTGACGACTTTGGTGTTCTGGCGGATGTTCTCGAACTTGTTGTAGAACTGGTCGAGCGTGATGGCCGTCACGCTCTCGGACTCGTTGAGATAGAATTCGATCTCCTTCTCCGCCGAGAGCGGGTGGATCATGTTGGCCACGCCGCCGACAAGGTTGACCGCGTAGAACATATAGATCGCCTGCGGGCAGTTCGGCATGGCAATGGTAACCTTATCGCCCGCGCGCACGCCGATGGTCTTGAGGGAGCGGGCGCACTTCTTGATCTCCTCGATCATATGCGGATAGGTCGTGGACTTGCCCATGAAGTCAAACGCAATGTTTTTCGGATACTTCTGCGCGACGGCCTCAAGGATCTCGAACATCGAGCCGTCAAAATAGTCCAGATGCAGCGGCACATCGCCGGTATGCCCCGCCCACGGGGTCTTTGCGGTAATTTCACTCATAGTCTACCTCCTGATTCAGCGGAAGCTCAAGCAGCTCAGGCTGTGCGAGCAGATGTTGTACGATCTTGAGCGAGCGTGCGAAATAGAAGCCGTCCGCGATGCGCTCGTCAAGGGTAAAGCCGATATCCACCACGTCGCGCACCTCACGGCTGCCGTCCGGCGCGATCTTTTCCTCCTTGCGGATGGTTCCGATGGCCGCCATGATGGAGCTCGAGCCGTAGTTATTCAAATGATGGTACACGCTGGGGCATTTGATGCTGCCGAGATTCGTGAGAAACACCGTGGCAAAGTTCGGATCGTCGTCGCGCAGGAAGTCAGGCACTTTTCCGAAGAAATCGAGCGTCTTGATGATCCAGATAACGAAGGCCAGCACCGGGCGCGGCAGCTTTTTGAGAATGTCCATTGCGCCGTTCACGCCGTCGTTCTTCTCCGTGCGGGCCTTATGGACCTTGCCGACGACCTTGTGTGTCACCTCGGTGAGCGTCCAGTCCTCCGGCGCAGGAATGACCATGAGGGATTCTTCGCTGTGATCCTCAAAGCGCTTCTTGGCCACGAAGCCGAGCGTGATCTCGTCGCGCTGATAAAAGCGCCGCCCCGCAATGAAGCAGTTAAGCTGCGGGCGGAAATAGATCGTCTTGGCAATGGCCATGAGGATGCAGTGGAACAGCGTCGTGCGGTACTCCTCCTCGCCCTCGTTCTTTTTTTCAATGTAGCGCAGCGCCTCCGTCACATCAAATTCCATATTGACGTAGACCTCCGCGTCCGTGCGGTGGTTCATCAGGTGCGGCAGAATAACATGGAGCGAGTCCATATCGCGGATCCATCTGGCGTCCTTGCGGTCGCCCCAGCGTTTCTTCGGCATATCACTCATGGAAAAGCTTCCTCTTTTCTCTATATCGGTCGTTCTCTTTTCTGCATCCCGCGCGGGTACAAAGCGGAGCGAACCGCCCATTTATGCGCGGCAAAAAGCCGCTCCCGCCCATCGACCGCCTGTTAGGATAGCATAAAAGCGCGGCGTTGACAAGCGCCGCGCCTCCGCTTAATACTTTTTTAAGAACTTTGCCGTAAAACACGCACAAAAAGGTGCAGAGACATTTGTTCATTCTGCCTTTCAGCACTTTTTGTCATAGTGCCAGTAAAAGGCGGTATAGAGCAGGCTTTGCAGACATGTCAGGCCGCAGAGCACCTGTCCGACGAGCGGCCGGTCGAGCACAAGGATCGCCAGCAGTCCGGCTGCAAGCTGAACGTAGATGCTGATGAAAAAAGCCATGCTGCGCGCCTTGTTTGCCACATACGCCGTGCGCTCGTCGCGGAGCGAGGCTTCATAGTCCGCCGCCTTTTCCGGATCTCGGCTGAGACGGCGCACCCGCAGCAGGCGAACAAGGCCGACAGCCGTCAGTCCGCCGCCGAAGC
>JAXYYF010000106.1:0-29754 GCA_037419475.1 bacterium
GCCCTTGACCTTCAGGCCGTGCATGAAGGTGGAGTAGTTCATGCCGTTGAGCTTGCAGGCCGCGGAAATGCGGGTGATCCACAGGCTGCGGAAATCTCTCTTCTTCAGCTTGCGGCCGGTGTAAGCGTAGGTCAGGGACTTCATCACGGCCTGATTGGCCATCTTGAAGTGGCGGGATTTGTTGCCCCAGTAACCCTTCGCCAGCTTGAGGGTCTTGTTTCTTCTCTTGCGCGTCATCATCGCGCCTTTAACACGTGCCATATTCAGTAAGCCTCCTTAAAAGCGTATCGTTCGTATTTCTTATTTGTAGGGGATCATCTTGCGGATGGTACCGGCGACGGTCGCGTCGGCATAGCCGCCCGCGCGCAGATGACGGGTACGCTTGGTGGGCTTCTTGGTCAGGATGTGGCTCTTGAAGGCCTTGGCCATCTTGACCTTGCCGGTCTTGGTCAGGTTGAATCTTTTCTTGGAACCGCTGTGGGTTTTCAGCTTGGGCATGGTAGTTTCTCCTTTTCGTGTATTGTGATCGCGGAATTATTTTCCCGTCTTGGGGGAAAGGAAGATAGACATGTTGCGACCTTCCAGCTTGGGCTCTTTATCCAATGTCGCCGCCTCGGCACACTGTTCAGCGAAGCGCACCAACAGATCTCTGCCGATCTCGGTATGCGCCATCTCGCGGCCGCGGAAGCGAACCGAGACCTTGACGCGGTTGCCGTCGGCAAGAAACTTCTGGGCATTCTTGAGCTTGGTGTTGAAATCGCCGACGTCAATACCGGGAGACATACGAACCTCTTTGATCTCGACCACGTGCTGGTTCTTCTTGGCCTCCTTCTCGCGCTTGCCCTGTTCAAAACGGTACTTGCCGTAATCCATAAGCTTGCACACGGGGGGCGTGGCCTGCGGAGAGATCTTGACAAGATCGAGTCCCTGTTCGTCGGCGATCCGCTGCGCCTGTGCGGCGGACATAATGCCGAGCTGCTCACCGGTGGAGCCGATCAGGCGGATCTCGCTGTCGCGAATGTCCTCATTGAGCTGATGCACATCCTTGCTAATACCGAAGCACCTCCATCAAATCATTTTCACAAACAAAAAACGAGCGCAGCCATGCCGCACCCGTAACAACGAAACACAAGGCAGTCACTCCTGCCCTATTCCTCATTGACCTCTTTGCAGTTCGCTGGAGGTGAGAACGGATGCTGCCGCTCTTCTTTGTTTTGCAGAGGTATGATACCACCGCCCGGCCCATTTGTCAACCGGATTTTGCAGAAAGCCGCCGGAAAATTTATAAAAATCTTCTCTTTCCGCTCTCTGGCGTTACCGGAAGATTTTCTCTCCGGTACGTATACTTTTCCTCGCGCGCGGAGATACTATCCGCCGTAGCAGAACACTGGAAAGGAGGCGGAACACATGAAGGAAAGAAATCAGAACAAGGAACAGAACCAGAACACCAATCAGAACAATCAGGAGCAGAACACCAACCAGCGCTGAGTCTGCATAAAAGCGGGAGGGAGAGGGTCTGTAAAGGCCCTCTCCCTCCCGCTTTATATCTTAAGGAAATCTTCCCTTGTGTTTTCGGTCATGCCTCGGTATAATAGTAAGGTATTTTATCGGAAAGGATTCGGCCCATGACGGAAGCGATCACACAATGGCTGCTCTCAGCCGGTGAAGGGAAATTCCTTGCCACCGTTCTCATCTCCATGCTGCCCATTGTTGAACTGCGCGGCGGTCTGCCTGCGGGCGTTGCGATGGGTCTGCCGCTGCCGGAGGCGTTTTTCGCCGCCTTTCTCGGCAATATGATCCCTGTGCCGTTTCTGATCCTGTTCACGCGGCGCATCTTTCTGTGGATCCGCACGCACATTCCGCGTCTCGGCCGCTGGGTCGACCGGCTGGAGGAGAAGGCCTGGAGCAAGAGCAGCAAGGTCGTGCAGTACCAAACATGGGGTCTGCTGCTTTTCGTCGCTGTCCCCCTGCCCGGAACCGGCGCGTGGACCGGCTCTCTGATCGCAGCTGTACTGGATATGCGGCTGCGGCGCGCGGTTCCGGTCATTACGCTCGGTGTGCTCATCGCCGGGACGATCATTTCACTTCTGACCTATGGGGTGACGATGGTATTATGAAGGTTCTGGTCTTTTCGGATTCGCACGGGAATCTGGACAATATGGTCCGCGCCGTGGAGCGTGAGGGCGCTGAAACGCTCGACACGATCATCCATCTGGGCGACGGCTGGCGCGACGCGGAGGAGCTTCACCGTCTCTTTCCCCGCATCCCGCTCGAGCAGGTGCCGGGCAACTGTGATCTCGGCCGCTTTGAGGATGCCGAACGGCTGATCTTTCTCGGCGCCCATCCTGTGCTTCTCTGCCACGGACACACACTGGGCGTCAAATCTTCTCTTCTGCGCGCGTCCTATGAGGCGCGCCAGCGCGGAGCCGAGATGCTGCTCTGCGGCCACACGCACATTTCCTTTATCGATTATCACGACGGGCTTTGGCTGATGAATCCCGGCAGCATCGGCGATCCCCGCCACCCATCCTACGGTGTGCTGACCGTGAACGGCGCACAGCTCTCGCCCGCACTCATGCGGCTGAATGAAACGAAGGTGTAACCCATGTATTCCGCAATTACCTCACTGGTCGCGCTCACGCTCAGCGCACTGCTTCTGACGGCTCCCGCCGCCCTGTCGCCAGACACACCCGCTCCCTCTGCGCAGGAAGTGCAGGAGGCCCGCTGGGCTGGCTACGGAGAAGAACAGCGTGCATTTCTGCGCACGCTCTCCACTCTGGATCATTACGACGAAACGCGCGAGGAGCGTTATCTCGCCTACCTCGGCTCCCCGGAATGGACGCCGGAGCAGATCCTGCGCATCGTGAACACAGACAATGATCTTACATATTTTGACGACGCCGTGCCCGCCGATCTTGACGCCGGTGATCTCATTCTGGTCAATAAATACCATTCACTCTCGAGCGGCTACGTGCCGGATGATCTGATCACAGTCGAGCCCGCCTACTCCAACGGCGGCAAGCTCAAAAGCGAGGTCAACGACGCATACTGTGCGCTGGCCGAGGCCATGTATCAGGAGACTGGCCTGCGTCTTGTCTGCGTCTCGCCCTACCGCAGCTATGCCACACAGCGCAGCCTGTACGCCCGCTACTGCGCGCAGGACGGTGCTGCCGCGGCAGGCCGTTACTCCGCCCATGCCGGCTACAGTGAGCATCAGACCGGTCTCGCGCTGGATGTGACCGCTCCCGGCGGCACATTGCGTGGCTTTAAAAAGACCGCGCAGTATACCTGGATGCGTGAAAATGCGCACCGCTTCGGCTTTATTCTGCGCTATGGCGAGGGAATGGAGTACATCACCGGCTACATGGCCGAGCCATGGCATTACCGCTATGTCGGCACGGAAGCCGCCGCGGTCATCTATGAGCAGGGGCTGACCTTTGAGGAATATTACGCCTATTATGTGGCAAAGCAATAAGGTACCTCCCTCCTCTTTACAAATCAAACCGGATGCGGTATATTATCCATAGGGAATGAGGTTCTCCCTCGGGCAACCGGAACCGCTTATTGTTATCCGATAAGCTGATGACTTCTGCGATCATTTTGACGCAGGGGGCATCAGCTTTTTTGCGTCTATGGGAGGTTTACCATGCTCACATCACTCGCCTTTGTCTTTCTCCTCGGTCTCGCTGCCGGCGCGCTCTGCCAGCGGCTGGGACTGCCGCGCATCCTCGGCATGCTCTTCACCGGCATCGTGCTCGGCCCCTGTGCGCTGAATCTGCTGGACAGTTCGCTTCTCTCCATTTCCGCCGAGCTGCGGCAGATGGCACTTATCATCATTCTGCTCAAGGCGGGACTATCTCTCGATCCGTCGGATCTCCGGCGAGTCGGCCGGCCGGCAGTGCTGATGTCATTTGTACCGGCAAGCTGCGAAATTCTGGCGTTCGTCCTCCTTGCGCCGGCACTGCTCGGCGTCACGCGCGCGGAGGCAGCGGTCATGGGCAGCGTGCTCGCCGCCGTATCGCCTGCCGTGGTCGTGCCGCGGATGGTGCAGCTGATCGAAACGCGGTACGGAACAGATAAAAGCATTCCGCAGCTCATTATGGCCGGCGCGTCCTGTGACGACATTTTCGTCATCGTCCTCTTTTCGACCTTCACCGGTATGACGCAGGGCAGAGGCGCCCACGCCGCCGACTTTCTCAGCATTCCGCTCTCCATTGTGCTCGGCGTAGCGCTGGGCGCGGCGGTCGGATCGCTGCTCGCCCGCTTCTTTGAAACCGCCTACGCACACGCGCACTGTGTGCGCAACAGCGTAAAGGTCATTCTTGTGCTGGGCGTATCATTTCTTCTCACAACAGTCGAAACCTGGCTCAAGGGACGCATACCTGTTTCCGGTCTGCTTGCCGTGGTGAGCATGGCCTGCGCGCTCAGGCTGCAAAGTACGCCCTTCGTCGCAAGACGGCTTTCAGAAAAATTCGGCAAGCTGTGGCTGGCAGCGGAAGTCATGCTCTTTGTTCTCGTCGGCGCAGCGGTCGACGTGCGCTACACGCTTGCCGCCGGGCTCTCTGCCGTCGTCATGATCTTTCTTGCGCTCCTTTTCCGCGCCTTCGGCGTCACCCTCTGTCTGCTCAGCACGGCGCTCACAGCGCGTGAGCGCTTGTTCTGCGTAATTGCCTATCTCCCCAAGGCGACGGTGCAGGCCGCCATCGGCTCTGTTCCGCTCGCCATGGGTCTGCCGTGCGGGCCGATCGTACTTTCCGTCGCCGTGCTCGGCATCCTTATCACCGCGCCGCTCGGCGCGATCGGCATTGACCGCAGCTATCGCCGGCTGCTGCGCCACGAAGAGCAGTAGGCCGCACAACCAGCCGCCGACGCACAAAAAAGCGCGCTCCTACCGGAGCGCCGCCAGCAAGCAAAAAAAGAAACAGCCCTTGACCGCGGCATCGTGACATGCGGCCAAGGGCTATTTCTCTTCGCTCTTATTATCTAACATCCATGGTTACCTCTCTTTCATCAGGGTAGCGGCACCGGAGATCTGTCGCTTTCGGTTCTCACTCTCACTCTATTTCAACGCCGCGGGGCGGCGGTTTTTCCGTTAATGACGAAACCATTCGAGAGTGCGCTTGCTTCTGCCTTCCGTGCCGGTCGAGTTCAGGTATACATTGGACTCACCCTTTCTTGATGTGCCTTTACTATAGCACATCTCCCCTCCACAGACAAGCCGCCGAACGCACGAAAAAGCGCCGGCCCGCACTGTGCATAGCTCTGAACTTTCCGCTTTTTCGCATTTTCATGTTGACGTAATAAAGCGTCACATGATATACTAATAGTATTGTGGGGCTGAAAAAGGCAAAAGGAATGGGCCGTCTCTTTTCAAGGAGGCGGCCCATTCTTCTTATTCCACTGTAACGGATTTTGCGAGGTTGCGCGGCTTATCAATGTCACAGCCACGCTGGAGCGCAATGTAGTACGAGAAGAGCTGGAGCGGCACAACACCGAGCGAGGGGAGCAGCATCGTCGCCGTGTCGGGAATGGTGAGGACGTGATCGACCGTTTTTGCCATCTCGCTGCGATGACTCTCCGTGGTGAGGGCGAGCACATCCGCGCCGCGGGCCTTGACCTCCACGACATTGCTCATGGCCTTATCGAACAGCGGCGTGTAAGTTCCCAACGCAATGACCAGCGTGCCGTCCTCGATGAGCGAGATCGTACCGTGTTTGAGCTCGCCGGAGGCGTAGGCTTCCGAGTGGATATAACTGATCTCCTTGAGCTTGAGCGAACCCTCCAGACCGAGGGCGTAATCCAGATTGCGGCCGATGAAAAAGACGGAGTTGTGGCTGAAATGCTGCGCGGCATACTTCTGGATGTCCTCGCAGCTGCCCAGCACGGTTTTGACCTTATCCGGCAAAAGCGCAAGCTCGCGCACCGTGTCGGCATACTCCTTCTCCTCCACCATACCGAGGAGCTTTGCAAAATAGAGTCCGACCATATCGAGCACGGCAAGCTGCGTCGAGTAGGCCTTGGTGGTGGCAACAGCGATCTCGGGACCGGCCCAGGTGTAGAGCACATCGTCGCTCTCTCGCGCGATGGACGAGCCGACCACATTCACGATGGAGAGGATGTACGCGCCGCGCTTTTTCGCCTCGCGCAGCGCTGCCATGGTGTCGAGCGTTTCGCCCGACTGGCTGATAATGATGACCAGCGTCTTTTCGTCCACGATCGGGTCACTGTAGCGGAACTCGCTGGCCAGCGCAACCTCGACATTGCGGCGCAGAAGATGCTCAAGATTATACTTGCCGACCATGCCGACGTGGTAGCTCGAGCCGCAGGCAACGATGAAAATACGATCAAAGCCCGCGATTCGCTCCGGCGTGAGCTTTAAATCGTCAAATACAATCTCGCCGCCGCGCAGACGCGGCGTGATGGCGTGGCGCAGCGCGTCGGGCTGCTCCATGATCTCCTTGAGCATGAAGTGCGGGTAGCCGCCCTTTTCCGCTGCGCTGACCTCCCATTCGATATGGTGATGCTCCTTCTCAATGGGCTGCTGCATGGCATTGTAAAGCTGGATCCCATCGCGCGTCAGAACAGCGATCTCGCCGTCGTCCATATACACCACGTCGCGCGTATGCTTGATGATAGCCGTAGCGTCACTGGCAAGGAAATTGCAGCCCTCGCCGAAGCCGAGCAGCAGCGGCGCGTCCTTGCGCGCGGCAATGATGCGGTCAGGGCAGTCGGCACAGAGCATGCCGAGCGCATAGGCGCCCTCGATGCGGCGCAGCACGCGGCCGACCGCCTCAAAAAAGTCGTGGCACTCGTTGTAATAAAATTCCAGCAGCTGCGCCACGACCTCGGTGTCCGTTTCGGATTTGAAGGTCACGCCCTGCGAGACCAGAAACTCCTTGAGTTCAACATAGTTTTCAATGATGCCGTTGTGGATCACGGCAAACTTGCCGCCCTCGCTGACGTGGGGATGTGAATTGACGTTGTTCGGCGCGCCGTGGGTCGCCCAGCGGGTGTGACCCATGCCGATCGTCCCCTCGACGTCCGCGCCGCCGTGGACAAGATCGCTGAGCACCTTGAGCCGTCCGACGGACTTGCGCACCTCGAGCGTATGGCGCGGCGAGACGACCGCGATGCCTGCACTGTCATAGCCTCGATACTCCAAACGGGCCAGACCGTCGAGCAAAATGGGGGCAGCCTGTTCGCTGCCGACATATCCAACGATACCGCACATAAATAAAGTTCTCCTTTATGATCTGAAAATAATGAGCAGAGCGCAAAGCTCCGCAGCGCCGGCTTTCGCCGCCGCCCGATCAAAAGGGGAAACGCACAGAAATTTCACCTTTTTCGTTCCGTCACAGTCCCTTTGTTCCGTGGTCGCCCGCGTATTTGTCAACTGTGTGCGCGCCGGAACCGCACGGAGAAGCATCCGCCGAACCTTCGATCACTTCCCGCCTCGTCGTCCTCCGCTTCAGGAGGCTCATGGCGCTTTGTCGGTTTTTGTCCGAAATTCTCCTTTCTTTGTCTGTGCTTTTTCTGGTATTTATCTCCACCGTCAGTATATGACGGAAGAAGGCAATAAAATGTTCCCTCCCGGGGCAAGGTCATTGCAAACGTCCCGCGGGGAGGATTTTATCATGGCCACCTCCTTTGTGCACACGATCCTTTTATATTTCATCATCATGCTCGGTCTGCGGCTGATGGGAAAGCGCCAGATCGGTGAGCTTGAGCCGACCGAGCTGGTACTCACCATGCTCATTTCCGATCTGGCCGCCGTGCCGATGCAGGATTTCGGCATCCCGCTTCTAAACGGCGTGGTGCCGATCATAACGCTTCTTGCCCTCTCGATGCTGCTCTCCTACGGATGCATGCGCTCGATCCGGCTGCGCCGGCTCGTCTGCGGCAGCCCGACCACACTCATCAAAGACGGCGTGCTCCAGCAGTCCGCCATGCGCGCGAACCGCTTCACGCTCGATGAGCTGATCGAAGAGCTGCGCAGTCAGGGCGTCACCGATCTCACGAGCGTAAAATACGCCATTCTGGAAACAGACGGACAGCTTTCCGTGCTGCTCTATCCCTCCGAGCAGCCGGCGACGCCGCGCCAGCTCGGGCGTGCGGTGAAGGACGATCTCTCCCTCCCGCAGGTGATTATCAACGATGGACGTGTGCTCGACTCCGCGCTCGCCTACCGTGGGCTGAACCGCAGCTGGCTCATGCAGTCGCTTGCCGAGCGCGGCTTTCAGCGAGCGGACGAGGTCCTGCTCTTCTCCATCGACGACGCCGGAAAAATTCTCTGCATCCGAAAGGAGGAAAACCCATGAGGCACTGGCTCACGCCGCTGCTCGTGCTCGTGCTGCTCTTGGGCGGCACGGCAGCAAACGCACGCTATGTCGCCCGCAGCGTGGACGGCTGGTGTGCCGGTCTGGAAGCCGCCCTCTCCGCCGCCGAGACGGAGGACTGGGGCGGCACGCAACGCGCGCTGGACGCCGTTTATGCCTCGTGGAGTGCGCGGCAGACCTATTTCCACATTATGATCGAGCATGAAGAACTCGACGCCGCGGAAGCGCTCTTCGCCGTCTCCCGCAGCTTCGCCGCGCACGAGGACGGTGCAGAATTCTGCGCCAACACCGCCGACCTTTTCACGCAGCTCCAGCTGCTGCGCGAGATGGAGGAAATCTCCATCAAAAACATTCTGTAGCGCTCAGTTCTTGTCAGCCAGAAGCTTGTTGAGCTCGTGCATAAAGGTGTCGATGTCCTTGAACTGGCGGTAAACGGAGGCGAAGCGGACATAGGCTACCTCGTCCACCGCACGCAGCTTGTCCATCACCTGCTCGCCGATAACCTCGGTCGACACTTCGCGCTCAAGGGAGTTTTGCAGGTTCTGTTCGATCTCCTCACTGATGCGCTCAAGCTCGTCGAAGGATACCGGCCGCTTCTCACAGGCGCGGATCATACCGCGCAGGACCTTGCTCCGGTCAAAGCTCTGGCGGCTGCCGTCCTTTTTGATGACGACCATCGGCAGGCTCTCCACCGTCTCATAAGTGGTAAAGCGCTTCTCACACGAGAGGCACTCGCGGCGGCGGCGAATGCTGCTGCCCTCCTCCGCCGGGCGGGAATCAACGACCTTGCTTTCCTTATAACCACAGTAGGGGCATTTCATATCGGCTGCACCTCGTTTTCCGGTTTTACATTATGTCGATTGTATTATAGCATAGCTTTTTTGAAAATGGTAGCCATCATTTTGATTTTTTCAAAATACAGGGTTCTTTCCGCCATCGAAGGCATAGATGATGTACGGCTGTCCGTCCAGACTTTCGACGTGTGCAAAGCAGACAAGCTCCGTAAGCGGCCACGGACGCAGCGGAGAATAGGGCAGCGCAAACTCCAGCCGTCCTCCGCTCTTCTCCCTCCGCATCGCACCGGTGAGCGCCAGTTCCCAGCGTCCCGCCGGAAAACGAACGCCAGAGCCCCGGCGCCATCCGCCCGCTTCTTTTTCACCGCTCATCCTCTTCCCTCCTCCGCGCAGCAAAAAGGCTGCCTGTACAGCGTATGCGCAGGCAGCCTTTTTTATTTCCTTTTCACTTGATCTCATAGCCGCCGCGCACGAGCAGCTTGGTCGTTGCAGCGGTCGCTTTGACGCCGCGATCCGAAATGGTCATCATGTAGAGATGATTTTTCACAAGGCTCTTACCGCTGTCAATGGTCGAGCCGTCCGTCGAGTCGATCAATCCGGGACTGGAAGGCGAGACAACAGCCGCCGTGCCGACGCGCAGCATGACCTCGCAGCCGATCTCGCCGGCGAGGGTCTGCCCATTTGTCAATGTCACGACCGTAAACGAATCCGCCGTACCGGAAGATGTCCCGCCGCCGGAGGTCTGCGAGCCGTATTTCTCCTCCAGCTTCTTCACATCCGCCTGCACCTGCTCCGTGAGCTCCTTCGCTGCCGCAGCCTTGCGCTCGGCAAGCCTTTCCTCCGCTTTGCCGAGCATGGACGGCAGGAAGGTCTCGTTCAGATAGCTCATCGTTACCAGCGGGTCGGAGGACGAACCGGCGCTTCCCGCCGCGATGGCCGTGACACTGAGCATCATCAGGCTCACAAGCAGCAGCGTCAGAAGTCTGGAGAGCATGTTCGTTTGTTTCTTCATGATGTATCGTTCCTTTCTTTTGTCGGCCATGTCCGCCCCGAAAGAAGAGGACATGACGTCCTCTTCCCCCGAAGCAGTCAGATCAGCTGCGTATGTCCAAGCCCAAAGCTCACCGCGATCGCCGCGTCGATGCGCTCCATCAGCGCGCCGTCCACGCGCCCCATGCGCTCGCGCAGTCGGCGCTTATCAAGCGTGCGCACCTGCTCGAGCAGTACCACGCTGTCGCGCGGCAGGCCGTAGTCCGGTGCGGAAAGCGCAATATGCGTCGGCAGCTTTGCCTTATTCGTCTGTGACGTGATCGCCGCCGCGATCACCGTCGGGCTGTATCGGTTTCCGGTATCGTTCTGAATGATGAGCACCGGACGCACACCCCCCTGTTCGCTTCCAACAACAGGGCTGAGATCCGCGTAATAAATATCGCCTCGTCTGACATTGGTATCCACGCTTCGTTCACACTCCGAGAAGAAGTCCCCGCCGCGCAGCGCGGCCGGTCGCTTTCATTCTCCCACACTCGGGCGGGATTTATACGGAGTGCCGTTGATTTTCTCCGCATCCCACCCGCGCTATCCTATGCGCGCGGAGCGGACGCGGTGCTTATCCGAGAAGCTGAAGATTGTGGGCGACGCATTGCCCGCCGAGGTAGTAATAGCGCGGCACACGCTTGCTGACCGCGCAGAGCAGCTCATAGCTGATGGTGCCGCATGCCTCCGCGGCCGCCGCGATGAGTTGATGCTCCCCAAACACCTCGACCTCATCGCCAACCTTGAGTTCAGGCTGATCTGTGACATCGATCATACACATGTCCATGCAGATGCGCCCGACCTGCGGTGCGATGCCATAGGGTGTACGCACACGGAGCTTACCGGAAAGTGCGCGGAAAAGGCCGTCGGCGTAACCGATCGGCAGAACCGCGATGCGGCTCTCGCGCTCGGTAAAAAACTGCCTGCCATAGCTGATGGAGGTTCCGGGAGCAAAGTCCTTGATGGTGGAGACAACCGTTTTGACGGACATTACCGGCTTCATCCCCATCCGCTCGGCCAGCTCTCCCGTGCCGTAGAGGATGATGCCGCAGCGCACCATGTCCCTCGCCCACTCCGGATAGCTGGCAATGCCGCCGGCATTGCAGCAGTGGTGCAGGCGAAAGCGGAATCCGGCCTGCGCTTCCACCGCATCGATCATGTGTACAAATCGCTCGTGCTGAAGTCTTGTGAACGCCACACTCTCGTCCGACTCCTCATCACTGACGCAGAAATGCGTGAAGATACCCTCCGCATCCAGTCCGGGCAGGCGGAGGACTTTCAAAATGTCCTGCAGACTCGCCTCAAAATGTGCATCATCGCACTGAAAGCCCAGACGACCCATGCCGGTGTCCAGCTTGATGTGGATCTTCATTGTCCTGCCCGCACGCACCGCGGCAGCGGAGTATGCCTCGGCAATGGCAAGATCCGTCACCGCCTGCGTCATATCGTTTTTCAAAATCCGCTCCGCCTGATCGGCGGGCGTAAAGCCCAGCATCAGGATCGGGAGCGTAATGCCGCTGCGGCGCAGCTCCTCGCACTCGTCGATGTTGGACACAGCCAGATAGTCCATGCCGATCCTCTCCAGATGCTCCGTCACATGGATCGCTCCGTGTCCGTATGCGTCCGCTTTGGCAACGCCGAGCAGCTTCACGCCCGGCCCCACCTGACGGCGGATGATGTCCAGATTGTGCGTGAGATTGTCAAGATCGATCTCCGCCCATGTCCTTTTCAGTGTACTCTCCATTTAAGTTCACTGCTCTCTTCATATATAGAGTAACGGATCGCGGCCATTCGCCGCGCAGTCCGTCCGATGATAAACACGCCCGATACTATGCGCCGTCTCTTCGCCGGTTCATTGTGCCGAACCGGTGGCGTCACGCACTGTATGGTCAGTTGCAGTTATTGTATCACAAAACGTGAAGTTCGTAAACTCCATATAAACGGCAATTTCTTCATTTTTTGCGATCTCGGCATACAGCGGCCGGTCGTCCTGCGTGAACCAGACGGTATAATACAGCGTCTCACCGCCCGCTTCGCTTTCAAAGCGAATGCGCAGGGTCTGCCCGATATCAGCAAAGTCCTCCTCATTTTCCTCCAGCGCATATCCTTCGGCGATCGCACACAGCGTCAGCGGCAGACAGTTTGCCGCACACAGCCCCCCGATTGTCCCGCCCGCGTCGAGCACAAGCCCATCGTAAGAGAGCGTCAGCGCGTCGGCGCCGATCTGTGCTGTCACACCGGCGAGCAGCTCCGGCGCAAGCACCGTGACCTTCGCTCCGCTCTCATCCCCATCCACGCGAAGTGTATAGCGCATCTCTTCCATTCCTTCCCCCGCCAGCCGGATCTGCACCGATGCGGTGTATCCGACCGCGGCGTATTTTTCCTGCAAGGCTGAGATTCGGTCTGCCCTCTCTTCCCCGCCACAGCCCATCAGCGTCAGAACCAGCAGTGCCGTCAGGCCGAAAATGCTCCATTTTCGCATGCCATATCCTCCAAGCGTTTTTGCTCTATGGATATGCTTCTCCGCCGCGTGCTATGCGCACACATTGAGCAAAAGCTGTTGCCCTTTTTCCTGCTCTGTGGCATAATGACGGCATCACTATGATACGGAGGTATCGCCATGAAAAAGAAATTTCTGTCCGTTCTCTGCGTCCTCGCACTGATGGCGGCACTTCTTCCCAACGCGCATGCGCTGGAGGGAGAGGGCACGCGCGCCGCGCAGACACTATCCGCGCTCGGTCTGGTCAGCGGCACGCCGAACGGCTATGACACATCTGCAACCGCCACGCAGGAACAGGCCGCCGCGCTGCTCGTCCGTCTGCTCGGTGCAGAGCAGGAGGCTGCCGCCGACCGCCGCAGCTGCGGCTGGGGGAATGTGCCCCACTGGGCGCAGAACGCAGTGAATTACTGCGCCAACCACGCTCTGCTCGATCAGGAGGAATATCGTCCGAATGCTGCGGTGAGCGCCGAGCTGTGGTGCTCCATGCTGCTGTGCGCGATCAACGAACCCATTGCGGGCGGCAGCGTGAATACTGCGCGGCGCATCGGCCTGATCGCCCTGCCGCTCGAGGGCACGCTCACACGCGGCGAGCTGTTTGAAACGGCACTCAGCGCGCTCACGGCTCCGTGTCTGAGCGGCGGCGCATCGCTTCTTGACAGTCTGATTGGGAAAAGCCTCTGCACGGAGGAAAAGGCCGCCTCCCTCGGTCTGCGCAGCGAGCGTCTGAACGCCCGCCAGCTCACCGACCGGCATATTGCCGCCGTGCTCCAGCTTGCCCTGTATGAGGACGAAGCCTCCTACGCCAAGGATGACGCCAGTGCAAGCGCCAGCGCCATCCTCATCTCCGACGACGGTCTGGCCCTGACGAACTGCCACTCCATCCGTGACGCCGTGATCGGTACGGCCACGCTCGTCACCGGCGAGACCTTCCGCATCGACCGCGTGCTCTTCTACGATGATCCGCTCGATCTCGCCGTGATCCGCATCGACCGCACCAGCACAGACGGCGTCATCGTCCCGCGCTTTTCCTATGCCGAGCTGGTTGGCCGTAAGGACGTCCGCGTGGGCGACACCGTTTATGCCATCGGCAACCCGCTCGGTCTCGGTCTGACCGTAAGTCAGGGCATCATCAACTCCGTTTCGCACGTGGCCGACCTGTCCAATCGTCCCTGCTTTGTCAGCGACGCGACGATCTCCCGCGGCTCCAGCGGCGGCGCGCTGTTCAATGAGCTTGGGCAGGTCATCGCCGTGACCACCGGCGCCTACAACCTCGGCAACAACATGTATCTAAGCGTTCCTGTCGCTCCGGTGCTGCACCTCGACCTGAGCGGCGAGGGTGAAACTCTCACTGAGGTCAACGAGGCGCTCGACGCGCAGGAGGAAGCTGAATAGCCCTCATTCTCCCGCTGTACATGACCGCCTGCACTGAAACAAAAAAGGCCGCATCTCCCAAGCATGTGGGAGATGCGGCCTTTACCGTTTCTTTTACTGAAGAAGCAGAAGGCTAAATACGAGGGTGAAAAGCGCGACCGTCTCAATAATACCGATGACGATGAAGAAGTTTGCCGTGCCCTTGCCTGTCTCGCCGAGCGCGTCTGCGCTCGCCGCAGCGACCTTGCCCTGGAAGAACGCAGACAGGCCGATGGCGAGGCCGGCAAAGATACCCGTGAACATGGCCAGCGCCGCATCCGCACCGGAGGCGACCGCATTGCGGATGAAGTTCATCAGCAGGAAGCCGTAGATCGTCTGCGTCAGGGGTGCGCCGGAGAAGGCAACCATGATGAAGGGAGCGGGCTTGCCGTTCGCATAGCACTTCTTCCATGCGCCGACGCTTGCCTGCGCCGCAAAGCCTGCGCCGAACGCGCTGCCCATGGCGGACAGGCCCAGCGCGCATGCCATACCAATATATTCGATGCTCATAACAATTTCTCCTCTTTTATTTATTTTTTGATCTTATCGAGTTTTTCAAACGGCGCATAGGCAATGCCCGTCCATTCCATACCGAGCTGGCCGGAAAATTCCAGCAGATTCAATCGCACACCGTGCACAACCACCGAGAGCAGACCCATCACAACATTCAGTCCATGGCCGACGAGCATGATGAGCGCACCGACGATAAGCAGCGGTCCCTTGAAGCCGAGCGCCATGTTGTTGAAGCTCTGCGCAATGGCAAGCGAGGCCATGCCGACGGCAAACAAGCGGATGTAGCTCATGATGTTGCCGAACGCGCTGATGGTGTTGAGGAACACGGTAAACGCGTTTCCGAGCCCCGCCTTGAGTCCCTGTGCAAAGGTCTTGTCCGGCGACATCCCGCCGAAGCACACGACCAGTACGAAGCCGCAGATCACGACCACGGCGATCGGCGCAAGATCGACCTGCTCGCCGATAACCAGATACAGCACCACAAAATACAGCGCGCAGATCGAGCACAGCCAGCCGAGATCGGCGACCCAGCTCAGATTTTTCTCGCATGTTTTCCGCCGGATGTTCATAATGCACGCCAGCGAGAGCTGGACCGTACCGAGGATGAAGCAGAATTTCATGACGCTGTTTTGCTGCTGCGTGGTGGTGACGTTGAAATACTCGGGGTAGTTTGCAAAGGCCGGTACGACCAGCGATTTGAGGATGGGGACATGCATCGCACCCTCCAGCCCGAACCATGTGCCGGTCATCGCGCCCCATATGATCGTGGCGGCGGAGAGCACCCAGAGCAGCTGCACGGCGTCGGAGGGCTTTTTGCTCTTCACCGTCAGCGCCGCAGCGGCCAGCAAAAACAGGCAGCCATAGCCCGCGTCGCCGATAATCATGGCGAAAAAGAGAGTAAAGAAGCCGAGAAACCAGAAGGAAATGTCATACTCATGGTAGCCCGGCACTGTGCCGAGAATGTCGAACACAGGCGCGATGAGCCGCGTGGCCTTCGTATATTTGATCTTGGTCGGCACCTTGTCATCATCATCCGCGGGATCATCCATCGCCCACGCCCAGCGCTTCTCGGCGGCAGCCGCCTTGAAGCGCTCTTCCTCGTCGGCGGGAATATAACCGGTCAGCCACACGAGACCGTCGTCATTCGCCGAGGTATTGCTCACAGAGGAATACTCCGCCTCATTCTGCGTCTTGAGCAGCTGCTCGCGCAGGGTGCTCAGATGCTTCGACGCCGCCTTGAGCTGCGATTCGCACTCAGCCAGACCGCGCTCACAGTCCGCGATCTCCTGCCGGTACTCGTCAAGGCTCTTCTCCGGCGGGACGAACTCGCCGGCCGCACAGGCGGCGGGCAGCGCGCCGAGCACGGCGATAGCCTCCATCTTTTCGACCGGTGCAAGCCGGATAAAGCGTACCGTTTCATCCGCTTCAAGGGCTGCAAGAAGCTTTTTATCCACGCGGCAGAAGTGCAGCTCGAAGCCCTGTTCTTTCAGCTCCCGCACGTCCGCCGGTGAAAAGCTGCCCCAGCCCGCAAGCATGTCGCACGCAGCCGCCGCGGCGCTTCTGGTCCGCTCAAGCGTTTTTTCCCGCTCAAGGCATTTATTGAGCTCCGCGTACAGCTTTTCAAAATCCGCATCGCTGAGCGTCTTTGTCTCGCTCTCTCCGCCGCTGTGCTCTTCCAGCACGGTGATGAGCCGCGAGATGGCAGCGAACCGCTCCAGATATTTCTGGTCGGCATCCGCCTTTTCCGCAAAGTGGACAATGCCGAGCGCACGCAGCGCGCCGAGCATTTCCTCTTTCTGCGAGGCCGCGGCAACAATGCAGACGACCTTCATTTTTTCGATCATCGTGCCGCCTCCTGTAGCTTTTTCTTGGCGATCTTACCGCGCACAACGGCCGAGGTCTGCTGGTCGCCGAGGTAGATGCCAATGACGCGGATGTTCTCCTTCGCTTCGGGAATCTTCACCTTTTCAAACAGGTTCACGCGCTGCGCGGTGGAGCGCAGCTCCTGCTCAAGCAGTTCGACCTGACGGCGAAGCGTTTTCGACAGCGCGTCCAGCCGCGCGATCTCGCGCAGCGTGACCACGGCGGTATCCACCCAGAGAGGATAATCGGCCACGTCGTAAACGATGTCGGCAAAGGTCAGCTCGCGGAATACCGGAACCTTCACGCCCGCGATATTCTCCTCACCACACTCCACATCCAGCGGGCGCACAAGCGTATCGAGCGCCTTGTCCGGCGGAAACGTGCCGTTTTCGGCGAACACCGCCACCCAGTCGTCCAGACTGGCAATGACCTTCAGGCGCTCGGCCTCCACCTTTTCCAGCTGCACCGTTATCTGCATCATGACCGATTGCAGCTGCTGCTTTTTCAGCTGGAGGGTCGGCAGATAGCGCTGAAACTGCTTGAGGTGATCCTTCTGCACCTTCAATTCGTTTTTCGTTAATTTGACAGCCATACGCGCTCCCTCAGTTCAAAGCGTCCTTTTTCGGCCATCTCTCCTGAAGAATGCTGGTCTTCAGGCCCGTCTCGTTCGGCTCAAAGCACTCGGCAAGGATCTCCCAGCCGAGATCCAGTGCCTCCTCCAGCGGGATATTCACGCTCAGATCCATCAGCTTCGTCTCAAAAAGATGGCCGTACTTGAGCAGCTTTTCGTCCCATTCGGACATCATAAAGCCCATGGACTTCTTCTCGAGGCTCTCCTTATACGCGCTGTAAAGGCGGATCATACCGTCCATCAGGGCACGGTGGTCGCTGCGTGTCGCACCGTTGACATTCTGCTTGAGGCGGGACAGGGAGCCAAACGGCTCGATGTGTCCATTCTTGAGATAATACTGGCCCTCAGTGATATAGCCCGTGTTATCCGGCACAGGATGGGTCACATCGTCGCCGGGCATCGTGGTGACGCCGAGGATGGTGATGGAGCCCGCCCCCTCAAAGTCGACCGCCTTTTCATAGCGTGCGGCCAGACAGCTGTAAAGGTCGCCGGGGTAGCCGCGGTTGGACGGCACCTGCTCCATCGTAATGGCCATTTCCTTCTGCGCATCGGCGTAGTTGGTCATATCGGTCAGCAGCACGAGCACACGCTTGCCTGCAAGGGCGAACTGTTCAGCCACGGCAAGCGACAGATCCGGCACGAGCGTGCACTCGACCGTCGGGTCGGAGGCCGTGTGGATGAACATGACCGTGCGGCCCATCGCACCGCTCTTTTCTAGCGTATCGCGGAAGAAAAGGTAATCGTCGTACTTCAGGCCCATGCCGCCGAGAACGATCACGTCGATCTCCGCCTGCATGGCGATGCGGGAGAGCAGCTGGTTGTACGGCTCGCCGGACACAGAGAAGATCGGCAGCTTCTGACTCTCGACAAGGGTGTTGAACACATCGATCATCGGGATACCGGTGCGGATCATACGCTTTGGCACGATACGCTTGGCCGGATTGACAGACGGGCCGCCAATGGGGATCATATTCTCCGTCAGCGCGGGGCCGTTGTCACGCGGCACGCCGGCGCCGTCGAACACGCGGCCGAGCAGATCGTCGGAGAACGAAACCATCATAGGCCGGCCGAGGAAGCGGACGGTGTCCGTCGTGCTCACGCCCTGCGTACCTGCAAAGACCTGTAAGGATACAAGGTCACCGTCGAGCTTGATAACATTGGCATAGCTGTCGCCGACGAGGGCAAGGTCTCCGTTGCGCACGCCCTGCGCACGCACAGTCACGACATTGCCGACGATCGACTCGATTCTGGTATAAACTTTCTGCATACAGACTTCCTCCTTAACCCTTCACTTTGTTCCGATAAAAGTCTGTCAGTTTCTTTTCCTGTGCTTCAAATTCCGGCGTCTGGAATACGGTATTGTGCCAGTCGAGGAACTCCTGACGCACCTGATTGAAGAACGAGCGGATCTCCTTCTTGTCGCTCAGATCGTAGCTGCTCGTGAGCACATCGTAGAGCACGTTGAACTCATGCGCCTGACGCTCCGGCTCGCAGGCCGCGTCGATGGGATCAAAGGAGTTCTGCTGGAGATAGACCGCATCGAGCAGCTCGCCCTTCTGATAGATAATGTAGTCCTCGGCCGAGGTGCCCTCTTCACCAATGACCTTCATCATCTGATTGATCTCATTGCTGCGCTTGAGGATGCTGCGCGCCTCCTCCACGCGTCCCATGTCTACAACGCCCTGATACTTCGACCAGGAATCAATGGGATGGATGGAGGGGTATTTGCGCGCGTCGGAGCGCTCACGGGAGAGGCCGTGGAACGCACCGACGACCTTGAGCGTCGCCTGTGTGACCGGCTCTTCAAAGTTGCCGCCGGCGGGCGAGACCGTGCCGCCGATGGTAACGGAGGCGATCTTGCCGTTTCTCAGCCGCACCTTGCCCGCGCGCTCATAAAACGACGCGATCACGGATTCGAGGTAGGCGGGGAACGCTTCCTCACCGGGGATCTCCTCCAGTCGGCCGCTCATTTCGCGCATGGCCTGCGCCCAGCGGCTGGTGGAGTCGGCCAGAAGCAGGACGTTGAGCCCCATCTGGCGGTAATATTCGGCCATCGTCACCGCCGTGTACACCGACGCCTCGCGCGCCGCGACCGGCATGGACGAGGTATTGCAGATGATGATGGTGCGCTCCATGAGCGAACGGCCCGTGCGTGGGTCGACCAGCTCCGGGAACTCCTTGAGCACCTCGACGACCTCGCCCGCGCGCTCGCCGCAGGCAGCGACGATAACGATATCGACGTCGGCGTTCTTTGCCTCCATGTGCTGAAGCACCGTCTTGCCCGCGCCGAAGGGGCCGGGCACACAGAACGTGCCACCCTTGGCGACCGGCAGGAAGGTATCAATGCAGCGGATCTTTGTCACCAGCGTCTCATCGGGACGCAGGCGCTCCTCATAGCAGCGGATGGGTACCTTGACGGGCCAGGAAAATACCATGCTCAGTTCTTTTTCCTCGCCGTTTCCGTTTTCCAGAACGGCGACGGTCGAGCGCACGGGATAGCTGCCCTTGCTCTGCACGGACTTCACGCGCCAGCCCTCGTCCTTGAGGTCAAAGGGCACCATGATAAGGTGCGTGAACTGTCCCTCGGGCACGCTGCCGACCGCGTCGCCCGCCAGAACCGCGTCGCCGGGCTTAACGAGCGGGGTGAACTCCCACTCCTTATCCGGAATGGGGTCGAGATAAACGCCGCGCTGAAGAAAGAAGCCGCACTGCTCGGCCAGCTGCGGCAGCGGATTCTGCAAACCGTCGAACACCTGCGTGAGAAGGCCGGGCCCCAGCTCAACGCTCATCAGCTCGCCGGTAAGCTCCACCTCATCGCCGACCTGAATGCCATTGGTCATCTCATAGATCTGCATGCTCACGGTGTCGCCGTTGATGCGGATGACCTCGCCCTTGAGCCGCTCGCCGCCGACTTTGACAAAGCCCACCTCATTTTTTCGCACGGAGCCGGAAAACCTTGCCGAGACAAGGTTGCCGTTGACTCCGGTCACATAACCTGTCACTTTTTCCATTTCGTTTCTCCGTTTCGTTTATATGCTCAATATCTGCCGGCGGATGTGCTCAAGCAGCCCATCAAATGCCGCTCTGCCCTCATCGTGGCGGAAAATGCGCTGGCGCTCGAGCAGCCGAAGCTTCATTGCATAGCCGTAAAGCGCGCAGTCGTCAAAATTATGCAGTCCCACCAGCTCGTCGAGCCGGGCAAACTCCAGCGCGAGCAGCAGCCGCTCACCCTCAAGTGGATCGGACGCGTTCACCGCCGCCGTGACCGTCTGCGTCACAGCCGCCTCGCGCTCATTCGGCACGGCACAGGGCCGGCCGAGCTTGAGATTTCTCTGGTAGTTCAGCTCGTCCGACAGCACGCGGTAAAAGGCCGCCCAGCGATCCACAAGCGGTCCCTCGCACGAGCGCTCCGTCAGCGTTTCCAGCGTGCGGTAGACCTTCTCGCTCACAGCCCCTCTGCAAAGCTCGAGAAACGCGTCGTAATCCAGCGGCGGCGTTTCGTTCGCCCGAAGCATCGGCAGGCTTGCGATCAGATAGTAATAGGAAGCCAAAAGCGTCACTCCTTAAATATGCATATCCCGGAAGAAGGGCGCGAGCAGCTTGGAAAGCTCCTCATCAGAGCAGTCGATGTAGCCCGAGCCGTCCTTCGCGCACAGGCGGAAGCCTGTGTGCACCTTTTTTGAGGGTCGGATCTCCAGTCCCGCCTTGACGGCTCCGGCCAGCTCGGCGCGCAGCGCCTCCGTCACCTCGGCCACCTCGGCGGCGTAGGCGGAAGCATCCTCGCCCTGTACGGCGGCAAGCACAAGCGACGCAAGCGTCTTGTCCTCCAGTGCCTTGCCTGTGTCCTGCGCAAGCAGCTTCGTCAGCTCGCCGTTGATCTCCTGCCGGAAAGCGAGCACCGCGTCGCGTTTGGCCTGCTCAGCGCTGAGCTGGGCGCTCGTCTTAAAGATCTCCGCCTCCGCCTTCGCACTCTCGCGCAGCTTATCTGCTTCACTTCTGGCGTCGGCAAGGATCGCCTCCGCCTGCTTCTTCGCGTCGGCAAGGATGCTCGCAGCTTCCTGATTAGCGCTTTCAATTCCGTCTTTTTTGATGGAAGAAACAAGATCCTGAATCTGAAGTTCCATATCGATCACCTTCCTGTTGGATTTTCCTTTATATAGTATACCATGTAAAGAATACGTCATTCTATTTGCAAAATCAATGCATTTCTTCTCTTTTATTCATTGAACATATTGATTTCGCCTGTACTTATTTCTTTTTTATATGGCTCTCCATGCATAGTATTCTGTTCGCGCCTTCGTCTGGCACAAGCCACCGAAACACACGTCTGTCCCTGTCAGCCATGGGCAGCATACCTGTATAAAAGATACCGTAAACTGTACCATATATTCCACACAACTGCAAGCCCCTCTCATTATGCAAAAAGGGCGTTGTGCTCAAAGTGCGGCTCATGGAAAACAGGGAAAGAGGAGGCACTGTAAAGCGCCGCCTCTTTCCCTGTTTTATATGGAGATTGGTGAAAAAGTGCCGTAATTACTCGACGTCCATGCCGTCCTGATAGAACTCGCCGAACAGCTCCTGCAGAGAGGGCATGTCCTCAGGAATGGGACGAGCGACCCAGGTATTGTTCATGTAGTGCTTGAGGGAGATGTTCTCGGAAACAATGTTGCCGCCCCAGGTGCCGCAGCCCATGGAGGACGTCGGGGGCATGCCGTTGGTGGCGCTACCCGCGTTGCCCTTGTTGTTGGGCTGACGAACCATGATACGGGTAACAGGCGCCATCATGGCCAGACGATGGATGTGATCGTCGTCGAAGGAGTAGATACCGCAGGAGTGGCCCTTGCCGCCGACCTCATAGATCGCGCGAACCATGTCGAGCGCGTTCTCGAACTCGCCGTCATACTTGAACAGAGCCATCAGAGTGGTCAGCTTCTCGCTGGAGAAGAGGTGCTCCTTGCCGATGTTCTCGCGGCCGCCGCCGGTGACAGCAATGAACTTGCGGTCAGCGGGGATCTCAAAGCCGGCCTTCTCGGCGAGCTTCTGCGCGGAAATAGCAACGGTATCGGGCAGACGGTGGCCGGTCTCATCCCACATGACGAGCTTGAGCTTCTCAGCCTCGTCAGCGTTGGCCAGATAAGCGCCTTCCTTGACCAGAGCCTTGACGAAATCGTCATAAACGGAAGCATGGCAGACGATGTTGCCGTCGCAGGAGCAGCCGGAACCAAAGTCGGAGCACTTGGAAATACGGCAGTTCTGAGCAACCTCGGCAATACGCTCGGGCGTATTGGCGGTCTCATCGATAACCTCGGTAGCATTGCCGGCGCCGGAACCGAACGCAGGCGTACCGGAGGAGTAAGCAGCCTTGACCATCGGGCGGCCGCCGGTGGCGATGACAAGGTCAACGCGCTTCATGAGCTCCTGAGACATTGCAATGCTGGGATTCTTGATGCCCTGAATGATATCGGCGGGAGCGCCTTCCTTCACGAGAGCCTCACGGATGATGTCGATACACTTGTTGGTGACGTTCTTTGCGCGGGGATGGGGAGAGCAGATGAGCACGTCACGCGCCTTGATGGCGTAGATGATCTGGCCGGCAGGTGTCAGGCAGGGGTTGGTGGTGGGGACCAGAGTGCCGATCACGCCGACGGGCTTACCGTAGCGGACGAGGCCCTTTTCCCTGTTCTCTTCGATGATGCCGACGCTGGGCTGACGCAGGCAGTCGCGCAGGATCAGCTTGAGCTTGTTGCGCTTGTTGCGCTTGCTGACCTTATCGCCCAGACGGGTCTCATCGACCGCCTCATCAGCGAGCTCGCCCCAAACCTTCAGGGGGTAGAGCGCAGCGCAAACCGCCTGACAAAGGTGATCCACACGGGCCTGATCGTAATTCTCAATGATTTTCGCGGCTGCACGTGCACGTGCAACGAGCTCTTCGATCTCAGCGATCTGCTCAGCAGTAATTTCGCTTGCCATAACTATTATCTCCTTTTTCCTCTCAATTTTTAGTTGGTAGATTTTAACAGTTTTGCTTGCTTGATGGGTTCATTATAGTCAATACTTCACAGTTAGTCCAATATTGAGTATCTAATTTTTAATAGAAACCGTCTATCGTTCTTTTCACAGCCCTCTTGCCGAAGTGCGAAAAAAGTCGTATAATGTAAAAAAGAAATAAAAATATAAGGGAAAGGAACGACAATATGACACTTGCACAGCTTCAGTATTTCAAAACACTGGCTCATGTTCTACATTATACACGGGCGGCTGAGCAGCTTCATATCGCCCAGCCAAGTCTGAGCTACTCCATCAGCGAGCTGGAAAAGGAGCTTGGCGTAAAGCTGTTCGAAAAAGAGGACCGCAAGATCCGCCTGACCTCATACGGTGAACAGTTTCTGCCTTATGTTGAAAATGCGCTGGCCGTGCTGGCCGAGGGCTCGGAGATGCTCCATCAGATGGCCGGCACCTCCTATCAGGTCGTTCGGCTCGGCTATTTTCACTCGATTGCCGCCTCCTTGATCCCTGAAATGATGAACGGCATCTATCAGGTAAAGGAAAACGAGCGGCTCCGCTTTCAGTTCACGGAGGCCGTATCTCTTTCTCTCTTCAACCAGCTGAAAAACGGCGACCTTGATCTTGCCTTCTGTATGCACGCGGACGACACGGTGGAATCCGTCCCCGTTCTGCGGCAGCCGCTGTATCTGGTCGTCCCGCCGGATCACCCGCTTGCCGCACGGGAGACGGTGCAGTTCGAGGACTTCGCGCGCGAGCCCTTCACGATGCTCGACAAGTCCAACAGTCTGCGCAGCTACATTGATAAAATGTATACACATTATAATGTATCACCGAACATTATGTTCTCCGTGCGGGAGTGCAATGCCGCCGTCCAGTATGTCTCGCTGCGCCTGTGCGTCACGATTCTGACGATGATCCCCGCTATGGAGTCGGACAAGGTCTGCGCAGTCCCGATCGAATACAACGGTGCTCCGCTCATGCGTGAGGTGTACTTCTCGTGGTCGAAGCAGCGTCCACTTTCCTCCGCCGCCAAGCGCGTCCGTGATTACATCACCGGCCACTATGCCCTGACCGAAAAGGACACGACCGGCTTCAACGGCGCCTCCGCCAAGGCATAAACACCCATACTTACTGTTCAGACAGCCGCACAGAGCGGCTGTCTTTTTTCGTTCGTTGTACCCTGCGCTTTTATTTATTGTTCAAGCAAATAAATTCCATTCTGAAACTAAATTGCAATCGCCTCCCTTAATTGATATTATTTCTAAAAAGAAGTGGTAATTTTTTTCATTTTTTATTTGCTTTTCACAATCGATTGCCAATTTTTTTATAAGTCTTAAACAATCAGAAACGGAGGAACCCTATGTCCCAAACCGAAAAGCAAAAAGAGGTCGTCATCATTGGCGGCGGTCCGGGAGGCTATGTTGCCGCGATCCGCGCGGCACAGCTTGGCGGAAAGGTTACGCTGATTGAAAAAAAGCGGCTGGGAGGCACCTGTCTAAACCGCGGATGCATTCCCACGAAAGCGCTGCTGCACGCCTCGGAATACGCGCAAAGCGCCAGAGAAGCCGCCGCCTGCGGCGTGCATGTCGAATTGGAGCGCGTTGACTGGAACGGTGTTTTAGCGTTTAAGGACTCCATTGTCAACAAGCTCGTCGGCGGTGTGGAGAGCCTGCTGCGCGCCGGAAAGGTTACTGTTGTCGAGGGCGAGGCTGCTTTTCTCAAGCCGAAAACGCTGGAGATCACCAAGCCCGACGGCTCCCACGAGATCATGGAGGCCGACCACATCATCCTCGCGACCGGCAGTGTACCCGTCATGCCGCCCATTGAGGGACTGCGGGAGAGCCGGTATGTCATCGACTCGACCGGAGCGCTGACGATGGAAAAGCTTCCGGCCTCCATGCTCGTGATCGGCGGCGGCGTGATTGGTCTGGAAATGGCCTGCGCGCTTCAGGCGCTCGGCTGTCAGATCACCATTGCCGAAGCACTTCCCCGCCTTGCTCCCACAATGGATGGAGAGCTCTCCGCGCAGTTCGGCAAGGTTCTCGAATCCTACGGCGTGCGCTTCCTGCTTGAGCACAAGGTCGTGCGCATCACGGACAGCGAAACATCCGCAAAGGTCACGCTGGAGCACAACGGCGAGACGGTCGAGGTCGAAGCAGAGAGCGTGCTGTGCGCCGTCGGCCGCAGGCCGAGCATCGACGGGCTCAACGCGGAGGCTGGCGGCATCGCCTGCGAGCGCGGCCGCGTTCTCGTCAACGAATATCAGGAGACCAGCATTCCCGGCGTATACGCCATCGGCGACTGCGTGGGCCAGATCATGCTCGCGCACACTGCCTCCGCACAGGGCGAGGTCGCGGCAGAAAACATTTTCAGCGAGCGCACCGCTTATCAGCCCGCCTGCGTCCCCTCCGGCATTTACGGCTTCGTCGAGCTCGGCGGTGTCGGCATGACGGAGGAGGAAGTAAAAGCCGCCGGCACCGCCTACCATGTTGGCCGCTTCCCCCTCTCCGGCAATGGCCGCGCGCTCATTGCCGACGGCGGCGTGGGCATGGTCAAGGTTCTCATCGGAGATGAGCTCGGCGAGCTGCTCGGCGTCCACATTCTCGGGCCAAACGCGATCGAGCTGCTCGGCGAGGCAGCCATGGCGATCTCCATGGAGGCGACCGTCGATGAGTTAATCCACACGATCCACGCGCACCCGACCGTGACGGAGGCGATCCGCGAGGCGGCGCTTGCCGCGGAAGGCCGCGCAATCCACATGCCAAATAAAGCGAAAAAGAGGTGAGCTTCCTTGGAATACAGAAAGGATTATAAAGAACTCAGTCTGACGCGGGAGGATCTGGTCGAAATGTACCACACCATGAATCTGATCCGCAATTTTGAGCTGACCGCTGTTGACTATTTCAAAAAGGGCATCGTCATCGGCAACATGCACATGTACGTCGGTGAAGAGGCCACAGCCACCGGCATCTGCCGTGCGCTCACGCGTGAGGACTACATCGCCTCGACGCACCGCTGCGACGGCCATCTCATTGCCAAGGGCGCGGACATCAACGCCATGATGGCCGAGCTGATGGGCAAGCAGGAGGGCAACTGCGGCGGCCGCGCCGGCAAAATGCATCAGGCCGCACCCGAGGTCGGCTTTATGAGTGCAAACGGCATCGTTGGCTCTTCTCAGACGCTCGGCACCGGCTATGCGCTCTACTGCTCGATGTACGCGCCCGACCGCATCAGCGTCGCGTTCTTCGGCGACGGCGGCGGCAATCAGGGCGGACTGAGTGAGTCCATGAACCTTGCCGCCGTATGGAAGCTCCCCGTGATCTTCGTCTGTGAAAACAATCACTACGCCATTTCCACCAACGTGAACACATCCACGGCGCTCGGTTCTTTCTATCAGCGGGCCGCGGGCTATGGGATCCCCGGCGTGCGCGTGAACGGGAACGATGTGCTGGCCGTGTATGCCGCCGCCAAGGAGGCCGCCGCGCGTGCCCGCGCCGGCGAGGGGCCGTCCTTCATCGAATGTGATACCTACCGTCTGCGCGGCCACCACGAGGGCGACGAGCAGACCTACCGCACGAAGGAGGAAATCGAGACCGTGCAGCACACCAACGACTGCATTGCCCGCATGCACGAGCTGCTCACCGAGCAGGAGGGCTGGAGCGAGGAAGAGGATCAGGCTCTGCTCCGCTCCGTGGAAGAGCAGATCAACGCCGCTGTTGAATTTGGAATCCAAGGCACGCCCATGCAGGTATCTGACATGGAAACGAACCTGTTTGCGGAATAAGGAGGCGAGAGCATGAAAAAGACAATGTATCGTGACGCGATCGCTTCTGCACTGGCGGAGGAAATGCGCCGAGACGAAAAGGTTTTCGTCATGGGCGAGGACGTAGCCATCATCGGCGGCGTTTACAAGGCCACGCGGGGCTTGTATGAGGAATTCGGCGCACAGCGCGTGCGCAATACGCCGCTCTCGGAGCTGGCCATCCTCGGCACTGCCACCGGCGCCGCCATCTGCGGTGCGCGCCCGGTCGCCGAGATCATGCACATCGACTTCATCGGCTGCGGCTTCGACATCGTGCTCAACCAGATGTCCAAGATGTGCTACAAGACCAATGGTAAGATCCACGTACCGCTGGTGGTCCGCACGCAGGGCGGCCGCGGACACTCCAACAGCTGCACCCAGTCGCAGAGCCTCGAGTCCCTGATGACGCACATTCCCGGTCTGAAGGTCGTTATGCCTTCCACGCCGTATGACGCCAAGGGTCTGCTCAAATCCGCCATCCGCGATGATAACCCCGTCATCTTCATTGAGCACAAGGCGCTCTATCAGACCAAGGGCGAAATTCCCGAAGAGGAATACCTGATCCCGCTGGGCAAGGCGGACGTCAAACGTTATGGCAAGGATGTGACCATCATTGCCTACTCCAAGACTGTCCTCACCGCGCTGGATGCGGCCAAAAAGCTTGAGGCCGAGGGCATTGACGCGGAGGTCGTCGATCTGCGCACACTCGTACCGCTGGATTTTGACACCATTGCCGAATCGGTCAAGAAGACCGGCCGCGTCATCATCACGCACGAGTCCTGCGAGCGCAACGGTTATGGCGCGGAGGTCGCCGCCGAGATCGCTGAGAAGCTCTTTGACGAGCTCGACGCGCCGATTCTGCGCGTATGCGGCGCAAATATTCCAGTTCCCAACGCCACACTTCCCGAGATCGAGTCGGCGCCCACCGTTGAAAAGCTCGTGTCCGCCGCGGAAAAGCTTTGCAAGGGAGGTGTCTGAGAATGGCTGAATTTTTTGCAATGCCGAAACTGGGTATGGACATGGAGGAGGGTGCTATCGCCAAATGGCTCAAGGCCGAGGGCGATACGGTTGAAAAAGGTGAGCCGATCGCCGAGATTGAAACGGACAAGTCCACGGTCGAGGTCGAGTCTCCCACCTCCGGCACCGTTCTCAAGCTCCTCATCGCCGAGGGCGACGAGGTTCCCTGCGGCACACTCGCCGCTGCCATCGGTCAACCCGGTGAGACCGTAACCCTCCCCACGCAGACCCCTGCCGCAGAAGCTGCCGCTCCCGCTCCGGAAGCGCCCGCCGCACCGGCTGCAGAGCCGGACGGCAATTCCGCCGAGCTCTTCCTCATGCCGAAGCTCGGCATGGATATGGAGGAGGGTGCTATCGCCAAATGGCTCAAGGCCGAGGGCGATAAGATTGAAAAGGGCGAGCCGATCGCCGAGATTGAAACGGACAAGTCCACGGTCGAGGTCGAGTCTCCCACCTCCGGCACCGTTCTCAAGCTCCTCATCGCCGAGGGCGACGAGGTTCCCTGCGGCACCCCTGCCGCAGCCATCGGCGAACCAGGCATGACCATTCCCGTAGCAGCCGCTCCCGCGCCGAAGGCACCGGAGGCCGTCTCTACGCCTGCGCCGACTGCACAGCAGCCCGCAGCGCCGGCACCGCGCCCCGCGGCTGCCGCTGCCGCAAAGCCTGTTTCCGCCGCAGTGGTCAACACTGGCCGTATCCGCGTTTCGCCTCGTGCGCGCCGGCTGGCGGAAAAGAACGGTGTCGATCTTCGCTGTGTCCCCGGCAGCTCGTTCGGCGGGCGCATCGTGGAACAGGACGTGCGCGACTTTATGGCACGGCCTGCCGCGGCCCAGAGTGTCGTCCGCGTTCCCGAGGAAACGGTCACGCCGCTTGCCGGCATCCGCAAGGTCGTCGCCAAGCGCATGAGCCAGAGCCTCTCCGAAATGGCGCAGACCAACACCCGCATGGACGTCGACATGACCAACATGATCGCCTTCCGCAGCCAACTCAACGCCAAATATGCCGCGGACGGCGTCAAGGTCTCCTTTGTCGACCTTCTCATCGCCGCCTGCTCCAAGGCGCTGCTGGCCCATCCCGACGCGAACGCGTCCCTGCTTTCCGACGGCATTCACCGCAGAAACTTCGTCAATGTCGGCGTCGCCGTCGACACAGAACGCGGCCTCGTGGTGCCCGTTCTCAAGGATGCGGACATTCTGAGCATCGCCGACATCTCGCGGCAGAACCGTGCGCTGATCGACAAGGCGCGCACCGGCGCCCTGACGCCCGACGACATGTCCGGCGGCACCTTTACGATCTCCAATCTCGGCATGTATGAGGTGGATTCCTTTACGGCCATCGTCAATCCGCCCGAGACCTGTATTCTTGCAGTCAGCCGCACGGTCGACCGTCCGGTCGTAGTCAACGGTCAGATCGTGATCCGTCCGATGATGAACCTTTGCTTGAGCTATGACCATCGCGTGCTCGACGGTGCTCCCGCTGCGCGCTTCCTTCAGGAGATCAAGCACAATATCGAAAATCCCGTCTGGCTTCTGCTTTAATGCTCAGCCGCCGGGTAGCGAAAATGAGATAAAACAGAAAGAAAGGCGGAGATACCCGTGTCTGCGGCATATGTGAAGATCGCTGCCATGCTGGTCACGATCGCGCTTGGCTATTTTCTGCATCAGATCCATGTTTTTGAAAGGCAGGACTCTCGTGTTCTGCTGAAAATTCTGATGAATGTCACGCTTCCCTGTCTGGTTGTCAGCAATCTCAACGGCATGACCGTCACAAAAGACCTTGTGATGGCCAGCCTGCTCGGTATTGTGATCAACACACTGTATTTCGGCACCGCCTTTCTTCTCTCCAAGCGC
>JAXYYF010000107.1:0-6570 GCA_037419475.1 bacterium
GTAATAGCGGTAACCGTTCTTATCGTTTTCAATGCGGCCGATGTTCAGCAGCACCGGCGTGGGGTGGAAGAGCGCGCCGATGTTGGAAAGGCTCGTCTCCATGCAGTTTTTCGCTGCGGTGAACTGCGGATAATAGGGGTTGAGCAGCTCGAGCACCTGCGAGGTGCGGTTTGCGGGGAAAGCGCCGAGGGCGACCTCCTTCTTCACGCCGAAAATCTCGACGGAAGCAGGGCCGGTCTTGCGGCAGGAGTAGATGAGGGTCTGCGTCTCGGCGATGGTGATATCGGCGTGGCAGCCCTTGGAGCGGATCGTGTTCAGAAAGTCCAGCGCACCGCCGGTGCGGCCGGGATTGAGCACCACGACCTGACCGTCCGTCAGGGCGCTGTAGCAGCGTTCGGCGATCATGCGGTGCGTGAAGGACGGGGTGACGACCATGATGAGGTGCACGCCGGAGATGGCTTCCGCCACATCGCCGGTCACCTTATTGAGACGCTGGTGGGTGGTCTGGCCGTCAAGCGTCAGATCGATGCCGTCAGCGGCAATGATGCCCTCAAGGTACTGCGGGAACAGGTCACACAGATTGACCTCGACGCCGAGGCTGGCAAGATATGCGGCGATGGCCGTACCGCCGTTGCCGGCGCCAATGACAGCAACTCTTTTTTCCATTTTGTTTTTGCCTCCGAAATGTTAGCCTGGGCCGGGTGCTGCGTGAATGCAGCACCCGGCAATTTTTGTTGTGTCAACGAGATGATTATCTCTGCTGCATCTTGAAGTTCTTGTTCCAGAAGAACAGACGCAGCACGAGAAGGATCGCAAGGGAGATCGCGCAGGCGACAAGGCCGAACTTCATAGCGCCCATGCTGGTGATGAGGAAGGGCCACATAGAGGTGACCAGACCGCCGCCGATGAACGGGCTCATGAACGGGCCGTCGAGAGCGTAGATCGTACCGGCATCGGTCTCCATCTTCGGGTCAGCGCAGCGGAGCAGCATGTAGCCGACAGCCGCGACACCGCAGAACGCGCCGTAGCGGATGATGGCCTGCTCGAACCAGCAGTCGTTGAAGATGCGGGGGCTGAGCCACAGGGTCCAGAGGACCATCAGAGCGATGATGACGATGGAGCCGATGAGCAGCGGCTTCCAGTAGGCCAGAACGACGGGGATGGAAATGGAAGCCATCGCGCAGGTGACGAGAATCTCAAGCGCCATGCCCTGAATGCGCTGGAAGGTCTTACGGTCAAACAGATCGCGCAGAAGGGGGACTCTCTGGGCGATCGCATTGATGACCCAGCCGCCGATCATGGCGAAGGGGAAGAGGGGAAGTCCGCTGTAGCCGAAGATCTGACCGAAGCCCCAGACGATGAGACGGCCAATCAGAATGGCGATACCGATGATGCCCAAGTGGAAAGCGAAGGGCTCAACAACGTCCTGGCTGACGGTCATATAAGCGGAAGCCTCGTGCTCGGCATCCTTCTCACCGTAGACTTCCTTGGCAGCGTTGCCGGAAGCGGGTTCGGTGAGGACCTTGGTCCACTTTTTACGAACAGCGACGTTGATGATGGCCATGCCGCCGAAGATACCAACCAGAAGGCCGATGGTTGCGGTGGTCTTGCCGAGGTCGGCACCGTCCGCCCAGTTGAAGCTATCGGTGAAGACGCTGGCCATGCCGCCGGCAGTGCCGTGGCCGCCGGCGAAGCCGATCTCAAAGAGGGAGCCGAACAGCTCGTTTACGCCCCAGGCCGGGGTGAACAGGATCGCGCACAGCAGGCAGCCGACACCAACCTGCATGAACGAGCAGGACCACAGCCAGCCGAGGCCGGACACGGTATCGTGCATCATGCTCGAGGCGTTTTCCGACTTCTTCACACCCAGCATCATGCATGCGAAAACGATCGTGATCATGTGGGACGGGAGCGCGCCGATACTCGACATCATGTCCGCCGGGATCACACCGAGGACGTGAGGACCAAGGATCATACCGAGGATACCGGCAAGCAGGGACGCGGGGATGAAGGCCTTGC
The DNA here is from genome assembly GCA_037419475.1 of bacterium. Taxonomy (GTDB): domain Bacteria; phylum Bacillota; class Clostridia; order Oscillospirales; family Oscillospiraceae; genus Hominicoprocola. The sequence goes on from JAXYYF010000107.1 coordinate 2,020, forward strand.
GGAGAAAAGAGACCTTAAGACGGATGATAGTGCAGATGACCAGCAGAACGCCGATGATGGCAACATAGTAAAGAAGGTTACCGAGGGTTCCGCCCGCAATTTTTTCGACAGGGATCATGGAATTTTCTCCTCTCTATTATTTTCTTTGCTTATCAAATAACATAAGGGATACAGTGAAGCGGCGGATCGTTTCCGATCTGCCGGAGACCTTACAGAGTGGCCAATTCTGCAAGGTCCGGAGCACATTCGAAGGGGCTCCGCCGGTTTCCGATAACCTTATGAGATTTGTGATTTTGTTCTCCCACACAAAAGAGAAAAAATCTTTTTTCTTGCATTATAGTAAAGAATATTTTATTTTTCAAGAGAGAAAAAATTTTTCTACGTTTTGCTATTCCATTTTGCCCGTATTTTGATATAATGCATAAAAAGAGCGTGTCTGCGCCTCAAATTATTTGTAGGGAGCGGACGCGTGAGAGGAGGAAGAACTATGGCTGACGTAGTGGAGCTGCTCGACCACATCCGGAGAGAGCAGGACAATTTCCCTGCGGCGCAGAAGAAGGTGGCTGCCTTTGTGGTGGAAAACTATCAGCAGATCGCGTTTCTGCCGATCTCCGCACTGTCGCAGCGGGTCGGCGTGAGCGACAATACGGTCATCAAATTCTGCAATCATCTTGGATATGAGAAATTCACGGAATTCAAAAAGGAATTCACGAGCTACGCGCACTCCGAGCTTTTGATCTACAACAAGATCGGCGGCGAGACGGCCCCCGTCTCCGAGGGAGACAGCGTCTGGAGTATGATCCAGAACGACGCGATCGCCTCGCTGCAGGAGACGCTGAGCGACCCGCAGAATCACAGCAGCCTGACAGAGCTCCTTGCGCGGATGGAAAAGGCGAAGCACATTTATGTGACCGGCGGCCGCCTCTCCGGCATCGCCGCGGCGATGCTCGCCAACAAGCTGCGGTATCTGAATTTGCAGGTCCACGATCTCAGCTGCGGCACCGTCGGTGATTACATCGACCAGACCGCGCTGGTGCAGCCGGAGGATCTGGTCATCGCCATCAGCTTCCCGCGCTACACCAAGCGTGTCGTCACCGCGCTGGAGGATATGCACCGCCGCGGCGTGCCCATCGCGCTCATCACCGACAAGGGCTTATCGCCGGTCCACCCGTTTGCCGACATCGTCTTCCACTGCGCGACGGATTCCAGCGCGTTCCTGCCGTGCTACACGGGCTGCCTTGCGCTGATCGACGTGATCTGTCAGGCCGTGTGCATGGAGCACCGCTCGGAGATCACGGAGTACGTCCGCGATCTGGAAAAGCGCCTGCTGGCGCAGGGCGTGTGGATGTGATGGCGGAAACGCGACGCCTCGCTGCGGGAGGGAGCGCCGCAAAGTGAAAAAACAGGTCGATTTTACCGAGGGGAACATCGTCTGGGCCATCGTGCGCTTTTCGATCCCGCTCATTTTGGGCGAGCTGCTGCAAAACCTTTACAACAGCGTGGACGCCTTGGTCGCCGGGAATCTGGTGGACCAGAATGCCCTCGCCGCCGTGACGGTGTGCGGCGTGATCGCCAATCTGGTCGTCAATTTCTTTAACGCCATGTCGATCGGCTCGAACGTCGTCGTGGCGAAGGTGAACGGCAGCGGGGAGAGGGAACGGCTCTGCCACACGATCCGCATCACATTTTCGTTCGGCGTGGTGCTCGGCGTGCTGCTGTCGCTGTTCGGCATCCTGCTCTCGCCGCAGCTTTTGCACCTTGCTGGCGCGCAGGAGAGCTACTTAAGGGACGCGCTGATCTATCTGCGCATCTATCTTGCCACCGTTATCTATAACAACGCCGCGGGCATCCTGCGCGCACTTGGGCGGGCGGATATCCCGTTCCGCATTCTGGTCGTGTCCTGCGGAATGAATATCGCGCTGGACCTGCTGTTTGTCAGCGTGTTTGATATGGGGATCGCGGGCGTCGGCGTCGCCACGGTGCTCTCGCAGGCCGTGTCGGTGGCGATGGCCTACCGCACGATCAGCCGCGAGATCCAGAGTCGCTGTCTCGACCTGCGCGAGATGTACCGGGAGGGCGGCCGCGTGATCGGCGAGGTTCTGCGCATCGGCATGGCCGCGGGCGTGCAGAGCGCGCTGATCAGTTTTTCGAACATTTTTGTCGTGCGCTACATGAACTGGTTCAGCGCGGATGCGGTCGCCGGGATCGGCATCGCGCAGCGGCTCGACCGCTTCGTGATCCTGCCCGCCAAGTCGTTCGGCATCACGATGACCACGTTTTTGGGACAAAATCTGGGCGCGGGAAAGTACCGGCGCATCGAGACGGGGGAAAAGCACTGCGCCGCGGTCGCCGTCGGTGTGACGCTGGGGCTGAGCGCGATCATTTACGCGTTCACCGAGCAGTGCGTGGCGCTCTTCAGTCCGGACGCCGGGGTCATTGCCTCGGGCGTTGCGATGATGCGCATTCTGGCGCCGACGTTCTGGATCATGGCACTGCGCGAGGTGCTGCTCGGCATCCTGCGCGGCTGCGGACACAACTTGTGGCCGACGGTGCTGAGTCTTGTCGGCATGGTCGGTGTGCGGCAGGTGTTTCTGGCGGTCACGATGCATATCGACCGGGCGGTGGAGAACATTTACTACTGCTATCCGGTCGCGTGGGCGGCGACGCTGCTGCTTGTCGCCATCTACTACTTCGCCGTGCGGAAAACGCTGCTGCCGCTTGGAAAAGAACGCTGAAAAGGCGGGAAAACGAAAAAAAGGGCCCCCGCAGTCTACAAGACTGCGGGGGCCCTTTTGCTTATATCAGAAAAGAATGCCACATTTTTGATCTGGAAAAATTTTTATAAATTTTCCGCCGACCCTTACCAGCCAGCATATTGTTTTTGCCCAAACGGGACGACATACTGGAAAAATAGAGAGGCGTACGCCTCTCCTGTTCCCCCCTGAACGGGGAACAGGATGACCTTGAAAACAAGGGGAAAAATTAGGATGCACAGTCGAAAGATACGCGTATTCAGCCTGAGCATGGTCCTGGTGCTGCTGCTCACGCTGATCCCAGCGCAGGCGGCGGAGGAAACCGACACCGGCACGGACGAGGGCGAGAAGACGTACACCGTCACGCTCAACGGCAACAGCGGTTCGCTGAAAGGCGAAGATCTGGTGACAGTTACCTATTCCGAGGAAAACCCACTCAACTTGTGGGATTATCCGTTTACGCAGAGCGGCTATCTCCTTGTCGGCTGGTCGACCGATGAGAGCGGCGGTGGATGGTTCGCAGACCGCATGGCACCGTTAACAGTGATATAGGCGTTGAGGCACTCTACGCTGTCTGGCTCAAGCTGCCGGAGAGCGGAAACTATGCGATTTTTAGTACATATAACAGCGAAATTAAGAACGCTTACAGCAGTGTCGGAAACGTTTACTGCGTGGAACTGACCGATGATTTTACGATGCCGGTAGCGAGTGGAAAACGGAATACATGTATTGTTATTGGCGTAGCAATGATGGCGATATTTACTATGAAGGGGAAAAGGTCAGCCCTGAAATAGGAGCTTTCTTTCAAGAAGTCGTTATGACAGCCGGTGAAGACACGCGCTCTGTAATTTTCGACGGCAATGGCGGAACTTGGGACGGTTACGGGCAAAGGCTGTCGAGGCGTGGCTTTACTTCCGGTTCGATGATAGGGAAGACAATGGACATCGGCTTCCGCTTTACCAGGCCCGGATACACATTGACGGGCTACAACACGCAGGCGGATGGCAAGGGAACGGCCTATCCGATCGACAGCATCACGATTGACAAGAGCATGGAGCTACCCGTCCAGATCCTCTATGCCCAGTGGGAACCGGGGTATCATCTTGAGGACAATGTATCGCTGGTGATCGGCGGCGAGGATAAGGGTGATCTGCTGGATAGTACAACTGAGTGCAGCGGCACGGGCTGGACGTATCAGAGCGTCGATGGCGTGAGCGTGCTGCATTTGACGAAGGACTACAACGGCGGCAGCATTATCTGCAAGCGCGAGAACGTGAACATTGTCTTCGATGACGCGGTCAGCACGAAGCGGATCGAAGTGAGCGGCGCGCTGACGCTTACGGCAAACGGCGATTATGCTAAAGTTTATGAGAGCGATGACACCGCGATTCGCGCAGAGAGTGTCACGCTGGCGGCGGCAGCGGGAAATTATAAGATCGTTTCTGAGAAGAACACTGCGATCCAGGCGAAGTCCCTGTATTTGAATTCTGACGATGCGAGGATCGAAGGCAGCCCAGCAGTTCCCGATGGTACCGAAATTACGTGCGGGGAGAAAGCGAGGCTCCAGACCAATCGCAATTCTAACGGTACGATTTCGGCACTGTATACCTATCCGAAGAGCGTGACGCTCTACGGCAACGGCGGCAAGTACGGCGAGGCCGATGTTGTCACCGTCGACTATCCCGACAAGGGCTCGCTGGATTTGGGCCAGTATGAAGAAACCGTAACGCTCGCGTGGGCGAACGCCGACTGGTCGAAGGCGGCGAAGGTCAAGGCGTTCTTCCTTGACGCGGACCGC
>JAXYYF010000108.1:0-27110 GCA_037419475.1 bacterium
GTGTGCGACGTGCTGCCGGAGAAGATGGAGGAGCTGCTGGCCAAGTATGACCTCCAGAACGACGATTCCATCGCCCGCTATACGGACTATAAAAAGCTGCTGGAAGATCATCCCGACCTGCAGCTGGCCTCCATCGCCACGGAGAGCGGCGTCCACGCCGAGATCGCCCTCGCCTGCATCGACGTGGGTGTGAATGTCATCATCGAAAAACCGATGGCGATGAACATGGACGACGCGGACGAGATCATCCGCCGCAGCGGGGAAAAGCATGTCAAGGTCGCCGCCTGCCACCAGAACCGCTTCAACGTGGCCGTGCAGGAGATGCGCCGCGCGCTGGAGGCCGGGCGCTTCGGCCGCTTGTCCCACGGCAGCATCCACGTCCGCTGGAACCGTGGGCGGGACTATTACGATCAGGCCCCGTGGCGCGGCAAATGGGCCAGCGACGGCGGCTGCCTGATGAACCAGTGCATTCACGGCGTCGATCTGCTGCGCTGGATGATGGGCGACGAGGTGGACGAGGTCTACGGCGTCACGGAGCAGCAGTTCCACGACTACCTCGAATGTGAGGACGTCGGCATGGCGGTCGTGAAGTTCAAAAACGGCGCGGTCGGCACGATCGAGGGCACGGTGAACGTCTACCCGAAAAATCTGGAGGAGACGCTGTATCTGTTCGGCGAGACCGGCACGGTCAAGCTTGGCGGCACGTCCACCAATAATATCGACGTGTGGAGCTTCGCTGATGCGGACGAGAGCGACGCCGGAAATCAGGGCTTGCAGGAGGCCACCAGCAACGTCTACGGCAACGGCCACACGAGCCTTTTTGCCGACATGATGGATGCCATCGAGCATGACCGCAAGCCTTATGTGGACGCGGTCGCCGGCCGCAACGCACTGGAGATGATCCTGGCGATCTACCAGTCCGCCGCCACCGGCAAGCCGGTAAAGCTTCCGCTGGAGCACACGGCCAGCACCGACTTCATCGGGAGGTTTGATAAGTGAATCAGGAGAAATTTCTCCGCAGACTGCATGGAAAGGCTGCGCAGATATATGACCGGCTGCGGAATACCCGTCTGGCAGGGATGCTGCTCCGTCTGTGCGCGTGGTGTGAGGCGCATAGCTTTTTTGTTCAATGCGTTCTGATCCTGCTGCTGCGTGCAGCGCTGGACGTGCTGTACATATCCGTTCTTTCACCGAATTATGCCTATTCCGGCTTTACAACGACGCCGGAGCCTCTGTTTTATCTTTGCAGCTGGGCCGGCTTATTGGTCTTCCTGCCATTTTTCGTGTGGATAGGGGAGCTGCGCTCTCCATCGGCAATGATCGTCAATTTCCTGAATTACCTCTTTTTTATTCCGGCAACCTCCTTTGCGGGTTGTTATCGGTGCGATACGCGGTTTTTTGTCATCCTGCTGGTTTTCTGGGCGTTTCTGATCTTTTTCCAGCTTCGTTTGCCCGTATTGTATCTGAAAAAGCCGGCACTGCATATCAGCAAAGCCATTATGATCGCATTGACAGTTTTTTCCTGTCTCTTTGTTCTCTATCTTTCCGGCCGGTATACGGGCTTCCGGCTTACTCTCAATTTTACGGATGAGTATAAATACCGCCTTGAAGCACGGGAATACAGCCTTTCTACGATTGCTTATTACCTCCTGACGATGATTCCTGTCGTGCTCTGTATTCTTCTGGCTTATTGGACTGCGTGCAAAAGATGGCTGATTGCCGCCGCGCTGATCGTTGTGTATATGCTTCGCTACTCCTTTGATACGCAAAAGGCCATATTTCTCATGCTGCTGCTGATCCTTGCCTGCCGTTTTTTTTACAGGGAATGGATGCTGCGCTGGATATCCGGATTGATGCTGGTGTTCACAACGGCATCTATTGCCGAAGAAAAAATCATGGGTACATTTTTCCTCGTGGCAAATTTTGTCCGTCGGCTGATGTATCTGCCTGTTCTTCTCTGCACACAGTATGATTCTTTTTTTCAATTGAATCCGCAAAGCCTGAATCGCGATGGGATCATGGGAAAGCTCTCTTTTCACAACATCTATTCCACTGCCATCCCACGCATAATCGGCGAGTATCGCGGTCATCCCGCTGAAAACGCCAATACCGGCCTTTTGGGAGATCTTTTTGCCAATCTCCCTCTGTTTCCCGGTATTGTCCTGCTGCCGTTGATCCTTGTGATCTGCTTCCGTATGCTTGATTTGACCGGACACGCATCCCGGCAGCGGATTCTGGTACCGCTTTGCTTCTACTATGCATGCAGCTTTCTCGGCGGATTCTGGAGTACCACCCTGCTCAGCAACGGATTTTTACTGACATGCATATTGCTGTATCTCTATCCCGACAAGGAGGCTTCGTCCCATGTCTGAATATCAAATCACGTTTTCATCCTTGATCCGTGCCGTCAAGCATCAGTGGAAGGTACTGCTGGCAGCATTGCTTGTACTCTCCATAACAGGTGCCGGAACCGGCTATTGGTATGCCGGCCATCACACCGTTTCGGCCAACGGCGGTGCGGACGCTTTAAAAGCCGGCATTGCGGATGTATCGCCAGCCGATGAGCAATATTTCTCCGATTACTATGGTATCCTGTCGCTGCGCCGGCAGAATATTCAGACCTATCTGGATACGCTCAAGGGCCTGACGCCGCTTTCAGACGAAGATACCGCATCCCTGAAAGCTTTGCAAAAAGAGATCGATTCCGTCCATAAGGCATATCTGTCTCCTATTTCCGAGCGGCTCAATGCGGCAGACGAGCTTTATATTCCTGACGCTTGTATCCCGAAGGCCATCGAGCGCTATCGGAACAAGCTTGCTTCTCTGCAAAGAGAGCTGCTCGGCGCGGAGGCCGCGGCGGAAATTATCAAGAATATGGACGCCCCCGTACTGGAGGACGACAGCACCCGCACTTATTATAACGCGCTGCTTACCCGTGCGTATAATTACACATCGTATTTAATTGACCGGGATAAGTACAGCAAATATCTGGAGCAGCTTGAAAACGACCCGGACGCTGTCGGCGCCAATGCCCGCGAAATGGCTGAGCTGGAGGGGCAGGCAGCTCAGGAGCTGGAGCAAATAGAAGCCAGAGCCAGCGCGTGCGCGGAGGAGCTGGCGCAGGCAAAATACCTGCAGATCATAAACACCTACAGCGATGACGGAACCCTGAGCGTAACGGTAAACCATACGCATGGGGCAGCCTCCGCACAGGAGAATTTCCTTGTCATCTGGATTTTCTGCACCCTTTGCGGTATATGCATCGGCGCATTCCTGGCTGTCTGTAAGGAAGCGGAAGCCGCAAAGAGAAAGAGAGGCATCTGAAATGGATCGTTTAGCTTCCGCTGCGGCAATCATCAAAAATATTGAAAACGGCGGTCTCTATCGGTACGATTCCAGTGATCTTGACCGTTTTTACACGGAAAAATTTGGAACGTTTAAAGACGGCATTATCCGCAAAACCTTGCGGGCCATGGACGTTATGTTTCCTTTTGCCGCGCGTAGGATTGTAGGCTGTAAAAAGACGCTGAACCCAATGGTCTATTACCATCTGGGGCTCGCGCTTCTTTACCGGGAGAAGTACAATATTCCTGTCCAAACGACGATGAGCGCGCAGAGCATGGCGGACGACGTCGTTCAATATCTTTACGACAGCAGCACGCATCTTTGGGATTTCCCGGATCTCTTTATCTCTGCGCAGGCAAACACTCTTGTTGCAAAGCACGAAAAGCCTACGCTTCATATGCACGGCCTTGCCCGCTTGAATATTCTTCTGCTGGAGGTTTGGCGGCAGTATCAGCGAGAAGATCTTCTTCAAATTGCCGTGGATTCGGCAGCCGCAGCAATTCGGCAGCATAACATCACGGAATATGATGACGGAAGTGCAGCCATCAGCTATTATTATAACTCCCAGGATAATACGCCGAACGTTAATTCAGAGTTTTTACAATGGATTGCAGAGCTTCCGGCAGACCGCCGTCCGCCGGAGGCTGCCGACCTTGGCCACAAAATTCTTAAAAGGCTTTTGCTGGAGCAGAATGCGGACGGCAGCTTTTTCTATCGCGGCAAAGACTATATGCGTCAAAACAATATCTCCCAGACCATTGACAATCACCACTCCTCCTACGTACTCAACAATCTGATTCATGTATTGATGTCAGATTTTCCGACGCCGGAGGAGCGTCCCTTGCTTTTACAGGCCTGCATCAATGGGATGGAATTCAGTCTATCCCGCCTCTTTCATGAGCAGACCGGACTCGGCGTTTATCAGATTGATAATGTCAGCCGCAAAGCGGAGCCGGTCACATACAGCGAGGCGGTCTTTGCTTTTTGCTCCTACCTTCGCTGTTTGGATATTCCCGCAGCGATGCATAACCGCATCCGCGCACTGCTTCCAAAGGTGATGTCACAATTGCTGACGCTGGTAAATCAAAAGGACGGCTCCGTCCCCAGTGAATGTGTATTCGGCAAATGGAGCAATATCAATTCAATTCGATGGGGCAACGGCCCGGTTCTTCAGGCTATTTTTGACGTATATGCCCTCGAGCAGGAGGAGATCTGATTTATGCAGCACAAAAGCAGAGGCGAAAAGCTTGCAATTGCGGCTGTGCTGATGACCGCTGCAAATTTCTTTGGGAAGCTGCTTGGTTTTCTCCGTGATATTCTCATTTCCAATTACTACGGCGCTACCGCGCAGACCGATGCGTTTTTCCTGGCATTGTCAATTCCCACCATTTTGATCGGCGTTTTTACCAGCTCTGCGGACAGCGCCATCATGGCGCAATATGGTAAGCTGCTGCAATGTGAAGACGGCCGCAGCGGGGCGGACCGTTATTTCTCTAATATTATCAACCTTTTGACCCTCATCGCTTCCTGTATTGCGATTATAACCCTGATCGCACCGCAGTATATTCTTCTCCTCTTTGCGCCGACATTTGAAGGTGCACGGCTTGCTATGGCTTGCATGTACCTCCGTCTATTCAGCTTTGTCGGACTATTTCATATCTGGTATTGCTTCTTCTGCGCATATCTTCTGTGTTATGAAAAGACCGGAGTTCGTGTTGTTCTCTCTTTCCTGACAAATATTCTGGTAGCACTTGCGTTGCTCTTTGCCCATGATACGAAGATGTATATGCTCAGCATTGCTTATATGCTGGGCACCGCTTTAGAAGCCTTGCTCCCTATAATTGCATCCCAGAGAGCCGGTTACCGTTATCAGCCGGTACTGTCCGTTCGAAAGTATCACTTCCCGGAATTTATCCGCTTCTTCCTTCCGATCATGGGCAGCGCGCTTTTGGCAGATCTTTTAATGTACAGCGACCGGTTCCTGTCCTCTTTTTTAGCGGAGGGAAGTCTGTCCGCGCTCAATTATTCTTCAAAAATCGTCTCCATCTTCTCTAACATTATGGTCGTTGGCATTGGCGCCATTCTGCTGCCTGTGCTGACACGCTTTCAATTATCAAATCAGTCGGAAAAATTTCGGTTCACGGCTTCTTCTGTATGCTTCGGTGTAATTCTTGTGCTGTTTCCCATTGCCGTTCTTTGCATTTTGTATTCCGACGATCTGGTAGCGGCGCTGTATCTGCGCGGTGCATTTACCGAAGAAAACGCTCGCGTTGTCAGCGCCGCTTTCCGGGCCTATGGGATGCAAATTCTGCTGGTATCACTGCAATCCGTTCTGGTAAAGACTTTTCATTCTACAGGAGACACGAAATATCCCTTCCGTGTATCCGTCACCACCTTCATTGTAAATGTAGCTTTAAGCGTTCTGTTAATGCTGCGTTATGGGGTTGTCGGCATCGCTTTGGCTACTACAATAAGTGTTTTTCTCGGCTGCTCCTTATATTTCCTCCATTTTCAGAAGCTCTATGGCTGGTCTCCGGTCTTTTTTGGTCTGCGGCAGGTCGTTTCACTGTTTGTGTGTACGATGTTGATTTTCATCGTCCGGAAGGTTATACCAACCTTTTCCTCTCCATGGCTGCAGCTGATTGTCTCCGGCGGCTCCGCTTTTCTTGCCTATGCCGCAGGTGCGTTTGTACTGTTCCGAAAGGAACTCGTTCAATGCAGGCAGATGCTCCAATGATAGAATAAAACCAGCGAGGCCTGACACTCCCATGGGAGCATCAGGCCTCGCTGCTTTTTGATTGTCGGGGCGCGGCCCCATACATGCGGCGCCATTTTTGCGTCGGTCAGCCGGAAGAGCGTGCGCCCTCCCTTTTATCCCTCTCTCGCAAGCTGCCGGACACAGGCTTTTTCCGCCTCCGTCAGCTTCGGATAGTCCTTCAGCACCTCCGCCAAGTCCTCACCGGCGGCCATGCGGCGCCGTATCACGCGGCAGAGCAGCTTGAGCTTCATCGTCACGCCTCATCACCTCCGTACAGCAGTCCCGCGACCAGCGCTTCCAGCTCATCAAGGCGCGTCCCCTCGTCAGGGTTTATCTCGCGCCACGCCGCGCGCAGCGTTTCCGAGCAATCCGCCTTGCCTGAGAGCTCGCAATCGTCCGCAAGCGGAGAAAATACAATTTGATTCCCGGCCTCATCCAGCGCGGTCACGCTGTCCGCCGTGTAGCTCCGAACATTTTCCATGCACATCACGACCGTTTTCGCGGCAGTCTTATAAAGATACAGCGTCATATCCGTTCCTCCCTCACAACAGTGTTCCGCCCTTAAAAATCGGGCCGCCCTTCGCATTCGCGCTGCCGCCGAGCAGCTCGGGCGTGTCGCCGTCAAGCAGCACCATACCGCCATAGCTGGTATGGATCCCCTTCGTGTTCCCGCTGCCGGTGCACTTTTCAAGGCCGATCTGCGCGGTATCGCTTGACTGCACGCCGATCCCAAGATTGACGAGGCTGCACTCGCTCATGTGCGTCATACACATAAAATCCGATCTCACGCCGACCTCCGTGCCGTTTCCGTTCACGGAAAGCTGATAGAGGAAAACGCGGGGAGACCAGTCAATGCGGACAAACTCCGTCTGGTAGACGGGCGTTCCCGAAACCTTGAGTGCATAGAGCACGATGATCGCCTCGCACCGGCTGACCCAGACGCCCTTTGTGCAGGTCACAGCCGCGCCGTCCGCCGCTTTAATCAGCAGACGCCCGCCGTAAAAGCCGGTTATGCGCAGCGGCGTGCTCACGCTGCCTCCCGTCACCGTGATCTCAAGATCCTCTGCCAGCAGGCGCGGCAGTGCGGCGACATACGCCGCAAGATCCGCGGCCGCCACCGTCACGGAGCGGGTGGCGTGCTCCACGGTGAGCACCTTGTCGTCGTATGGATCAAGGTCCCCCTCCAACAGCTCTCCGGCGGAGGAGTTGACCACCGTGACGCCGGTTCCGCCAACCGTCTCCTTCAGATAAAAGCGGTACGTGTTCTCGCCGCCCGCCGTGATCGTGCGCGGTTCGTCAAGGCGGAATACCTGATAAAGAATTTCGCCCTCGTCGGGATCGTTGGCGTACACGCCCAGCTCGGTGAGCGTGTAGGAGGCTGCCGCCTTTGTTTCCTTCAGCGTCGCCGTCAGAACGGCGCTCTGGCCCGCAGAGCGCGCCTTCCCGACGGAAAGCTCCTGCTTGCTCTCGGCCAGCGCTACGGCCGAAGCAGCCGTTGTCCCGCCGCCGGCGTTGATCTTTGTCACGCTCAGCGCTGCCCCCGCGGCAAGCTTCGCCGCCAGCGCAAGGCCCTTTTCCGTATAAAATCCATGCAGGCTCAAGTCTGATCCCTCCTTATCTGATCCGCTGGATCCCGCGCTTTGGGCGCTGGGGCAGGGGAGTGGTGATCATGGGCGGCTGCTCCGGCAGCCGCTTTTTGATGTCCTCCGTCAAAGAGGATTGATACGCCGCGCAGAAGTCCTGCACGCGCTTGTCCGTATCGGCGTCATCGCCGCCGACCAGCAGGGCCGCAAAGCCCGCGCTGATGCCTGCGGTGCGCAGCGCCGCAGCGGCGCGGGCCGTCTGCTCGCGGTCATGCTTCTCCGCACGCAGCGTCTCCAGTTCCTTCTTCTCTTCGTCCGTCATGTTCTTTCTCCTCCTCAGTTCGTTTTGTTCTGCCTGTTCTCCCGCTCCTTGCGCCGCAGCTCCTCCTGCGCATCCGCCACCCACGGCAGATGCTCCAGAATGGTCTGGGCGGACAGAACAGGGGAGAGCGAGAGCAGCGTGCTCGCCAGCGCCGCATGATCCTGCGGCAGATTTTTATAGAAGGTCGTCTCGCCGCCGCTCAGATCCGTTCCGCGTCCAAGCAGATGCTCGCCTGCCGTCAGCACCCCGAGCAGCGCGCGGATACCGTCTGTAAAGGTTCTCTCCTTTGCAGAACGCGCCTGTTCGATCCCCCAGAGCTTATACTGCAAGGCGATCCCGGAGGTGCTTCCCGCGAAGTGCTCGTCGCAGAGATCCGGCGTCATGGAAAGCTGCAAAATACTGCGGCGCAGATTGACCTCGAGCTGTCCGAGCGCCTCGTGATTGAGATTTTTGACCACAAATTCCGCGCGGCCCCCTTCGCTGAGCGAAAGGATCCGGGTGCGGTTGGCCTGTTCAATGTCCCTCTGCGTCGTGCCCTGCATTCCATAGAGGGCAAGAAAGGCGTTGGCTACCGACTGCATGTCATCCAGCGCGCCGGAGAGCAGAATGTTATAAGCGTCCACCAGCCCCGTGACCATCTCAAAATCGCCCATGCCCTGACAGTTGTTGTAAAAGGGCAGCAGCGGAATGACCCCCAGCAGATTTTTCTCCGCCGCGCCAAGGGTCACGCCGTTTCCGTCCCATGCAAAGGGAAGAAGCCGCTCGGCTGTGTAGAGCACGCCGCGGATCTCGCTCTGCGGGCCGCTGAGCAGCCGCACCATGGCCAGCAGGGGAGAGCCCGCCTCACCGGAGCGGATGGCAAAGCAGCTGCACGGATCACAGCGGCAGACCCTCACGCCGCTTCGCTCCGCCCACACCAGCACAAAGCCCGCGCCGCAGATGCTCAGATCGCGCCCCACGTCAAAATAGAGATGCGGCAGGTTCAGCTCCCGGCTCAACGCCGTGTAGCGTCGGCCCGCGGTCTCATCGCCATAGGCGACAGTGGGCGGCAGCCCGAGGAAGTAGCCGGTGTGCACCTCGGTGATATAGCGGGGAAAGGGTGCGCGCATGCGGTTGTCCGGTCGGCCGCGCACCGTCTCCCCCTTGTTCACGCTCTGTTCGCCGCGGTAATAGTCAAAAAGTCTCTGCCTCTCCGGCCTTACCGTGCGCAGGAATTCGCTCACCGCCGCACCGAGCGCTTCCGCATCCGGCACGCCGGTACAAATGATGTCCTGTTTCAAGAGTATCCTCCTTTACCGAAGTATTCTATCTTCAGTGTAAGCTCTTTTCCTCTTGTATTCTTCTGTCGCAGATTCCTGAACGCCGACATAAGTCGGACAAAACTCACATGAGGCAGAACAACAGCCGCGGGCTCTTCGCCCGCGGCTGTTGTTCCGTTCTGTTTTCGATTGTGTTCTCTTCTCAGCCCTGCGCACGCTCCGTCAGCACAGCAAGGAGCTGCGTCTCGTCATTTCCGCAGGCCTCGAGCGCCGCGATCTCGTCAAAGAATGCCTGTGCGCTCTCATCCAGCTCCACCGGCAGTATCGCGGAGGCATTGTAGCTCTCCAGTGCCTGACGGTAGGCCGTCAGCTTCGGCATCAGCTCGTCCCGCTGCGTCAGCAGGGGAGAGCCCGCCGCGTCGGCAAAAAGCGCCTGATCGAGCAGCGCGCTGCAATTCTGCCACGTTTCGCGGTCCGACGCGGAATACGCCGCGCCGCGGATCGCTTCATCGACGGCCTCGCCGTACTGCTGTGTTCTCAGGTAGTAATTGACCAGATAGAAGGGAATGACATTGCTCTGCACCCGCGAAAGCTCCGCGGCATACCGGTCTGCCTGCGCACGGCAGCCGTCTCCGACCTCCAGCGAGCCGACGATATAGGAAAGCTTGTCGTCGTTGCGCTCGTACAGATCCAGCTTCGCCGCCGTGCTCAGATGCTGCAAAAATACGTCACCGGAATCGGCGGGCGCATTCACCACCGCCGCCGCGATCAGGTTGCCGGCCAGCGTCAGCACCACGACCGCCATAAAGCCGATGCCGGTATTGCGCACATAAAGCGAAAGATCTCTCTTCCCGGCAGGCGCTTTTTTCTTTGCTCCGCTTTCCTCCGCGGCGGCCTTTTCCCGGAACGGTTCGGCAAACGCACCGACGGTCAGCCCATAGAGCGCATACGTCACGCAGAGGAAAATGATCATCGACATGGACACATCCCAGCACATCTGCGCGCCGTTCATTACAAACTCGGCAAGCAGAGCCGGATAAAGCCATGCGTATTCGCTCTCCGCCGCCTGCTTTCTCTTCTTCCAAAGCGCCAGCAGCAGCGCAAGCAGCGCGCCGGCATACAGCGCAAGGCCGATCACGCCGTCCTCAAGCAGGATCTGCAAATAATGGTTGTGGACATACTTCGTTTCATAAGGGTAATCCTGCACGGAGGATATTCCCGTTTCAAACGCGCCGACGCCATTGCCGATCATGGGACTGAGCCGCCACAGCCTGACCGCATCCTGACGGTACAGCCTGCGCAGGGTGACAGAGCTGCTCATACCCAGACTCTGCACTCGGTCCGCCGCAAAGCCGGGCAGCAGCACATAGCGCAGCGGCAGCTCGATCGTTCCGTCGACCCGCACGCTCTGCACCGTCACCCCGGAATCCGCCGAAAGCACAAAGAAGGTCATCACATCCCCCTCGGGGACGGTAAACGCGATCTCCCCCTCCGCGGGCGCTTCATACAGTATCGTTGCGCTGTTTCCCATCATCTCAATGATGCTTTGGGTGTAGACCCGCAGGGAAACGGTTCCGTCCGCCTCGACCCGCACGGTATGCTCTCCCGCGCCCAGCCGTTCGCTGCGGCAGATCTCCGGCCCGAAGGTATACGCACCCGTCACATGCAGCGCAGCCGCCGCATATACGCCCGCCGCCAGCACAACGGCGGCAAGCACGCAGAATGCAAGCCTTTCATGCCGTTCCAGCACAACGGAAAGCTTCTCCGAAACGGTCAGCTCCAGCAGCACGGAAATCCCCGCGTTGGCCAGCATCACCAGTGAAACCGCAGCGGCGCGGTCTCCGCTGAAGAGCGAAAAGGCCAGAAACCCGCAGCCGAGCGTCGGAACCGCCGCGGAAAGCATCCGCAGCAGCGCTGCGCTCCGCCCTCTGCCCGCAAAGATCAGATAGACCACAACTGCGGCGGCGAAGCAGGTCATCGCGCCCATGCTGAACACCAGCAGAAAAGCGAAGGCGTTCAGCGACAGCGCGGCTGTCCAAAATGCCTTGTGCCATCTCTTCTCCGTCCCGCACGCCAGCGCGACCGCACAGAATATTCCGACGGCATAGACGGAGGACTCCATGTTGGAATTGCCGAAAATACCGCTCAGGCGGCTGTTTTGGAATACCATCGCCCCCGTGCCGGTTCCCAGTCTCTCAAGCAGAGCCTTGCAGAACCCCGAGGACGCCGCCTCCACGCTCATCAGCGCGAAAAGCGCGGACAGAGCGGCGATCATGCCCATCACACGCCGGGCAAAAGCGCCGTCCATGCGTTTGTGCAGCGCGACAAGGAGGAAAAAGAACACCGCAATGAGGATCTTCGAGCCCTCGCGCAGATGAAATTTCCCCGACATCGCCCAGAATACCGTCAGCCATGACCACGCCGCATAGCCGAGCAGCAGCAGGGAGGGGGCGTTCCACAGCCGCCTGCGGTCGCCGCGCACAAGCAGCACGATCACGCCCATGCCCGCAAGCAGCGCCATCCACTTTTTGCCGACGCCGTAAAAGTGCAGCAGTCCCAGCACGGCCAGCGCCAGCCACACTGCCGCCGTCAGCCAGCCCGGCTTTTCCCTTGTCCGTTGATTTACACGCATATCATCTGCCTGCTTTCCATAATATTTCAGGATAATTGTACCGACTCCGGCCGCTTCTGTCAAGCCTGTCCGCCGGCCGCTCTCCGGCAGGGAGCCGCACGCGCAAAAGGGCCGCCCCTCCCGGGGCAGCCCTTCCTTCGCCGGAGCGTTCCGATATTTTTTATTCCTTCGTCACTGTGAACACATAATCCACGGCCTTGCTCTGGTCGTCGAGCAGCTCGGGCGCGTACTCCTTCATGAAGTTCGCGTCGTTGATGGTAAAGCGCAGCATCTGCGCCTCACCGATCTGGATGTCGCCGCAGATGAGCGGCTTGTGGCGCGGCGCGAAGCCGAACGAGCGCTCATAGGTCGCCTTGTCGTCGAGCACGATGCGCTCGCCGTCGGTGATCTTCACATGGACGATATCGCCGTAGTGGAAGCCCGCGACCTCCTGAAAGTCCTTGTTGCGGATGCGCACGCGCGCGCAGCCGTAGGGCGTATCGAAGTTGTAGATACCGCCCTGCGCGAAGCCCTCGCGCACCACGGTCTTGACGTTGGTCTGGGGCAGGTACACGGCCTCGGAGGCGTCATACGCCTCGCCCACATCCTCGAAGGAGATCACGCCCGCGGCCAGCTTGCCGGCGGTGTAGGCGTACACGTCGCGGCCGTGGAAGATAAAGACGTTCTCGCTGCCGGGCAGACGGTGGCGGGTGATGTCGATGTTGCGGATGCACTCGATGGAGCCGTCGTCGACGAACGGCGTGAGGATGCCGTTATCGGGCGTGACGAGGTAGGAGCCGTTCTTGAACTTGCACACGCACTGTCTCGAGTGCTTGCCCACGCCGGGGTCGACCACGGAGACGAACACCGTGCCCGCGGGCCAGTAGGGAACCATGGTGGAGATCTCATAGCCCGCCTGACGGATGTTGTACGGCTCAATGTCGTGGGTAAAGTCGTAAACGGGAACCTCGGGATCAATGGACTTGACCACGCCGGCGAGCACGCCGCCGCCGCCCGCGCCGAAGTCGGTCTGGAATACAACAGTAGGTTTCATGATCAATCTATCCTTTCTGATAACAAATGCTTATACAAACGGGTTCCAGTATCTGCCGCCGTTGGAAATGAGGAAGAACACGGAGTAGGCTACCATCGCCATGGACACGGCCAGCGCGATGTAGTCCAGTGTGCCGAATTTGCGTCCCATGATCCACGTGCGGCGCCTGCCGGTGCCGAACTTGCGCAGTTCCATGGCGTTGGAGATGTACTCGATGCGCTCGACGGACGAGAGGATCAGCGGCATGCACAGCTCCGCCGCCGCCTTCACACGACGGCTCAGCCGTCCCTTTTTGGACATTTCGATGCCGCGCGCCTGCTGGCTGTGGGAGATATCCTGATACTCAACGATCAGGTCCGGGATGTAGCGCAGCATCAGCGCCACGGAGTAGGAAATTTTATAGCTCACGCCGATCCGGTTGAGCGAGGCCGCCAGCTCGGAGGGGTTGGTGGTCGCCACGAAGATGAGGATGAACGGCGCAGCCGCCACATACTTGAGCATGACGTTGAGCTGATAGAGCAGCTGCTCCTGCGTGACGGTGTAGCGTCCCGCGATGGTGAAGAGCAGATGCCTCGTGCCATAGATGGCCACGCCCTGCTCGGGCGCGAAGAGGTAGATCATCGCGCCGTTGAACACCATGAAGGTGACAATGAGGATGAAGATGAACTTCACGTCGCGGATGCGGATCTTCGAGACGGGGAAGAGCGCGCAGCTCGCCGCCGAAACGATGAGCAGGAAGGGGGTATCGAAGGTGATCATGGTGGCCAGCGTCACCAGCAGCAGCACGGCCAGCTTCGACGCGCCGGACATCCGGTGGATGGGCGAGCTGCGCTCAATGTAGTTGAAGATCTTGACCATCAGCGCATCCCCTCTCTTTCATGGTCGATGAAGTGCTGCACGAAGTCGGAGGGGTCGGCGATGCCGCAGGAGAGCGCAAGGCCGTAGAGCGACGTTTCCTTGAGCGCAGCCTTCTCCACGATCTCCGGATTCGTCAGCACGCCCGCCGACGTCTCGTCGTCGATCACGCGCCCGCCGCAGAACACGATCGAGCGCCGCGCGTACTCAAGCATCAGGTGCATGTCGTGCGTAATCATCAGGATCGTCAGGCCCCGCCGGTTGAGCGAGAGCAGAAACTCCATGATGTCGGTATAGTGCCGGTAATCCTGACCGGCGGTCGGCTCGTCGAGAATGAGCATCTCCGGCTTGAGCACAAGGATGGAGGCGATGGTCACGCGCTTTTTCTGCCCATAGCTCAGCGCCGAGATTGGCCAGTTGCGGAACTCATACAGGCCGCACACGCGCAGCGTGTCCTCGACGCGCTTTCGGATTTCGTCCTCGCCGACCCCGCGCGTGCGCAGGCCCAGCGCGACCTCGTCGAAGATCATGGTCTTGGAGATCATCTTATTGGGGTTTTGCATCACATAGCCGATGCGGTCGGCGCGCTCCTTGATGGAAAGGCCGCGCAGATCCTCGCCCGCAAGGTGCATTTCGCCCTCCTGCGGGGTCACGAAGCCGCAGATGGCCTTGGCCAGCGTGGACTTGCCCGCGCCGTTGCGCCCCACCAGCGCCACCAGTTCGCCCTCTCCGATGGTCAGGTTCACGCCGTCAAGCGCGCGTTTGTCGCGCTCGTCGTAGGTGTAGGCCACATCCTTCAATTCGAGGAAGGGCTTCGCCGGAGGCTGGGACTCCTTTTTCTTCCCGCTGTGGTACCAGTGCCGCACGCGCTCGATATCCGAGCCGCTGAGCGTGAGCGAATCCATGCTGTGCGGGTGCATTTCGGGCGTGACACGCACGCCCGCGTACTTGAGCGCCGTGATGTAGAGCGGCTCTCGGATGCCGTTTTCCGTCAGCAGATCGGACGAGAGCAGCACGTCCGGCGCGCCGTCGAAGATGATGCGACCCTCGTGCATGAGCACGATACGGTCGACCTCGCGGTAGAGCACGTCCTCCAGCCGGTGCTCTACCAAAATGGTTGCCGCGCCGGTCTTATGGTGGATGTCGTCGATAAGCTGCATGGCGCGCTTGCCTGTCGCGGGGTCGAGGTTCGCCAGCGGCTCGTCGAAGAGCATCGTGCTCACATCGTCGACGATGATGCCCGCGATGGACACGCGCTGCTTCTGTCCGCCGGAGAGCTCGGTTGGCGCGTAACGCATGTGGCTCGCTATGCCGACCAGCTCCGCCGCAGCCTGCACGCGCTCGCGCATTTCGTCCTGCGCGATCTCCTCGTTCTCCAGTGCGAAGGCGATGTCCTCAAGCACCGTCATGCCGACGAACTGCGCGTCCGTGTCCTGCAAAACGGTGCCCACGGTGTTGGAGATCTCAAGAATGCTCTGCTCGCGGCTCTCGCGCCCATTGATGCGCAGCGAACCGCTCATCTCCCCCTTAAAAACAAAGGGGATCAGGCCGTTGATGCAGTTGATGAGCGTGGACTTGCCGCAGCCCGACGGCCCCGCGATGAGCACCTTTTCGCCCCGCCGGATCGTCAGGTCGATGCTGCGCAGCGTCGGCTCGATCTGCGCGTCATATTTGAAGCTGAAGTCTTTAAATTCAAGAATCGTCTCGTTTTCCATATGGCGTTTTCCTTTGAAAAGAGGGCCTCTGACAGCCCCGCAGCGCGGGCGTCAGAGGCTTCTTTTTTGATCCGGCGCTATGGGCCGGGCTTTTTCAAAAATCAGGCGTCCTTGGACAGGGAGTTGCTCTTGGCCTTGGAGGAGGCGTACACGCGGCAGAGCAGCGTGCCGACGATCGCGGTGGCGAAGATGGCGCTCAGGCCGATAAGCAGGCCCTGCATAAAGACCTTCTTGGCAGGCTCGCCATAGAAGATAATGTCGCCAAGAGGCGCGACCAGACCCCAGCAGATAACAGCGCCGATGACCTGAACGACATTGAAGCGGATGGCTTCCTTCGTGCCGAAATTGCCGGAGCGCAGATCAATATTCTTGCAGAAGATGCCGATAATCAGACCGTAGAGGCCGGTGGGAACGATCCAGCTCCACCAGATACCCCAGCCGGCGGTGACGTCGACCATCATATTGCCGATGAAGCCGGCAACGAAGCCGACCGCGGGCCCGAAGAGGACGGCGAAGAAGGCCAGAATGCCGTTATGGATGCTCAGCGGCGTGTCGGGCAGGGGGGTGGGGATGGACACGTAGCGCAGCAGGACGAAGACCAGCGCCGCGCAGATGGCGGTCGCCACGACTTCTTTGACACCGAATTTTTTCATGTTTTCTCATTCTCCTGTTTCCATAGTAATTGCAGGCTGCGGCGAATACGCGGGAGTGCGCTGTGCAGCTTCGCCGTTTTGCCCCGCATAGTTTAATGATAAGCCAAAAAAAGATAAAGTCAACCGGAAAGGTGGGGAATAGAAGATATTCCGCCCCTTTGCATAAAAATATGAAAAAAAACGCAAGAGCTTTGAGCGGAACGCGAATTACTTTTCACTGCGCCGCACCGGTTAATCATCCGACTCGATTTTCTTTACCAATGTACATTTTGCCGAGGAATGCGCTATACTGTTTTCGGTTCAAGCGTTTAAGCAGAAGCGAGGAATATCCATGGACATCTCCAAGGCACTGCTGGATCGGAGCGGAAATCGGAGGTAAATTTATCATGGAAATTCTTGAAATCATGCGCCAGCGGCACATGGTGTGCCGGTCTACCGCTATATCAAGGAATACCGTCTGGAGCAGGCAGCGGTGAAGCTGGGCGCTCCCTCCGGCGGCAAGACCGCGGTGTCCCGGCTGGCGGCGTGGTGGCCGAGCAGTGCGTGCCCGGCGAGCTCTACGCGCAAAACGTGCTTTACACCCACATGGTAAATCTACAGACCGACAGCCGGAACTGGTCCATCTGACCCGACAGAATGGACAGAAGCTCCACCCATTCGGAATCAGCGGAAAGCATGGAAAAAGGCCCTCTGCGGCAGCCGCTTTGCATTTTGTTATTTTATACACTTTATTTCAGAAATAAATTGACAAATTTTTGTTAAATCTTTATTATATCATCTGTAAGATGAGAATACCCTCTCGCAGCTTCCACTGCCGGTCAGGCAGAACATCTATTCAGGGAGGAGCAGGGACGACCTGTCGATGCGCGATGAGAAATGCACGGTTAAAACAAATGGAGCAGTTCATTGTGGAAAAGCGGTTTTCCACGATTGAGGAGATCAGCGAAACCTTCCACATTCACCCAAATACCGCGCGCGCAGACATCCGTGAGCTGGCAGAGCGCGGCGTTGTCCAGCGGCGCTACGGCGGCATTGAGTACGCCGCGCCAAACCTCCAGATCAGCTTTGACGAGCGGCGGATGAAAAATGTCGCCGCCAAGAAGGAGATCGGCCGGAAAGCGGCCGCTCTGCTCGAAGAGGACGACATTATCTATGTCGACACCGGCAGCACGGCGATTCAGCTCCTGCAGTCCGGCAACACGCTGCCACAGCGCCTCACGGTGATCAGCAGCAGCCTTGAGGTTCTGCAATCGATCGCCATGACCACGGACTATACGCTCTTCGCCCTGCCCGGACAGCTCAACCGGCAGATCAACGCGTTCGTCAGCCTTGAAACGCTCGAGAGCCTGAAAACCTACAACGTGAAAAAATGCTTCATCGGCGCAAGAGGCATCTCTGCCAGAGGCGAGCTCTCCTCCGCCTCCAGCATTGACGCAAAGATCAAGAAAACGGCGATCGACGTCAGCCAGACGGTCATTCTGATGGCGGACCGGCATAAGGTCGAAGAATCGGCGCTTTTTAACTTCTCCACGCTCTCCAAGGTCGATTACTGGGTATGTGATGAATCCACGCCTTTGATCGAAACGCTTTCGAGAAATTACAATCTTCAGTTGGTAATTTAACAGATTGTTTGTTAAATTACCTGAAATGCGCCAGATATATTGTCATTTTATTGTTATATTTTGTTTATTTCCGGTTGACATCTGTGCATTGCGATGATATGCTAACAGCAAGCATCGCAATGCACTGTTTTTTACGCATTGCCGAAAATGCCGAAACAACAAAAACGGAGGAAAATTTCATGAAGAAGCTACTGGCACTGGCGCTGTCCCTTGCGATGGTTCTCTCTCTGGCCGCCTGCGGCAGCAAGACGGAAGAGCCCAAGCAGGATGACAGCTCTGCGGACAACAACCCCCCCGCCGAAGAGGTCGTACACATCATGTTCGGTCACGACAATCTGCCCGGCGAGCCCCTGACGATGGCGGCCGAATACTGGGCCGAGAAGCTCAAGGAAGTATCCGGCGGCACCATGGTTCTTGACGTTTACGACTCCAGCTCCGCCGGCAGTAAGACCGACCTGCTCGACCAGCTCGTGGCCGGCGACGCGGTCATGGTGGTCGGCGACGGCGGCACCGCTGCCGACTACGGCGTGAGTGACATGAACATCATCATGGGGCCCTATCTCTTCTCCGACTGGAGTCAGGTCGATAAGCTCGTCCAGAGCGACCTGTGGGCCGATCTCAAGAACCAGATGGCCGACGCCGGCATGACCATCGTCAGCGACAACTGGCAGTATGGCTGCCGTTCCACCATGTCCACCAGGAAGCTCGAGACGCCCGACGACTTCAAGGGTCTGCTCATCCGCGTTCCCAACAGCTCCGCCTACATTGACGGCATGACCGCCCTCGGCGCCGCTCCCACCGCGATGAGTCTCAACGAGGTTTACACCGCCCTTCAGCAGAAGACCGTCGATGCCGTTGAGAACCCGCTCTCCACGCTGCTGGCCAACTCGTTTGATGAGGTCTGCAAGTACCTCCTGCTCGACCGCCACATGTATCAGGTCCAGTTCGTCATCCTCAACACCAACTTCTTCAACTCTCTCACCGAGCAGCAGCAGAAGTGGCTCCTTGAGACCGGCGAGATGGCCTCCAAGTACCAGAATGAGCTGATGATGAAGGCCGAGGCCGACAACGTTCAGGTCATGCTCGACCGCGGCGTTGAGATCACCGAGATCGACTTCGACACCTTCGCCGAGGCCGCCAAGTCCTTCTATACGGACTCCGCCTGCGCTGCCAACTGGAGCGACGGTCTGTACGATCGCGTGCTTGCTATCATCAACGGCTGATTTTAAGAAGCTTTCAGGAAATTGCCGGAGACATTGGTTCTCTGGCAATTTCTTTCAACCAGATTCTCACGAAGGAGGTTTTTGCACGTTGAAGAGCAAGGTATTCAAATGGATCGACCGCATCCTCAACATTGATCTCGTCATCGCATCTGTCTGCATGTGCATCCTTGTCGTACTCACGTTTGTCGGTGCGATCAAGCGCTACTTTGCCCATAACCCCATCTTCTGGATGGAGGAGATCCAGACATGGATGATCCTGTGGGTCATTTTCTGCGGAAGCAGTTACGCCTTCCGTAAGGGCGCGCACGTTGTCATCGACGTCCTGACGGATACGTTTTCTCCCGTCATGCAGCGGGTTGTCATGTGGTTCGGCTATCTGTGCACCATGGCAGCGCTGGCGTTCTTTTTCTACCATTCGCTCCAGCTGAACATTCAGTTTATCGAAAGCGGCAAGCTGACCACCGTGCTGCGCATGAAAAGCTGGATCATATACATCATGGCTTCCATCGGCAGCCTCTGGATGGCAATCAGCGTGACCTATTACACCATCCGGCAGCGCTTCTTCCCGGAGGCCGATGATCCCAATGAGTACGAAGAAGGGGGGATGATGGAATGAGCGCGGCTATCTGGATCGCCATTGCGGTCTTTCTCGTCCTGATGTTCCTCAAGGTTCCCGTTTTCGTCTCCGTCATGGCAGGAACGTGCAGCTATCTGGCGATGACGCCGTCGGTCAACGGCATCGTCGTTGTCCAGAAGATCATCACCGGCATGAGCAGCCTGAACCTGCTCGCCATCCCGTTCTTTATTTTCTCCGGTATTCTGATGAACCAGTCCGGTATTACCCGCCGCATCATGAACCTGTGCGTCGCCATCACCGGACGGATGACCGGCTCTCTCGCGCAGGTCAACGTCCTTCTGTCCACCATGATGGGCGGCCTGTCCGGCTCCAATCTGGCGGACGCCGCGATGGAAGCCAAGCTGCTCGTCCCCGAGATGGAGCGCAACGGCTACTCCAGGGAGTTCTCTTCTGTGGTCACGGCAGTCTCCGCCATGATCACACCGCTGATCCCGCCGGGAATCGGCATGATCGTTTACGGCTCTCTCGCCAGCGTGTCCATCGGCAAGCTCTTCGCCGCCGGCATCAGCGTCGGCCTGCTGCTGATGGTTCTCATGCTGATCCTGAACTATGTCATTTCCAAAAAACGCGGCTACACCTCGCTGCGCACGGACAAAATCAGCACGCGGGAGTTTATGAAGGCGCTCCGCGAGGCGCTCCTTCCCCTGTGTCTTCCGCTGCTGATCATCGGCGGCATCCGCATCGGCATCACGACGGCAACGGAGGCCGGCGCGGCCTGCGTTATCTTTGCGATGATCCTCGGTCTGGCCTATCGTGAGCTGACCGTCAGACGCCTGATCGAAGCGCTGGAGGAAACGGTCCGTCAGACCGCCAGCATCATGATGATCATCGGCGCGGTCTCCTCCATCGCATGGGTCTTTACGATCGAGAAGATCCCCCAGCGCCTCCTGACCCTGATGGTCGACAACATCGACAGCAAGTTCTTCTTCCTGCTGCTGGTCAACCTGTTCCTCATCCTTGTCGGCATGTTTGTCGAGGGCAATGCGGCCGCCGTCATGCTGATCCCGATCCTTGCCCCCATCGCCCGGGCCTACGACATTGATATGGTCCAGTTCGGCATGATCTGGGTGTTCAACATGTCGATCGGCGGCATCACGCCTCCCATGGGTACGCTGATGTACGTCACCTGCGGTGTGACTGGATGTAAGATCAAGAGCTTCATCAGGGAAGCCATTCCTTATTTAATTATGCTGTTCGTTCAGCTCATGCTTGTAACCTATGTGCCGGCCATCTCGACATGGCTGTGCAACCTGCTGTGGTAAAGCCGCGAAAAGAGGATAAAAGGATATTATGAATATTGTCGAATACATTGAAAAGCACAAAATCATCTGCATCTGCAGAAAAATCTATGGGGAAGAGCTCCTGCGTCTGGCGCACGCCATGTACGACGGCGGCATCCGCCTGATGGAGGTCACCTTCGATCAGGCCGATCCCGAGGCAGTCAAAAAGACGGCGCAGGCGATCGAGCTGCTGCGCGGCGAGTTCGGCGAGACCATGCACTTCGGCGCCGGCACGGTGCTCACGCAGGATCAGGTACGCGCCGCGAAGGCCGCCGGTGCGGAATACATCATCTCCCCCAACACCAACGTCGATATCATCCATCTGACGAAGGAGCTCGGCATGGTCTCCATTCCCGGCGCCATGTCGCCCAGCGAGATCCTGTGCGCGCACGACGCGGGCGCGGACTTCGTCAAGCTCTTCCCGACGGTGCGCCTCGGCCTTGCCTACTTCAAGGACATTCTCGGCCCGATCAGCCACGTCAAGATCCTCGGCACCGGCGGCCTGAACGAGGAAAATCTGGGCGACTATCTCAAGCTCGGCATGGTCGGCGCGGGCATCAGCGGACGCCTTGTCGATAAGGCCGTCCGCGAGGCGGGCGACTACGCGACCCTCAGCGCGCGCGCCGCGGCCTTTGTCGCCATCGCAAACCAATAAGTCATTAAGGAGCGCATACCATGGAAAAGAAAAAATTTGTCGGCTTCGGTGAGATCCTGCTGCGCATGTCGCCCGACGGATATCTGCGCTTTTCGCAGGCGGACCGCTTTAATCTCAGCTACTCCGGCGCGGAGGGCAATATGGCCATCGCCCTTTCCTACATGGGCATGCCGGCGGAAATGGTCACGCGTTTTCCCGACAACGATATCGGCCGCTGCGCCAAGCGCGTGCTGGATAAGTGGGGCGTGAAAACGGATCATATCGCCTGGGGCGGCGACCGCCTCGGCGTGTACTACCTCGAAAAGGGCGCCAGCCAACGTCCCTCCAAGATCATCTACGACCGCAAGCATACTGCCATCTCCGAGGCAAGCACCACCGATTTCGACTGGGATGAGATCTTTGCGGACGCGGCGTGGTTCCACTTCACCGGGATCACCGTTGCGCTGAGCGAGAATCTGCGTCAGATCTGCGAGCAGGCGTGCATCGCCGCCAAGCGCAACGGCGTGAAAGTCAGCTGCGACCTGAACTACCGCAAGTCCCTCTGGACGACCGAGGAGGCCCAGCGCGCAATGAAGCCGCTCATGCAGTATGTGGACGTGCTGATCGCCAACGAGGAGGATTCGGAAAAGGTTCTCGGCGTGAAGGCGGACAACACGGACATCACGCAGGGCAAGCTCAGCCTGGAGGGCTACAGCTCCCTTGCCGCCAACCTGACGGAGAAGTACGGCTTTGAAATGGTCGCCATCACCCTGCGCGAATCCATTTCCGCCTCGGTCAACAACTGGTCGGCCATGATCTACACCGGCGGCAGGACCTACGTGTCCAAAAAGTACACCATGCAGATCGTCGACCGCGTGGGCGGCGGCGACTCCTTCGCCAGCGGCCTGATCTACGGCTATCTCAACGGCTTTGACCTCCAGAAGATGGTAGAGTTTGCCGCCGGAGCCTCCTGCCTCAAGCACTCGATCGAATACGACTTCAACCTCTCCTCTCCCGAGGAGGTTCTCACCCTCATCAACGGCGACGGCTCTGGCCGGGTCGTCAGATAAGGAGAAGCCATGAAACGAGGGCTCATCATTGATCCCCGCGACAGCGTGGGGATGGTTCTCGAGCCGGTGGAGACCGGCGAGACCGTCGATTTCGGAGCCGTGCAGATCACCGCGCGCGAGCCGGTGGCCATGCTGCACAAAATGGCGCTGCGGGAGCTTGCTCCCGGCGACACCGTGCTCAAGTACGGCGCCTGCATCGGTTACGCCACAAAGGCGGTTCATCCGGGTGAGCATATTCATGTTCACAATCTGGACTCGGAGAAGTTAATGAAATGAAAAACACGGTAAAAACCTTCAACGGCTACATCCGGCCGAACGGGGCGGTCGGCATCCGCAACCATGTGGTCGCCATCGCCAACTGCAGCTGCGCAAACGGCATCGTCAACCGGATCTGCGCCGAAGTCCCCGATGTGATCCCGCTGATCCACACCTACGGCTGCTCCATCCCCGGTGAGTTCGACCGCTGGCGGAGGGTGCTCACAGGTGTGTGCACCAACCCGAACATTTACGGCGTTCTGCTCATCGGCGTCGGCTGTGAAACGGACGACGCGAAGCTCATCGGCCGGATGATCCACGAGCGCAGCGGCATGCCCGTCTTTGCGCAGATCGTGCAGGACGACGGCGGCTGCGAGGCGGTCATCTCCAAATGCATCGCGCAGGCCCGCAAATTCTTGCAGGAAGCCGCCGGCTGTCGGCGTCAGGAGGCCCCGCTGTCCTCTCTCGTGCTGGGGACGCAGTGCGGCGGCTCCGACGCGCTCAGCGGTATCACGGCCAATCCGGCGATCGGCTATGTTTCCGACTGGCTCGTTGAAAACGGCGGCACGGTTCTCCTGACGGAAATGGCAGAAATGATCGGCACGGAGGATACGCTCGCCGCCCGCTCCGTCACCCCGGAGGTCGGGCAGCGCGTCAAGGACGCCATTCTGGCCGAGGAGGTCGAGGTGCGCAAATGGCTCGGCCCTGAGGCGTCGCGCATCATCGCCCGCGGCAATATGGCCGGCGGCCTGACGACCATCCAGGAAAAGGCGCTCGGCTGCATCAAAAAGGGCGGCACGTCGCCCATCGTCGACATCCTTGAATACGGCGAGCCGATCGGCCCGCGCAAGGGGCTTGTCATCATGCGGGGGCCGGGCTATGATCCCGTCTCCCTGACCGGTCTCTTTTCCACCGGCGCACAGGTCATGTTCTATTCGACCGGGCGCGGAAATCCGCTCGGCTTCCCGGTCGCCCCGTGCATCAAGATCTGCTCGAACAGCAAGACCTATTATGCCATGGGCGGCGATGACGGCGACATGGACATCAACGCCGGTGCCGTCGTCACCGACGGCCTGAAGCCGGAGGAGCTGGGCGAGCGGTGCATTTCGTATCTGCTGGACGTGCTCAACGGAAAGCTGACCGTGCCGGAAAAGCGCGGGCTGGGCGGCGCACTGTGCGTATTTCAGGCGTCCACGCCCCTGTAAAGCGATCGGAGGTATATCATGGAAGAAGCAAAGCGCCCGAATTTTTCGGTCGTACATATGGGAATCAACTGCGGAAGCGAAGAAAACGCCCGCTCTGCCGCGCAGCTGTTCGCCGGGCTTTTCGGCTTTGACTATCAGGAGGGCCGCTCCTCGATCTTTGCCGGAAACAGCACGATGGAGCTGATGAAGAGCGCCGGCCGGGGCACGCACGGCCACATCGCCATCGGCACGGACGATGTCGACGCGGCGGAAGCGTATCTGCGGGAAAAGGGCTGCGACTTCGTGGAGGAATCGCGCACGACAAAGGACGGGCATACGCTCGCGCTCTATTTCCGCGGCGAGGTCGCCGGCTTTGCGCTGCATCTGGTCCGCAATTCATGAAAGGAAGAAGAGCATTATGCGTGTGAATAAAAATGATCTGCTGCGCTATGCGCAGGAGACGCTGGAAAAGGCGGGGGCCACCGAAAAGGAAGCGCAGATCGTGGCCGAGGAGCTTGTGACCTCCAACCTGATGGGGCTGGATTCCCACGGGGTTCTGCGTATTCCCGAATATCTTGATTTTCTGAAAAACGGCATGGTCATCCCCGGCTCAGAGATCAAGGTCGTAAAGGAAACACCCACCACCGCCATTGTCGACGGCAACCACGCCTTCGGTCAGATCGTCGGCCGCGGCATGGCGGAGCTGGCGGTCAAAAAGGCCAAGGAGGTCGGCGTGGCCTGTCTCGTGAGCATCAACACGCCGCACGTCGGCCGTGTCGGCTCCTACACGGAGTACATTGCAAAGCAGGGGCTTCTCGCCTTCAGCACAGTCGGCCTCTACTACAGCCGTCCCCTTGCCCCGTGGGGAGCAAAGGAGTCCCGCATGGGCACCAACCCGATCTCGTGGGCCGTTCCCCGCAAGGGCAGCTATCCCGTTTTCATGGACGGCGCAATGACGGTCGTGGCCGAGGGCAAGATCCGCACCTACGCGCAGAAGGGCCAGCAGGTCCCCGAGGGCTGGCTGTGCGACGGCTACGGCAATCCGACCACCGATCCCATGGCGCTCTACCGCGAGCCCGCAGGAACGATGTACCCGGTCGGCGGGCGCTACGCCGGCGGCGTGAAGGGCTCCGGTCTGGCGGTCATGGCCAACATGTTCTCGATCGCGCTGGCGAACGACGACTATTGGAGCATCCCGCACCACGCCGAAAACTGCGTGTTCCTGATGGCCGTCGATCCCGACGCCTTTTACGGCAGAGAGGTCTATGAGGCGCAGGTGAAAAACCACAGTGACTACATCAAGTCCGCCGCCCCCGCCGAGGGCTTTGACGAGGTGCTCATGCCCGGTGAATTTGAGCATAAGCACGCGGAAAAGCTGGAAAAGGAGGGCATCGAGATCCCCGACAACACGTGGAACGGTCTGGTCTCGATCGCGCAGGAGCTTGGCTGCAGTTGGTCCCGTGATCTGTCCGCAGGGGAGAGTAAGGTCGGATTTGTGCACTTCTGAGCCCGCACGCAGATCGCGGCGCTGCTCTGGAGAGCCGCAGGCATCGGATAAAAGCAAAAGGAAAGACAGCGTAATGCTTACGCTGTCTTTCCTTTTTTCTGCGGAATCATACGGTATCGCTCACCGCTTCGCACACCGCACCCCGCCAGCCGGGGCCGGAGAGCGCGGTAAAATGAAAACCCTGCCAGTCCCGTTCCTCTCCCGGCGTCAGAAGCGGCACGCTGATCTCCCGCGCCGGACGGCGAAGCCCCTGTCCGGTGCACTTTACCCGCGCCTCCTTGAGCGTCCAGAGCGTGTAAAAATCCTCCCAGCGGCTCCCGCGTGCGCAGAACCAGTCCCATTCCTGCCCGGAAAGCGTGTAGCGCGGCAGACCAGCGCCCCGGGGGCGTATCCGCTCGATGTCCGCGCCGACGGAGCCATCGGCCAGCGCGCAGAGCGACAGTCCGCCGGAGTGGCTGACGTTGAATTCGACCTGCGGTTGATCGGGGAACCACGGTTTCCCGCCCGCACGCCTTGCCACCGCGGGCAGCGGGGCGATCCCTCTCTTCCTCTGGAGGAAGGACGCAAGGAGCGCATACGCGTCCGTTTCCGAAACGATCCAGTCCATCATCGTGATCCCCGTTTAAGCCTGCGTGCGCTCCGGCTCAGGCGGCAGAGCATCGGACGTGCGCTTCGGCAAGGCAACCTCCGGCATCAGCTCGCGGCCGACCACGGTGAGGATCTCTTCTAATTTGGCGCAGTCCTCGGCGGGGAAGCGGTGGACGATCCGATCCATGACCTCCGCCATGTAGTTGGAGGAGATGTTGTAGTAGTCGATGTACTTCTGCGTGACCTCCAAATGGTACTCCCGCCGGTCGGAGGGCGACTGGACCTTGCGGATGTAGCCCTTTTTCACCAGACTGTTGACCTTATAGGCGGCGTTGGGCGGGGAGATGCGCATGAAGGTGGCGAACTCATTCACCGATGGCCGTCCCAGCGCCATGATGCTCTCCATGCAGAAGGTCTCCACGGTGGTAAGGCTGGCCTCCCGGTCCTGAAAGCGGCGGAAGATCTCCTGATAAAAATGCAGCTTAAACTTTGTATACACTTCGTTGAAGGCCTGATTGAGCATGGCGCGTTCTCCTCCTGCGGAATTTAACACTTGTTTTCAGTATAGCAACTCCGGCGGGAAAAGGCAAGGGCGTCACGCTATGGCAAAAATCAGCTCCGCCGTGCAGGCCGTTTCGCCATTCACGGTGGCCTTGCAAGTCCCGATACCCACCGAGCCCCGCCGCTTGGTGAGGACACATTCGAGCTCCAGCACGTCGCCGGGGATGACCTGACGCTTGAAGCGGGCGTTTTTCACGCCGCCGAAGAGGGCGATTTTTCCCTTGTTTTCCGGCAGGGACAAAATTGCCACAGCTCCCACCTGCGCCAGCGCTTCTAAAATCAGAACACCCGGCATGACGTGCTTTTGCGGGAAATGGCCGCAGAAAAATGGCTCGCCGGCGCTGACGCACTTGATGCCCTTGGCCCACACGCCGGATTCCCCGTCGGTGATGCG